>JAFUVM010000119.1 GCA_017483665.1 Bacteroidaceae bacterium
CATCGTGGGTCTCTCTTCCTCGGGTCAAGCCACCTACGAGAAGGAGTACGACGGCGGCATGGGCTCGAACGGCCTCACCTCCGCCCGTCATGACGTCTTCGCAAAGTACCTCGCGGAGAAGTACCCCGAGAGCTACGACCACGCCGTTCCCGATGAGCTGGTGTACAGCGGGCAGTATAAACTCACGGACCATTTACCATTGACCATTGACCATTTGGCTACGCCCGAAGACTCGACCGCCGATAATGGTCAATGGTCAATGGTCAATGGTCAATGTTCTGTCGGCAAGCTTGTCCTCTCCCCCACACGAACCTACGCCCCGGTCGTCAGGCGGATGCTCGACGAGATGCGTCCCGCCATCCACGGCATGGTACATTGCACGGGTGGCGCCCAAACGAAGGTGCTCCACTTCGTCGGCGAGAACTGCCGCGTCGTAAAGGACAACATGTTCCCCGTGCCGCCGCTCTTCCGCATCATACAGGAGCAGAGCGGAACGGACTGGGCAGAGATGTACAAGGTCTTCAACATGGGCCATCGCCTCGAGGTCTATGTCGCTCCCCAGGACGCAGAACGCGTCATCGCCATCAGCAAAAGTTTCAACATCGACGCACAAATCGTCGGCCGCATCGAGGAAGGCAAGCGCAGCCTCACCATCAAAAGCGAGTTCGGCGAGTTCAACTACTGATAGCCTCCAAAAAGAAACAAATAGTAAATGGTAAATGGCTAAATGGTAAATGTGAGATGAAAGAGATGAAAATCACCAACTACACGACGATGGACTGGCTCAAGCAGATGGGCAGCATCTTTTGCTTTATCTTCCTTGGGCAATGGGCCATTCGTGCATTCATGGAGAGCGACTGGATTCATGGCCTCATGCACAGCCTCGGCGCCCTCGGATGGATGCTGATTTACCTCCGCATCAACAGAGAAATACACAAAAAGAACCCCCAGGAAGAGGTTCAGAATAAAGAATAAGAACAATGGAAATGATGGAATACATCCTAGTGGCAGCACTACTTGTCGTCATGGTCTTCGCCTGGCGGCAGTTCTACCTGACCCACAAGAAAAAGAATAAACATAAACACCATGCCTGAGATAGCACGTTTCTACGGAATCATCATCAAGATGTTCTTCAAACCCAAAGAACATGATCCTGCCCACATCCATGCTCTCTACAATGAGTATGTGGGTCTCTTCGACATCCAAACCTGCGAGATGACCGAAGGGGATATGCCTGTCCGTGCGCAACAGATGGTGAAGGAATGGATGGCTCAACACAAGGATGAACTGCTCGACATGTGGAAGACACAACAAATCGTTAAACTCTCTCCTCTTTGATAAATGATACCTAAGATTAAGTCATTCTGTCCGCTGAAGGACTTCCTGCTGGAAGTTGAATTCGACGATGGCCGTGTCGTAAGGTACGACCTAAAGGAGGACATCCGCACCATTCCCGATTTTAGGGCATTGGAAACGGTATGCGGCCTCTTTCAGAATGCGCAGTTGGATGCAAGTCGCACTTGCATCTGTTGGAACGACAGAATAGACTTGCCAAGCGATACCATATATGAATATGGAACGGAAGAGGATGCCGGATGCCTCAGTGTTGCCGAGGACAGTATAGAATATGGTAAATATGGAAAATAACAGTCTTTTAGATAAGCTCGACGGGCTCGTGAGCCGCTTCGAAGAGGTCAGCACCCTCATCACCGACCCTGCGGTCATTGCCGACCAGAAGCGCTATGTCAAGCTCACGAAGGAATACAAGGACCTCGGCAAAATCGTTGAGGCCCGCAAGGAATACATCGGCTGTCTGCAGAACGTGGCAGACGCCAAGGAGATGCTCGCCCTTGAGGACGATGCCGAGACGAAAGAAATGCTTCGCGATGAGCTTGCCGAGAGCGAGAAACGCATCCCGGAGCTGGAGGAGGAAATCAAGCTTCTGCTCGTCCCCGCCGACCCTGAGGACGACAAGAACATCGTGCTGGAGATTCGCGGAGGCACAGGCGGCGACGACGCTGCACTCTTTGCCGGCGACCTCTTCCGCATGTATTCCAAGTTCTTCGAGCAGAAGGGATGGAAGATGGCGGTCAGCAGCTTCAGCGAAGGAGCCGTGGGTGGTTACAAGGAAATCGTCTGCTCGGTGACGGGCGAAGGCGTCTACGGCATCATGAAATACGAGAGTGGCGTGCATCGCGTCCAGCGTGTGCCAGTCACCGAGACACAGGGCCGCGTCCACACTTCAGCAGCAACCGTGGCCGTGCTGCCTGAGGCTGAGGAGTTCGACGTTGAGATCAACGAAGGAGCCATCAAGTGGGACACGTTCCGATCGAGCGGCGCAGGCGGCCAGAACGTCAACAAAGTGGAGTCCGGCGTCCGTGCACGTTACATCTGGCGAAACCCCTTCACGAACCAGGACGAAGAGATTCTCGTGGAATGCACCGAGACACGCGACCAGCCGAAGAACAAGGAACGCGCCCTCGCCCGCCTTCGCACGTTCATCTACGACAAGGAACATCAGAAGTACCTGGACGACATCGCGAGCCGACGCAAAACGATGGTTTCGACCGGAGACCGTTCCGCAAAGATTCGCACCTACAACTATCCGCAGGGACGCATCACAGACCATCGCATCGGATACACCATCTACAACCTGCCCGCCTTCATGGACGGACAGATTCAGGACTGCATCGACCACCTCATCGTGGCAGAGAATGCCGAGCGACTCAAAGAATCGGAACTATAAAGACTACACAACATAAGAGATATGGGACTATGGAATGACATCAAGGAAGAATGGACGTGGGAAGGCATAAAAGCCGACTGGAAGGAACATTGGCCAGACTTTGTTGCAATAGCTGTGTCGGCAGGGTTTACTCCAACCGTACAGCAATGGCTCGGGTGGGAAGGACTCACATGGACTTACCCAACAGTCTGGATTGTTATTGCCCTGGCATCTGCCGTAGTGATAGGCTTAATAAGAGTCATCGTAAAGAAACTTAATATATGACAAGACAAGAACTCATAGATAACATACGAAGGAAGCAGAGCTTCCTATGCGTCGGGCTTGACACCGACCTCCAGAAGGTTCCCGAGCATCTGCTCACGGAGGAGGACCCCATCTTCGCTTTCAACAAAGCCATCATCGACGCCACCGCGCCCTATTGCGTCGCATATAAACCGAACCTGGCCTTCTACGAGGCGTTCGGCGTGAAAGGCTTGATGGCCTTCGAGAAAACGGTGAAGTACCTGAAGCAGCATTATCCCGACCAGTTCATCATAGCCGACGCCAAGCGCGGCGACATAGGCAACACAAGCAAGATGTATGCCCGCACTTTTTTCGGTGAATACGACGTGGATGCCTTGACCGTGGCGCCTTACATGGGAGAGGACAGTGTGACGCCGTTCATAGACAGCCCCCAGACCCCCTCTGGCTCCCCCTTAAAGGGGGAGAACTGTTCCCCCTCTTCAGGGGAAGGCCGCGGCAGGAACCATTGGGTCATTCTGCTTGCGCTGACGAGCAACAAGGGGTCGCTCGACTTCCAGTTGACCGAGGACAAGAACGGCGAGCGGCTCTTCGAGAAGGTGATACGCAAGAGCCGCGAATGGGGTAATGATGAGAACCTGATGTACGTAGTTGGAGCTACGAGAGGTGAACTCTTCCAAGACATCCGGCGCGTGGCACCGAAGGCTTTCCTGCTTGTTCCGGGCATCGGCGCACAGGGCGGCAGCCTGGAGGAAGTATGTCGGTACGGCATGATAGAGGACATCGGTCTTCTGGTCAACAGCAGTCGTGCCATCATCTATGCCGATAAATCTGAGAACTTTGCACAAGTGGCAGCCGAGAAAGCCAAAGAAGTAGCCCTTCAGATGGCAGAGCTGTTAAATAGTAAATAGTAACTCTTCAAATAGTAATCACAGAAGTGGAATTCACAGCACAAATGATAGCCGAACTGATTGGCGGCACTGTGGTTGGCGACCCCGAAACCAAGGTGAGCGACTTCGCCCGCATCGAGGAGGGACGCCCCGGCTGCATCAGTTTCCTTTACAACGACAAGTACCTCCAGCACCTCTACGACACCGAGAGCAGCATCGTGCTGATTAGCGAGGGCATCGAAGTCACGCAGGAAGTGAAGCCGACGCTCATCAAGGTGGCCGATGCCCGAGAGGCTGTGGCAAAGCTCTTGCAGATATACGAGAGCATGAAGCCCAAGCGCGAGGGCATCAGCGAACTGGCCTTCATCGACCCCAGCTCAAAGATAGGCGAGCGGTGCTACATCGGGCCGTTCGTCGCCATTGCCGAAGGTGTGGAGATTGGCGAGGGCTGCATCCTGCATCCGCACGTCACGATAGGTCGCAACGCTAAGGTAGGAGCCAATACTGAGATATACAGTAACGCCGTCATCTACCACGACTGCCAGGTCGGGAACCGTTGCATCCTCCATGCCGGCTGTGTCATCGGTGCCGACGGCTTCGGCTTCCAGCCTACCGAAAAGGGCTACGAGAAGATTCCCCAGATAGGCATCGCCATCATAGAGGACGACGTGGAGATAGGTGCCAACTCGTGTGTGGACCGCGCCGTCATGGGAGCTACCATCGTGCACAGCGGTGTGAAGATTGACAACCTGGTGCAGATAGCCCACAACGACGAGATAGGCAGCCACACGGTCATGTCGGCTCAGGTAGGCATCGCAGGCAGCACGAAGGTGGGCCAGTGGTGCATGTTCGGCGGACAGGTAGGCATAGCCGACCACGCCGTGATAGCCGACCGCGTGATGGCCGGGGCTCAGGCTGGCATACCAAGCAGCATCAAGAAGGAAGGTGCCGCCGTCCAGGGAACACCCGCCATTGAGGGCCGCAACTTCTGGAAGAGCAGCGCTGTCTTCAAGAACCTGCCCGACATGTGGGCCGAAATGAACCAAATGAAGAAGGAAATAAGGATGCTCAAGGAAGAACTGAGAGCGAAGAGCGAAGAGTGAAGAATTTGCTACCGCTCTGAAACGACCAAACGACTAAACGACCAAACGACAGACATATAATGTTAAAGCAGAATACCCTCAAAGAAAGCTTTTCTCTCAGCGGGAAAGGCCTGCACACAGGCCTCCGCCTGACGGTAACTTTCCTGCCTGCACCTGTGGGTCACGGCTACAAGATACAGCGTACGGACATGCCCGGACAGCCCATCATGGATGCTGTGGCAGAGAACGTCATCGACACACAGCGCGGCACAGTCCTGGGACAAGGCGACATGCGCTGCAGCACGGTGGAGCACGCTATGGCGGCCTTCTATGCCTTGGGAATCGACAATGTGCTCATTCAGGTCGACGGACCGGAGCTTCCCATATTGGACGGCAGCGCAGAGCCCTACGTCCGCGAGATACAGCGCGTGGGCCTTGCCGAACAGGATGCGCCGAAAGACTACTACTACATCACCAAGAAGATGGAGTTCCGCGACGACAAGACCGGAGCCTGCATCACGCTGCTCCCCGACGACGACTTCTCCATCACGAGCATGATAGCTTTCGACAGCAAGGTGCTCAGCAGTCAGTTTGCCACACTCGACAACATGGAGAACTTTGCCTCCGAGGTAGCCGCAGCCCGCACCTTTGTCTTCGTGCGCGAGATTGAGCCGCTGCTTACGGCAGGCTTCATCAAGGGAGGCGACCTGGACAATGCCATCGTCATCTACGAGCGGCAGACCACACAGGAGAACCTCGACAAGCTCTGCAAGCTCACGGGCGCCGAACACCACGATGCCACGGAACTCGGCTACCTGCAGCACAAACCGCTGGTATGGGACAACGAACCCGCCCGCCACAAACTGCTCGACATCATCGGCGACATGGCACTCATCGGTAAGCCGCTCAAAGGCCGCATCATTGCCACCCGTCCGGGACACACTATTAATAATATGTTCGCGCGCATGATGCGCAAGGAGATACGCAAGCACGAGGTGCAGGCTCCGAAGTACGACCCGAACAAGACTCCCCTGATGGATGTGGGTATGATAAAGAAACTGCTGCCGCATCGCTATCCCATGCAACTGGTCGACAAAGTCATCGACATCAGGGAGAACTACATCGTGGCCGTCAAGAACGTGACAAGCAACGAACCATTCTTCCAGGGTCACTTCCCGAACGAGCCCGTCATGCCCGGCGTCCTGCTGATAGAGGCCATGGCACAAACGGGTGGCTTGCTTGTCCTGCACGACAAGGAACACCCCGAAACCTACAGCACCTACTTCCTGCGCATCGACAACGTCAAGTTCCGGCAGAAGGTCGTGCCGGGCGATACGCTGGTCTTCCGCGTAGCTATGGTGTCGCCCCTTCACCACAACATCGGCACCATGCAGGGCTATGCCTTCATCGGCGAGAACTGCGTGGCCGAGGCGACCTTCACGGCGCAGGTCATCAATAACAAGTAGTCCCCTCCATCTCTCCCGGGGGGAGAGAGAAACAAATCGTTAATCATAAAACAGTAAATGAATATGATAAGTCCACTGGCATACATAAACCCTAAGGCCGTCATTGGCGAGAACTGCGAGATAGGCCCCTTCTGCTACATCGACGAAGGCGTTGTCATCGGCGACAACAATACCCTGATGAACAGTGTGACGATGCTCCACGGCGCACGCATCGGCAACGGCAACATCTTCTTCCCAGGTGCAGTCATCGGAGCCATTCCGCAGGACCTCAAGTTCCGGGGCGAGGAGACAACAGCAGAGATTGGCGACAACAACAAGATACGCGAGAACGTGACCGTCAACCGAGGCACGGCAGCCAAGGGACGCACCATCGTGGGCAGCAACAACCTGCTCATGGAGGGCGTGCATGTGGCTCACGATGCACACGTCGGCAACGGCATCATCATCGGCAACGGCACAAAGCTGGCCGGGGAGATTATCATCGACGACAACGCCATCCTGAGCGCCAACGTGCTGATGCACCAGTTCTGCCGCGTGGGCAGCTACACGATGGTGGGCGGCGGCACACGCTTCTCTCAGGACATCCTGCCCTTCAGCCTGGTGGCCCGCGACCCTGCGGCCTACTGCGGACTGAACAACGTCGGGCTGCGGCGCCGGGGCTTCGACCGCAACCTCATCAACAACATCCACATGGCCTACCAGATTATCCTGCAGGGCACAGGCAAGCTGAACGACCTGCTTGCACGCGTAGAGCAAGAGATTCCCATGAGCCCGGAAATAGAATACATCCTCGACTTCATTCGCAACAGCGAACGGGGATTCATCAGGTAAAAGTTTAAAAGTTCAAAAATTAAAAAGTTAAAACGTTTTTACCTTTTCAACCTTTCACCTTTTTACTTTTCATTATGACACTGAAACTAACCCTTTTCAGCCAAGAGAAAGAGGACTTCGTGCTGGAGATTCTCATTGACAGCGATGCCAAGTTCTCCGAGCTTCACAAGCTCATCCTGGAAGATTGCAACTACGAGGAACGACTGAACCAGAGCTTCCTCATCTGCGATGACGAGTGGCGCGTGAAGCACCGCATCAGCCTGCAGGAGAACGAGGACGTGCGCTACGACGAGGACATCGACCTGATGTCGCGCACACGCATCGGCGACTACCTCGAGGACGAGGGCCAACGCCTGGCCTATATCTTCGACCCCGAGGGCAAACGCTTCTTCCTGATGGAGCTCACGGAGAACGTCTTCGGCAGAAGGGAAAGGAATGCCATCGTGAACCGGCGACACGGTCAGCCGCCTTTGCAAAGTCCGGCCTCCCTCGTCCCCTCCGAAGGAGAGGTGAACGGCGAGGCAGACGGACGGTTCTCCCCTCCTTTGGAGGGGACGGAGGAGGCTGATGACGAGACCTTCTATGGCGACGACGGCTTCGAGGCCGACGAGCTGGACATGGAAGGCTACGAGATAGACGAATAGGGAATGACGCTGTTCGTATTGCTTGGCCCGACAGCCGTGGGAAAGACAGAGCTTGCCCTGCGGATGGCAGAAGAGCTGGGCTGTCCTATCCTGAACTGTGACAGCCGACAGATATTCCGCGGCATGGAAATCGGCACGGCGGCACCCACGGCAGAGCAGCAGGCACGCGTCAGACACTACTTCGTCGGCACGCACGACATCGGCGACTACTACAGTGCGGCGCTCTACGAACAGAACGCCTTGAAGCTCATCGCCGAGCTGAGCAGCACGCACCGCGCTCTCCTGCTTACGGGCGGAAGCATGATGTACCTCGACGCTGTCTGCAATGGCATCGACGACATCCCGACGGTCGACCCGCTGGTGCGCGAGACACTCCGCAACAGACTCAACGCCGGAGACATCGACGGCATGCGGGCCGAACTGCACCTGCTCGACCCGGACTACTACCTGGCGGCCGACACACGCAACCCCAAGCGCGTGGTGCATGCGCTGGAAGTGTGCTACACGACGGGCCGTCCCTACTCTTCCTTCCTCACCAGCGAGCGCAAGCCACGGCCCTTCCGCATCGTGAAGCTCGGGCTGAGGCGCGAACGTCAGGAGCTCTTCGGACGCATCTCGCTTCGGGTGGACAAGATGATGGCGGAAGGACTGGTCGACGAGGCACGCCGCCTCTACCCTCGCCGCGAAGAGAATGCGCTGAACACCGTAGGCTACAAGGAGGTCTTCCGCTATCTGGACGGAGAGTGGACGCTGCCTTTTGCCACCGAGAAGATAAAGAAGAACACGCGCGACTACGCAAAGAAGCAGATGACATGGTTCGCCCACGACGACACCATCCGTTGGTTCCATCCCGAACAGGAGGACGACATCCTGCACGAACTTGAGTGCCAAGCCGAGGAGTAGACACTTACGCAAGGCCTCACAACAATAGCAAGACGATGAACCCCAAAGCTTTTCCCACCCACGTCCTGAACGTGCTGCGCAGGATTTATTCCGGTCCCTGGTACAAGAGCACAGCAGCCTGGCTCATCACCCTCATCGTTGCCATCCTGCTTTTCTTCCTTGCCGTCGACTGCAACTTCTGCTACCTCTTCGGGCGCTCCCCGGGCTTCGACGACATCAAGGACCCCGTGGTGAGCGAAGCCTCGGAGGTCTACACGTGCGACGAAGTGCTCATGGGACGTTTCTTCAACGAGAACCGCACACCCGTCACCTACGAAGAGATATCGCCCAACCTGATCAGCACCCTCATCGACACCGAGGACGAACGTTTCTACCAGCACCACGGCATCGACTTCATCGGACTCTTCTCTGCCGGCAAGGACATCCTCAGCGGACATGCCCGGGGTGCCAGCACCATCACCCAACAGCTTGCAAAGAACCTTTTCCGCGTCCGCACACAATACTCCACCGGCCTGCTGGGACATCTGCCCGGCATCAAGATTCTCGTCATGAAGGCCAAGGAGTGGATTGTGGCGACAAAGCTGGAGTGGCTCTTCACGAAGGAAGACATCTTGACGATGTACCTCAACACCGTAGACTTCGGCAGCAACGCCTATGGCATCAAGACGGCCGCACGCACCTACTTCGGCACGACACCCGATGCCCTCACCTACGAGCAGTCGGCCACCCTGGTCGGTCTGCTCAAGGCCACCAGCTACTACAACCCGCGCCTCAACCCCGAGAACTGCCTACGCCGCCGCAACACGGTGCTGCAGCAGGTCTATGACCTGGGGCACCTCGTCCTCGACGGCAAGGAAGCCACGCCCGGGCAGCTCGACTCGCTGCTGACGCTGCCCGTCACCCTGCGGTCGCGCACCAGCGAGAGCTACCAGGACGGCATGGCGCCCTACTTCCGTGAAGCACTCAAGGCACACGTCGACCAGCTTTGCGAAGAGAGACTTGTGCCGGGCTACGATGCCATCAACAAGCTCGACCTCGACGCCGACGGACTGCGCATCTACACCTCCATCGACTCGCGCATGCAAGCCTATGCCGAGGAAGCCGTGCAGAAACAGATGCAAGTCGTGCAGCAACGGTTCAACGAGCACTGGGGCCGCACCAATCCCTGGCAGAACGCACGCCACCAGGAGATAGCCGGGTTTGCCGAAGACATTGCCCGACGCTCGCCCTACGGCAAGTACCTCGACACGAAGTTCCAGGGCAACAGCGACTCCGTCATGCTCTATCTCAGCCAGCCCCACCGCGTGCGCCTCTTCAGCTACGACGGCCCTGTGGAACAGGAGATGAGCACCATCGACTCCGTCCGCCACATGCTCCGCTTCATGCACTCGGGGTTTGTAGCCATCGAGCCCGACACCCGTCTGGTCCGGGCCTGGGTGGGCGACATCGACTTCCGCTTCTGGCAGGTGGACAACGTGCGGGCCGGACACCAGCCGGGCTCCACCTTCAAGCTCTTCGTCTATACCGAGGCCATGAACCAGGGACTCAACCCCATCGACCATCGCCCGGACTCCTACATCGCCTACGTCGACACCATAGCAGGCAAGCCCAAGCTGTGGGCACCGCACAACGCCGACGGCTACTTCTCCGACCAGGAGGTTTCCCTCAAGAGCGCCTTTGCCATGAGCCTCAACAGTATAGCCGTGCGCATCGGCATGGAGTGCGGCGTGAGCAACATCGCCAAGACTGCCTACGCTATGGGCATCAAGACACCGCTGCAGGAGACACGCGCCCTCGTCCTGGGCAGCAGCGACGTCAACTTGCTGGAGCTCGTCAACAGCTACTGCACGGTAGCCAACGACGGCCGCTACCAGATGCCTCTGCTGGTGGAACGCATCGAGGACCGCGACGGCAACCTCATCTATCAGGCCCGCAAGAAAGAGACGAAAGCCATCCCCTACCGCTCGGCCTACCTCATGCAGACCATGCTCAAGGGCGGACTCTCGGGCACGTCGGGCCGCCTCTGGCAGTACATACGCCCCTTCTACGCCGATACGGAGTTTGGCGGCAAGACAGGCACCAGTAACAACCATGCCGATGCTTGGTTCGTCGGCGTCACCCCCAAGCTCGTAGGCGGCGCATGGGTCGGCGGCGAATACCCCAGCATACATTTCCGCACAGGACAGCTCGGCCAGGGCAGCAAGACCGCCCTGCCCATCTTCGGCGAGTTCATCCAACGCGTCCTCAGCGACGAGCACTTCAGCAAGTACCGCACGAAGTTCCCGCCCGCCAACGGCATCGACTCGCGCCTCTGGACAGGCTCCGAATACTCCTACCACCGTCCCGACACCACCGCCTTCGACTACGACTTCTCCGGAACCTCCTCGTCCTCATCCGCCGAGATTGACATGTCGGACATCCAACCCGAGGAAGAGATTCCGCCTGCGCCTGAGCGAAGCGAAGAACCCGCAGACTGAACATTTGCCTTATTGAGATACCAAATATATCTCGCAGGTGTCGAAGTTAATCTCCCAGTTGCCGCCATCGGCACTTTCCCACTGGTACTTCCCGGCCATGCGGTCCCACCATCCTTGGAACTTCGTGCCCGTTTCGCCCATGTCCTTCACGAGCTTCTCGTACAGCTCCGTGTTGTCGGCTGTCACAATCTTTGCCAGTTCGTTCAGTCCGTTGCGACGTTCGAAGAGCGTCTGAATCTCATTACGCTCCTCGGGTGTCACTTGCCCTACAGGTTTCTTTGTCATTGCCATGTGTCTTTTTTATCAAAGGGGGCCAAGTAATCTATCTCTTTTATCTCTCCCTGCTCGGGCAGGAATGTGCCGTGCTTGCGGATGTTCTGCAACAGCTCTCGGCTGGCGTTGCGTTCCAGGTGTGCCACCACACATTGTTCGTGCGAAGGCGTGTTCACTTCGAGCGTCGTCTTTCGATTGAGCCAGACGCAGCGCTTGCACTGCCATGCATCGCAGTGGCGGCAGATGGGTGCATACTCCAGCTTATAGAGCTGTCTGTTCCTGATGTCGAGCCCATGCTCAAGGTCGCCGATGCTGTCCGCCTCGTCCTCGTAGTAGAAGGCAGGGCAGACGTAGAACTTGCCGTTGGGTGCCAGCGTGACCGAAGTATCACCGGCTCCACAGTTGTTCATCTGCGAGAGCATCATGCGGTCGGTGAGGAGGTTCAACTGTGGTGCCTTGCCCTCCACGTACATCTGCTCCACTTTCTGCGAAAGCCTGCCGAGCACTTCCTTATATGCCGCGAAGTCCTCCTCTTTGAAGGTCTCAATGTCGGTCAGCACGATATTGAGTCTCGGTGTCTTGTCGAGCAGGCTGCAGGCATCGTCGCTGTTCTCAAAGAGTTCCTTCTTGCCTATCCTCAAAACGATGGGGACATTCACAGGCGCTGCCTCTGCGAGAGCGTTCATCACCCACACATCAGCATTATCCTTCACAGGTTTTATCTTCGAATGGTCGATACTCTCTATCACTTCCGCATACTCATCGGGAAGCTTCTTGTCAGGATAGACAAACTGAATCATCAGGTTCTCCGTCATGCCGAAGCGTATGCCCTGCCTCAATGTCTCAATAGGAATAAGTTCCTTGCTCCCTTTTCTCCCCCTAAAGGGGGTTGGGGGGTCCGAGGGTTGGGAGGGGGCCGTGTAGCGACAGAACGAAGTGCTTGCCTCGTCCAATAATATAATAAGGTATTGCAGCATAGCTTTAGCAGATTACTTCGTTTGACTTCTTCTTATTCCTCTCGAATTCCTCGCGCTCGCCCTCCAGCTCCAACTTCCTGTAGAGCTTGTTCCAATAGTAGTTGTTGGCACGGACACGGGCCTTGTGCATCTTGCAGATAGCCGTTGCCCTCTGGTAGATGGTCGGCGTCTCTGCTTAGTCGTAGTTCTCGCCCTGACACCAGGCACAACCGCTTGCCACCTCACAATCGATGCATTCCTGCGGACTTTGCGTTGTCCTATCCAATGTCAGGAATGGCCGCAGCTTGTTCTTGTCAATGCCGTCGCGCACGTTACCAATGATAATGGGCTTCTTGCTTCGGAGCGAATAGCCGGCAAAGCGCGTGCAGGGATAGAAGTTGCCCGCGGCATCAATGGCAAGCATACGTCCTGCTCCACACCAATTTTTATTGTCAGTGTCAGGATTCATCGGTTTTCCAATATTTTCATCAAAAAAGGAGCAAACGTAGTCTTCGTACATTTTTTTTCCTATTAACTCGTCAGCCAGTTCTAACAATTGTCGTTCAAATAATTCGTCATCTTTTTCATTCCATACCTGTTCAAATACGCAGTTGATATTAACTTCGTGTATGCCAAGAGAGTAAAGATGAAGTACGCTCTCCTTTATATAAGGAATGTCGGCTGATGAAATAGTAACTTTTGTCGAAGCATAGGGAAATTGCTCCAACCATAGAGGAATATTGCGCACGACATTATCATAAGATCCTCGTTCATCTTCCGGTTTTGTCGCCAATCCCTGTTCTATCTCTTTTGTTTTCCAAATACGATTAAGGTCATGCTTTCGTTTTGTTCCATCAATGGTAATGCCTATAGACAGATGTTTGTGGTTCTTTCGTATAAAATTCTGCACTTTACTTGAATCATAATTAATACCATTTGTCGAAAAACTGAATCTATATGAGTTGAACCAATGATGATTTCGCAGATACAACTGAGATTTTATGTAATCACAGATTTTATCTATTAGGTCAATTTCAAGGAAAGGCTCTCCTCCGATAAAATCCCAAATGACAGATTCATAAAGGAAATCGTCTTTGTATTCATTCTCAAGTATGAAATCTATAGCGCGCTTTGCTGTCTCGAAAGACATTCTCTCTTTCTCGTTTTTCCCTACCAGATAGCAATATTTACAAGCAAGTTGACAATCTTTTGTGACAATAAACGTTATACTTTTTGCCAAGCCGTTTTGCCAATCTTTTGAATTGCGTTTTATATTCAACATAACCTGTCTTTTTCTAGGTTGGGGTATTTAGCAAATACCCCAACCTAACTGTTTAAGCCTGTTTAAGCATAGTTCTTTACTCTGCCATTACATCCAGTATAACAACTTGAATGGCATCCCCTAGCACATCCATTCGAACATGCTGTACAAGATCTGGCACAATTGTTTACACAATCTCCAGTACAAGATCCAGTACAACTACTTCCACATCCTTCTTTACAATAGCCACTACAACCGGTAGTTCCTTCAATTGCTTTTGTAACTACAGGTGTACTTGCTAGTACAATCGCACCCAGGATTGGAAGTGCACCCTTGGCAGCCTTTTTGAAGAATTCCCTTCGTGACTGGAGTTCTTCGTTTTTCTTTTTATTATACATAGTAATTTGATTTTGTGCTTATAAACATTCAAATTCAGCGTTATACTTATAATAGAGTGTGAATGTTTATGTCCTTAATAGACCACTCGTTTATTCTTTGTTGATAAAACAGATTCACAATTAATAATTAGGATAAAACACTATAAGACCGCTGTCTTTTGAATTCGCTTTAATACATCCTACGTTGACTATTTTGCTGTTCTGGATTAGGAACATACAACAAGACTCTTACCTCGTCTGGTTCTCTTCCTATTCCTAATTCGCTTCTCCAATTCATTCGTGAATAGTCCTTAGAAAAATACAATGTATCCCATCCACCTGACTGAAAGGACGTAACCCCATTAAATGTAAAACCTTCGGTTTTCTCTTGCTTATAAACATGCATCCCATTTTGAAATCCCACATATATACAAGCTAAAGATACAGTTGCTGTTCCATTTTGATCACTAAAATAGCATGTTTGCTTTCCATTTGTAAATGTTATATACCAGCCATTGAGGTGACTTCCTTCATTCAGTTTCATACCTGTTGACTCCTTTATGGTATGGGAGTATTTGTAATACCTGGTCTGAGCATTAAGTTGCAGCGAACAAAGAATCAAAAGTAAAGTAATAGTCGATTTCATCATAAAATATTATATTTAAATTTATTGCTGTCCGCTAAAACTTTTTTCTCGATATAAAAATTAGGCTGAAGCCCTCGCTTGGGTTTCAGCCTTTTTTTGTTATCTTTGCTTTCGCTACAAAACATCAATAACATGGACAAAGGTACACATTTTATCGGACA
>JAFUVM010000120.1 GCA_017483665.1 Bacteroidaceae bacterium
GCACTCTACTTCGTGAACCAGATGATGCAGACGCACGGACTCGACATCAAGGGCAAGACCGTTGCACTCTCCGGCTTTGGCAACGTCGCCTGGGGCGCAGCAACGAAGGCCACCGAACTGGGCGCAAAGGTTATCACCATCAGCGGACCCGACGGCTACATCTACGACCCGGCAGGCCTCGACGCACAGAAGATTGCGTACATGCTCGAACTGCGCGCATCGGGCAACGACATCTGTCAGCCCTATGCCGAGCAGTTCCCCGGCTCCACCTTCTTCCCGGGCAAGAAGCCGTGGGAGCAGAAGGCCGACATCTATCTGCCCTGCGCCACACAGAACGAACTGAACGGCGAGGATGCCGACAAGATACTGGCCAACCGTCCGCTCTGCGTGGCCGAAGTCAGCAACATGGGCTGCACCGCCGAAGCAGCCGAGAAGTTCATCGCTGCCCGGCAGCTCTTTGCTCCCGGCAAGGCGGTCAACGCTGGCGGCGTAGCCACCTCGGGCCTCGAGATGACACAAAACTCCATGCGTCTCTCCTGGTCGGCCGAAGAAGTGGACAAGCGCCTGCATCAGATCATGTCAGGCATTCATGCCCAATGCGTCAAGTACGGCAAGGAGGGCGACTACGTCAACTACGTGAAGGGTGCCAACATTGCCGGCTTCATGAAGGTTGCCAAAGCGATGATGGCGCAAGGCATCGTATAGCGGAAAGCCCGGCGAAACACAGCGAAGCCAAGTCCCCGAAAAAGCACGCCGCAGGTCCCTCGTCCGGACACCGCACGCGCTTATTCCGGAAGAGCCTGGCGCTTATTTCGGAAGAGCACTGCGCTTATTGCGGAAGAGCACTGCGCTTATTCTGGAAGAGCCTGGCGCTTATTTTGGAAGAGCCTGGCGCTTATTTCGGAAGAGCCTGGCGCTTATAAACAAGATGCCCCGTGCCGATGATTGTCGCTGCACGGGGCATTTCTTTGAGCGATAGACGGGGCTCGAACCCGCGACCTTTGGCTTGGGAAGCCAAAGCTCTACCAACTGAGCTACTATCGCAACTGCGTTTTGCTTTGCAAAGATACAATAAAAAGTGAAAAGCGAAAAGCGAAACGTGAAAAAAACTTATAGGTTTGAACTTTTATACCTAAAAACACTTAGCATCCGAAGTTTTTTTCTATCTTTGTACCACAATATAGTGACCACATACACACAATACATTATTAATATTAACTAAAAGAGATTACGACTATGAAGAAGAAATTCATCTGCGCCGTTTGTGGATATATCTACGAAGGCGATGCAGCTCCCGAGAAGTGCCCCATCTGTAAGGCTCCGGCCTCGAAGTTCTCCGAGCTGAAAGAGGAAATGGAGTATGCCACCGTCCACAAGATTGGCGACGGCAAGCCCGAAGGCGTGAGCGAGGAAATGATTGAGGACCTGCGCTGCCACTTCAATGGCGAGTGCGGCGAAGTCGGCATGTATCTGGCTATGGCCCGTCAGGCTGACCGCGAAGGCTACCCTGAGATTGCCGAGGCTTTCAAGCGCTATGCCTACGAAGAGGCCGACCATGCAAGCCGTTTTGCCGAGCTGCTGGGCGAATGCGTCTGGGACACTAAGACCAATCTGGAGAAGCGTGCTGCTGCCGAGGCCGGTGCGTGCGAGGACAAGTTCCGCATCGCCAAGAATGCCAAGGCTGCCGGCTTCGACGCCATCCACGACACCGTTCACGAAATGGCAAAGGACGAGGCCCGTCACGGCGCAGGCTTCGCCGGACTGCTGAAGCGCTACTTCGGCTAAACAATCAGCTGAAAGACACCTACCGACTGCCATCCTGCAGGGCCATATACCCAGTCCTGCAGGGTGGCAGCCTTTTTGTATCCGCACCTGAGAAACAGAGCTTCGGAGGCTATATTACACTCTGGAACAAGCGCATAGAGCTGGTGTATGCCCAGATGGACAGAGACGTACTGTGCCACAAGGCGCAAGGCTTCGGAGGCTATGCCCTGGCGCTGCTGTTCGGGCACAACGACGATGCCCACCTCGGCACGGTGATGCAGAGGGTCATAGCGCTGGAGGTCGAGGAAACCGACACTGATGCCATCGGCCTTTTCGATAACGAGCCGAAGCTGACGGTCGTGGAAGAAGTCGTTGCTGCACTCGGCGATGTACTGCTTGAGGGCATAGTGGGAGAAAGGAACGGAAGTCTGTCCCATCGGCCACAGATCGGGGTCGTTCTCGACGAGGTACATCAAGTCGAGGTCCTCCGGCTCCACTGCCCTCAGCTTTATCCTGTCACTCTTCAGCATGGCGCTTGATGTCTATCAGAGGGAACACAAGGGCGACAGCCAGGATGCCGAGCCCATAGAGCTGCGTCGTGTCGCCGAACTTGAAGTAGAGAAACAGCACAAATGCCGCGCCGGCTGCGATTGCAGCCACACGAAGCCAGGCATTCACCTTCCTGTAACGAATGGCAAAGAACGCCGCAAGCAGGACTGAGGCCGAACAGAGCAAAGTCAGGATGTATAGGAGCATTGTTGATTGAGGATTATGTTCACTTTTCGCTAATCGCTTTTACTTTCTCATTTACCCCCCGCCGAAGGGGATGCGACCGGCAAGGGCACGGCCCAACGTCACTTCGTCGGTGTACTGCAGTTCGTCGTTCTGTGCCACGCCGCGGGCTATGACCGTCACCTTCACGTCCGTGCCTTCCAGCTTGCGGTAGATGAAGTAGTTGGTCGTGTCGCCCTCCATCGTGGGACTGAGGGCAAGTATGACTTCGGCGATGCCGCCTTTCCTGACGCGCTCCACCAGACTCTCTATCTGCAAGTCGCTGGGGCCGATGCCGTCCATCGGGCTGATGACGCCGCCCAGCACATGGTAGAGCCCGCGGTACTGCATGGTGTTCTCTATCGCCATCACGTCCTGCACGTTCTCCACGACGCAGACCGTATTGGCGTCGCGCGACGGATTGCTGCAAATCTCGCACCGCTCGTCGTCGCAGATGTTGTAGCAGACCTGGCAGTAGTGCACGCCGCGGCGCATGCTGGTGAGGCTTTCGGCCAAGGCTTCCACCCTACCCTCCTCCTGGCGAAGCAGGTAGAGGGCAAGCCTCAGGGCTGTCTTGCTGCCGATGCCGGGCAGTCGGCCTATTTCCGTGACAGCTTTCTCAAGCAGTTGTGATGAGAACCTGTTATTGAGCATTTAACTTTGGTCGTTTGATATATTGAGAGCAGGAGCAGATTCTTCACTGTTCACTTTTCACTGTTCACTTTTACCATCACAGCACTCCCTTGCTCGACGGCAGTTGGAAGTGGTCGACATCGCGCCGCACGGCCATGCGCAGGCTGCGGGCAAAGGCCTTGAAGATGCCTTCTATCTTGTGATGTTCGTTCTGTCCTTCGGCCTTGACGTTGAGGTTCATGGCAGCGCTGTCCGAGAGGCTCTTGAAGAAATGGAGGAACATTTCGGTGGGCATCTCGCCCACTTTCTCGCGATGGAACTCGGCGTCCCAGACGAGCCAGGGGCGTCCGCCGAAGTCAAGCGCCACTTGGCAGAGGCAGTCGTCCATAGGCAGGCAGTAGCCGTAGCGCTCTATGCCGCGCTTGTCGCCGAGGGCCTTGCGGATGCACTCGCCTAATGCGAGCGCCACGTCCTCGATGGTGTGGTGCTCGTCGACGTGGAGGTCGCCCTGACAGCGGATGTAGAGGTCGGTCATGCCGTGCTTGGCTATCTGCTCCAGCATGTGATCGAAGAAGCCGAGCCCCGTCTGTATGTCGCTCTTTCCGTTGCCGTCCAGGCAGACACGCACCTCGATGTCGGTCTCCTTCGTCGTGCGGCGGACGCTGGCAGTACGTTCTCCGGCAAAGAGCAGTTCGGCAATCTTCTGCCAGTCCATCCCGTCGCCCAGGATAAGACTCCGGCAGCCGAGGTTCTCCGCAAGGCGTGCATCAGTCTGTCGGTCACCGATGACGTAGCTGCCCTTCAGGTCGCAGCTGCCGTCCATATAGGCTGTGAGCATGGCGGTGCCGGGCTTGCGTGTGGGCAGGTTGTCCTCGGGGAAACTGCGGTCGATGTGTATGGCATCGAAGGTGACGCCCTCGCCCTTCAGGATGTCGAGCATCAGGTTGTGTGTGGGCCAGAAGGTGTCCTCGGGGTAACTGTCTGTGCCGAGACCGTCCTGATTGCTCACCATGACGAAGCGGAAGTCGGTGTGCTGGCGCAGGAAGCGCAGGGCGCTGATGGCTCCGGGCACGAAGCTGAACTTCCCGAAGCTGTCTATCTGTTCGTCGTCCGGCTCGCGCAGGATGGTGCCGTCGCGGTCGATGAATAAAATCCTTTTCATTTGACTTTCTAATCAATTATTCCCCCTAAAGGGGGTAAGGGGGTCCTTACTTGTAAAAGCGCAGCGCTCCGAGCAGCTCGTTGTTCTCCTGCCGGGTGCCGATGGTGATGCGCAGGCAGTCGTTGCAGAGCTGTACGCGATGGCGGTTGCGGACTACGATGCCCTTCTCCACGAGGTAGCGGTAGATGCGGTTGGCATCGGTGACGCGGACGAGGACGAAGTTGGCATCGGAGGGAAAGACCTCCCGTACGATGGGCAGCTCGCTGAGGGCCGGCAGCACATGGTCGCGCTCGCGGCGTATCTGTGCCAGCCAACTGTCCACGGTGGCAAGGTCGTCTATCAGGGCGCAGGCTTTCTCCTGGGTGAGCAGATTGACGTTGTAGGGGTACTTCACCTTGTTGAAGAGGGCAATGATGTCCTCGCTGGCGAAGGCCATGCCGAGTCGTATGGCTGCCGATGCCCAGGCCTTGCTGAAGGTGTTGAGCACGATGAGGTTGGGATAGCGGTCGAGCATGGTGCGGAAGGGCACTTGCGACGAGAAGTCGGAGTAGGCCTCGTCGATGACCACGATGCCGCCGAAGCACGTCAGCACCTCGTGGATGACCTCGCGGGGAAACTCGTTGCCGGTGGGATTGTTGGGCGAACAGATCCAGATGACCTTTGTCTGGGCGTCGGCGACACGCAGCAATGCCTGCGCATCGAGCTGCCAGTCGGGGCTGAGGGGCACGGCGCGATACTCCACGTCGTTGATGTCGGCGCACACCTTGTACATGCCGTACGTGGGGGCGATGGCGACGACGTTGTCCCGGCCGGGCGTGCAGAAGATGCGGTAGACAAGGTCGATGGCCTCGTCGCTGCCGTTGCCAAGGAAGATCTGCGAGGGGCGAACCTGCTTGAGCGGAGCCAGTCTCCCCTTGAGTTTCTCCTGCAAGGGGTCTGGATAGCGGTTGACGGGATTGTTGTAGGGGTTCTCGTTGGCATCGAGGAAGACGTGTGCCTCCATGCCCTTGAACTCGTCGCGTGCACAACTATAGGGTTCCAATGCCCGGATGTTCGGGCGGACAAGCTTGTTTAATTCAAAGTCCATGGTGTGGTTAGAGGTTAGAGGTGAGGGGTTAGAGGATAGAGGTTAGGGGTTAGAGGTTAGGGGTTAGAGGTTAGGGGTTAGAGGAATGTTTGGGAAGCAGGTCTGGGTCCAAAGGTATTCTCTAACCCCTAACCTCTAACCACTAACCACTAACCTTTATTCTGAAGCTCATTGCATTGCGGTGCGCATCGAGTCCCTCGGCCTCGGCCATCAGCTCTACGGCCCGGCCGATGGCGCGTATGCCATGGGGCTGAATGTGCTGGAAGGTTATCTTGCGGCAGAAGCTGTCGAGATTGACGCCGCTGTAGGCCACGGCATAGCCGTTGGTGGGCAGCGTGTGGTTCGTGCCGCTGGCATAGTCGCCTGCGCTCTCGGGGGTGAGGGGACCGAGGAAGACGCTGCCGGCGTTGACGACTTGCTCCGAGAGCTCCATGTAGTTCTGCGTCTCGATGATGAGGTGTTCGGGGGCGTAGCGGTTGGTGATGTCCATCATCTCGCGGTCGTCGCGGACTACGATTGCTTTGCTGTGCCCAAGTGCCTGTGCTGCAATGTCCTTCCGGGGCAGGAGTGCCAGCTGACGCTCCACTTCGGCTTCGACTGCCTGAGCCGTCGCTATGCTCTTGCAGACGAGCAGGACCTGGCTGTCCTGGCCGTGCTCTGCCTGGCTGAGGAGGTCGGCTGCCACGAAGACGGGGTTGCTCGTCTCGTCGGCCAGCACTTCCACTTCGCTGGGACCTGCGGGCATGTCGATGGCTACGTCGTGGAGGCTGACCTGCTGCTTGGCGCACATCACGAACTGATTGCCCGGACCGAATATCTGATAGACCTTGGGTACGCTCTCCGTCCCGTAGGCCATAGCGCCGATGGCCTGCACGCCGCCTATCTTGTAGATGCGGCTGACGCCTGCCGTTCGCGCGGCGACGAGGATGGCGGGGTTGACGCTTCCGTCCCTGGCGGGCGGTGTGCAGAGCACGATGTCGCGGCAGCCTGCTATCTTGGCGGGTGTGGCGAGCATAAGCACGGTGCTGAAGAGGGGTGCCGTACCGCCGGGGATGTAGAGCCCGACGCGCTCGATGGCGACCGACTTCTGCCAGCACTCCACGCCGTCGGTCACTTGGACATGCTTTCCCTCGAAGCGCTGTGCCTCGTGGAAACACGCGATGTTCCGGTGAGCCAGGCGGATGGCTTCCTTCAGTTCCTCGCCGACGGACGCTTCTGCGGCCTGCATCTCGGCCTCCGTGACGGCGAGGTCTTCGAGGCGGACCTTGTCGAACTTCTCTTCATACTCGCGTACGGCAGCATCGCCGCGCTGCCTGACTTCCTGCAGGACAGCCGCGACGGTGGCGTTCAGCTCCGACGCATCGCGCACGGGCCGCCGCAGCAGTTCGTCCAGTTCATCTGTTTTGGGATACTTATAAATGTTCATGGTCGGACGGTTTGGCGCATTCCCCCGACAGGTGAGACGCTGCCAATTTTATGATTTTGAATTAACGGATTCTGACTTGTCCCTCAGGGAATCATCTTCTCGATGGGTACGACGAGGATGCCCTCCGCGCCGAGCTGCTTCAGCTCACGAATGATTTCCCAGAAACGTTTCTCTTCGATGACGGTGTGGACGCTGCTCCATCCTTCGGTGGCCAGCGGCATGACCGTGGGACTCTTCACGCCCGGCAGGACGGCCACGATGTCCTTCAGACGGTCGGTGGGCACGTTCATCAGCACGTACTTCTTGTCCTCGGCGCTCTTCACGGCCTCGATGCGGAAGAGGAACTCGTCGAGGATGGCACGCTGCTCGGCGTCGAGGTTGCGGTTGGCGATGAGGAGTGCCTCGCTCTTCATCACGACTTCCACCTCCACGAGGTTGTTGCTGACCAGCGTCGACCCGCTGCTGACGATGTCGAAGATAGCGTCGGCCAGGCCGATGCCCGGGCTGATCTCCACGCTTCCGGTAATGACATGTATGTCGGCGGCAATGTGGTTCTTCTCCATGAAACGGCGCAGGATGGCCGGGTAGCTCGTGGCTATCTTCTTGCCTTCGAACCACTTGAGCCCCGTATAACCGCATCCCTTGGGCACGGCCAGCGAGAGGCGGCACTTGCTGAAGCCCAGCCCGCGCACCACCTCGGCGTCCTCTGCACGCTCCTCGAACTCGTTCTGCCCCACAATGCCCAGGTCGGCCACACCGCTCGCCACGCTCTGCGGGATGTCGTCGTCGCGCAGGTAGAGCACCTCAATGGGGAAGTTACTGCTCTGCACCAGCAGGGTGCGCTTGCTGCTGCTCACTTTGATGCCGGCCTCGGCAAACAATGCCATCGTGTCCTCGAAGAGCCGTCCCTTCGACTGTACTGCTACTCTCAACATATCCTTCAGTCTGTTTTTTTACTTTATAATATATATTTCTACTCCTTTACGCGGGCGCAAAGGTACGAAAAAATTGCCGCTTTGCAAAACATTTCCGCCAGTTAATTCCCTTATCGGCTCAGTATGTTTTTCTTCGGAGCGTGGGAACAAGTTTCGCGCCGCAGGCAACAAAACTTTTTCCAAGGCACGGAAATATATTTCAGAGGCTTGGAAATTTATTTCAAAGGCTTGGAAATATATTTCAAAGCCACTGAAAAAGTTTTATAGCGAGGCGAGAGGGAAAAGTGAACACGAGGAAAAGAAAAAGTGAACACGGGGAAAGGAAAAGTGAACCCGAAGAGGAGAAAAAGGGTCTGAGGCGGGGGACAGAAAAGTCCGGGGCAGAGAGGCGGGAAGTCCGGGGCGGAGAGAAGAAAAGTCCGGGGCGGGGACTAAAAAAGCGTGACGTCGCTGATGACTTGCGCCCCGACGTGGTCGTTCAGCTTCTGCGCGATGCGGCGGTGTTCCATCAACAGGTTCTGCCGGAGCGCCGCGCTGGTGAGCTGCACATGCAACTGGCCGCCACGCACATACACCTGGCGCGTATAGCGGTTGATAGCATCGCCCATCACCTCGGGCCACGCCTGGGTGATGCGGTACTCCAGCAGAGGCGTCTCCAGCCCCTCGGCACGCAGGAACGCCAAGAGTACGTCGCGCAACGGCTGTGCCTTTGTGTAAATCATGCGCCAATCGCTCCTTTCTCCACATGGAAGAGCCTGTTGTCGCCACCCATCGCAGAAAGGATGGCGTCCATGTGGTCGCGGTTGGTGTCCGTGATGAAGATTTGTCCGAAACGCTCGCCGCTGACCAGCTTCACAATCTGTTCCACGCGACGCGCATCGAGCTTGTCGAAGATGTCGTCGAGCAGGAGAAGCGGCGTGGTGCGGGCTCCTGTTCGGGAGAGAAAATCGAACTGCGCCAGCTTCAGGCTCGTGAGGAACGTCTTGTTCTGCCCCTGCGAGCCCTCGCGACGAACGGGGTAGCCGCCCAGCAGCATCTCGAGGTCGTCCTTGTGGACGCCGTGCAGCGAGTAGCCCACGGCACGGTCCTTGAAGCGCTCGCGCGTCAGCTGTTCCAGCAAAGGCCCGCGCTGGAGGTGCGACACATAGTGCAGCTCCACCTGTTCCTGTCCGCCGGAAATCTCGTCGTAGAACTGTTGGAACAGCGGAACAAGCTCCGTGATGTAGGCATTTCGCCTTTCGTAGATGACGTCAGCCTCGCGAGCCATCTGCTCCTCCCAAAGGAGCATCACGTCGGGGTCCGGCTCCTGTTCCTGCTTCAGCATGGCGTTGCGTTGCTGCAAGGCCTTGTTGTAGCGGATCAGGGCATCGGTGTAGGCCGGGTCGTACTGGCAGACGACCATGTCCATGAAGCGGCGGCGCTCCTCGCTTCCGCCCGAGACAAGTGCCTGGTCGGCAGGCGAAACCATGACGAGCGGAATGAGCCCGATGTGCTCGGAGATGCGTCGGTAGGCCTTTCCGCCGCGGCGCACCACCTTCTTCGTCCCGCCCTGGCGCTGACTGTCCCTCTGCCCCACCTTCAGCCCGCAATGTATCACCTCGGGGCGGCCGTCGTCGTGCTCGTAGTGCCCCTGCAGGGACATGAGCTCGCTGCCGTGGCGCACGCAGAGCAGGTCCACGCTGCAGCTGTAACTGCGGCAGAAGCTGAGGAAGTGGATGGCATCGAGCACATTCGTCTTGCCCTCGCCGTTGCCGCCGATGAAGCAGTTCAGCTTCGGCGAAAAGCTCAGCTCCGCCTCCGCGATGTTCTTATAATTTAATATGGAAAGGTTCGTCAGCCTCATTTCAGGCACAAAGGTACGGAAAGATTCGGGAATGGGAATAAAGAAAAGAGAAAAAGAACGAAAAACAGCACAAAAGCGAAAATAATTATGATTATGAATTACGAATTATGAATTATTTTGTATCTTTGCACGCAAATTGAACAATAACACAATAAAAATGGCAAAGACAAAAGCAAAGCAACAGGCCAACGAGTTCGACGAAACACTCGCTGCATCAAAGACATTCTACGAGAAACACAAGAACGCAATCCTCTACGGAGGAGGCGGCGTGCTGGCCGTCATCATCGCAGCACTGCTCATCCACCAGTTCTACATCACTCCGCGCAACAACCGCGCCAACGAAAGCATCTTCTACGCCGAACAGCTCTTCAACGAAGGCAACTACGAGAAGGCACTCAACGGCGACGGCGAGAACCTCGGCTTCCTCGGCGTCATCGACCAGTACGGAAGCACCAAGGCCGGCAACATCGCATGCCTCTATGCCGCAAAGTGCTATGCCGAGACCGACAAGTTCCAGGAAGCTATCGACATGCTCGACAAGTTCGACGACTGCGGCGACGCTATGATCAGCCCCGCTGCCATCGCACTCAAGGGTAACTGCTACGCCGAGCTCGGACAGAACGACAAGGCTGCCGACCTCCTGCTCAAGGCCGCAAAGAAGGCCGACAACAACACCCTCAGCCCCACCTGCCTGCTCCAGGCCGGACAAATCTTCCTCGCTCAGGGTCAGAAGGACAAGGCTCTCGACTGCTTCAAGCAGATTAAGGACAAGTACCAGCAGAGCAACATCTTCTACGAAATAGACAAGTACATCGAGGCTGCACAGTAATGGCATCGGCTCTCCATAACCTCTCCGACTACGACATCAACTCCGTGCCCGACGCAACAGGCTTGGCCGTGGGCATCGTGGTCAGCGAGTGGAACGACAAGATAACGGGCGCTCTGCTCGAAGGGGCAGTCCGCACACTCGTCAAGCACGGCGTGCGCGAAGAAGACATCACCGTCAAGACCGTCCCCGGAAGCTTCGAACTCATCTACGGCTCGGCACGCTTCATGAACTCGGACCAGGTGGATGCCGTCATCGCCATCGGCTGCGTCATCCGCGGCGACACGCCCCACTTCGACTACATCTGCCAAGGCGTCACACAAGGCCTGGCCGACCTCAACCGCCAGGGCAAGGTGCCCGTCATCTACGGCCTGCTCACCTGCAACACCCTCGAACAGGCCGAGCAACGCTGCGGCGGCATGCTTGGCAACAAAGGCGACGAATGTGCCGTCACTGCCATCAAGATGGCCAAAGGTTGGGTATAGCCTCCACGTCCTGAACTGTAGACAGAACAATCAAGGAAAAGCAACAGAAAAAGGTGTGTCGCCAAGCGCAACACACCTTTTTCTTATTCTTTATCCGCGAACTGCGGCTCCTATAGGACTTATAGGTCCCATAGGTCTTATAAGTCCCATCGGTCCTATAAGTCTTATAAGTCCTATCGCTCCTACTCTATGACAACCCTTGTCCAGCCATGTTCGTCGGGCTCTGTGCCGTACTGGATGCCGCGAAGCTTCTCGTAGAGCTTGCGGCACACGGGACCGGGCTGTCCGTCCTTCGAGATGATGAAGCTCTGCTTGGTGTCGAGGTCGTCGATGCGCTCTATGGGACTGATGACGGCTGCCGTTCCACAGGCGCCCGCCTCCTCGAATGTGGCAAGTTCCTCCTCGGGAATCTGCCTGCGCTCCACCTTCATACCCATGTCCTCAGCCAGCTGCATCAGGCTCTTGTTCGTGATGCTGGGCAGGATGCTGGTACTCTTCGGCGTGACGTATGTGTTGTCCTTGATGCCGAAGAAGTTGGCAGCACCGCACTCGTCCATGTACTTCTTCTCCTTCGCATCGAGGTAGAACTCGCAGCTGTAGCCGAGGTCATGCGCCATCTTGTTGGCACGGAGGCTGGCTGCATAGTTGCCGCCCACCTTGTAGATGCCTGTGCCGAGCGGAGCAGAACGGTCGTACTCGCGGATGATGACGTAGGGATTCGTGGCAAAGCCGCCCTTGAAGTACGGGCCGACGGGCGTGACGAAGATGAGGAACAGGTATTCGCTGGCAGGATGAACGCCGACCTGTGCGCTCGTGCCAATCAGCAAGGGACGGATGTAGAGCGTGGCGCCGCTCTCGTAAGGCGGGATGAAACGCTCGTTCAGGCGTACCACCTTGTCCACCATCTCGTTGAACTTCTCGGTGGAAAGCTCGGGCATCAGGATGCCGCGACAAGTGCTTTGCAGGCGGGCGGCGTTCTCGTCGGAGCGGAACACACGCACCTTCCCGTCGGGACAACGATAGGCTTTCAGTCCCTCGAAAGCCTCCTGCCCGTAGTGCAGGCAGGTAGCAGCCATGTGCAGGGGAATGGTCTCCTCGCTGCAAACCTCTATTTCACCCCATGCACCGTCGCGATAGTAACAGCGCACATTGTAGTCTGTCTTCATGTAACCAAACGTAAGGTTACTCCAATCGATTTCTTTCATTGCATTCTGTATTAGTGGTTAGAGGTTAGAGGTTAGGGGTTAGAGGAATGTTTTTGGCTGCTGACTATAGAGGGCCTGTAGTATTCTCTAACCACTAACCTCTAACTACTAACCTCTCAACTCATGTTTTGCCCTGCAAAGTTACGCCTTTTCCTCGACATTCAGCAAGGATTTGCAGTTTTTTTCTGCTTCGTAGAGCTTTTCGTGA
>JAFUVM010000014.1 GCA_017483665.1 Bacteroidaceae bacterium
ACGAAAAATATTTGACATATGCAAGTTTCTATACTTGATAATCAACAGGCTAAGTCAATTTTTGTTTTGCTCAAGACGGGGAGTCTGATTGACGCGAAAAACAGAGAGCTGTAGTCAACTTTTAGACTTTACAGACTACTATTGTGAAGATGGCGGGTTATCTTGAAAGTTTCCAGAGCAGGTCGTTCATCTGTCGGAGCAGGCCGGCGGCGTCTGTGTCCCCTTCGTATTTGTTGGAACCGAAGAAGCGGAGCATCTCGTCGAGCTGCTTTGCCTGCTTCAGATTGAGTTCCGGACGGAGCAGGCGCACCTTCTCGTAGGCCTGAATGCCCTCAACGAGCCGTTCCATGCGGATGCTGCTGCCGCCGGGATAGGCCAGGTAGCAGTCGCCCGAGTACCAGCCCTGGCGGGGGAAACGGCTGTCCTGGCAGGGTTGCTCTGTCCAGCTGTTGTAGGCCCAGCGCAGGTAGCCGTCGTAGCCGCAGGCAGCAGCGTGCAGGCCGAGGTAGGCCGATTCGGCAGGAGGCGAGAAGGTGAAGGTGTTGGGGCGGTCGGGGCTGCAGCAGGTGTAGAAGGTTATCTTCTGTCCCTTGGCCGTGCGCTTTGCCAAAGCCTCGCCTTTCAGCAAGTTGTACTGGAAGGCCACGCTGAGGTCGTCCACACGGTCGGCTGCCTCGCTCTCCACGCTGTAGTTGGCGGCACCCTCAATCTTGAACTCCGGGTCGGCCTCCTGGATAACGCGCCACGCGGCTTCCATCTGGTCCTTCGGGCGCTCGTCCATAGCGATGTAGGTGCGGCTGAACCAACCCTTTTGGCGGAGGTGACGGCTCAGGTCCTTCAGGAAGGGCACGATGAAGTCGTGGTAGGCCTGTTCGCCGGGCCTGCAGGAGAGCCAGCAGACGCTGTTCGTGGCGCGGTCATAGTAGTCGAAGCGATAGTGCCAGGGCACGAGCGTGTAGCAGTCAATCTGCTCCGTGATGCCGCACGACATCATGAACTCCACCCAGCGGTCGAACACCGTGTAGTCGTAGTGCCAGCTTCCGTCGAGTTCCTTCGTCTTGCCTATCATGCTCTCGAAGGGGTCGAAGGTCTGGCCGTTCCACGGACGGCTGATGACGGAGCACGTGATGACCTTCTGCCCGGCGGCTGCCAGGAGCTCCATCGTGGGGCGCATCAGGTCGAAATGCTGCTGGCTCCACAACGGCACTTCGTAGTAACGGGCCACGGAATACGGGTTCTGCCAGAGGTCGAGGTGGAAGCTCCATTCGCTCGGGGCGGGCAGCGTGCGGTCGGCCACGTGAAGTTCTATGGGAAGAACGGACCCCCCGTCCCCCTTCAGGGGGAGTTCCTGCCGCGAAAGACTCCCCCTAAAGGGGGATGGGGGGGCTGTGACGGGTCTTACCTTTAACGTTCCCTTGTATGTTCCTGGCTTAGCGTCTTCGGGTACATGGATGTCAAGCCAGAGCGGACGGGCTGTGCAGGCTTCCACCTTCAGTGTCTCGACGGGATCGAGGCGGTCGGCCATGAGGAAGGAGTCTTTCCTGTTGCCGTAGGTCTCCGTCAGGACGTAGCGCACGAAGTACTTCTTCACGGCAGAGGCCGGGATGGTGTTTTTGCCACACCGGAGGTCGCTCACCTCGAACGAGACTTCGCCCAGGTCCACCGGCGTGGCGATGACGGCTTGTGCCGACACCCTTTCGCCGCGCCAAGCACGCAGCACGGGCGGCTTCTGAGTGGTCTCCGGCACCTGCGAACGCGAGTAGCGCACGTCCGTCGTGCCCCAGCCAAGCGTAGGCTGTGCGAGTTGCTGCCAAGCCTCCTGCGGCCCGGGCTTCGGGTCAGCCGGCTCTGAGTTGTTCACCTGCGCATTGATTCTGAGCACGATAAAGGTAAATAAGAGGAAAAGAAAGTGTTTTTTCTTCATGATAATAGGGTTTTGTTTAATGGTTTTGTCTGATACGAGCATTTTCTTGCCACAAAAGTACAAATAAATCGCGACTTATTTGCAGATAAAACAAAAAAATCACAACTTTGCGGGCAGAACATCATGTTTCTGCCCATGACAGCAGAGCAGATGATGCAACAGGAGGCTGTTCCCGTAACAGACGAGCAGTTGAAGAGCGGCGAAGTCTGCTACAAACTGAACCAAGAGGCAGCCAACGGCAGCCAGAGCGTAGTCACGTGGCATCTGACCATCGGCCTCGACGACTATCCTGTTCTCCTGAAGGATCATGGACAGGTTTGGTTCTATGACGGAGCCTACACCAACGACGACCCCGACGGCATCAGGGAAGTGAAAAGTTAAAAGTGAAAAATGAAGGGGCCTCGTGGTACGACTTGGGAGGTAGTCGCGTCCCTTTTCCCCATAAGGGCGGCATCTACAGCATCGGAGGCCAGCGCACCGACAAGCTCCAGAAGGGCCTGAACATCATCCGCTACTCCGACGGAAGCAGCAGGAAGGTGATGGTGAAATGACAATCCCCGATTAGGGAATAAACAGCGAAAGGCCGGCACCCACCTGAGAAGTGCCGGCCTTTTGCTAGACATATAGTTTTGCGAAATAATCTGCAAATCTGTCATGAGGATATCAGTCACTATCGGAAACAGTGTAACTAGTATTGGCATTGATATCTTCTATAATTGCAGTTCTTTGTCTTCGGTGCGTTGCCTTGCAGAGACTCCTCCAGGTGTTGGGAGTGATGATAGTTTTGGAAGGATTTCCACGGTGTGTCATAATTAACGACAACGGATTACACGGATTATCTTATTTGTTGATTATCAACATTACCTTAATCCGTGTAATCCGTTGTTTTTAGGTACTGCTCGGCTACGGTGCAAAGTTCATCGTACCACGCGCGGCCGAAGCGGCGGATGAGCGGTTCGCGCAGGAACTCATAGAGGCGGATGCCGCGCTCGGTGCCGAGGCGGACGGCGTCCTCGCAGATGTTCCAGCGATGATAGTTGAGGCCGGTGAGCGGACCGAGCTTCTTCTCGCGGATGGGATAAAGGTGGCAGCTGATGGGTTTCTGCCTGAGTAGGCAGCCATGCGAGCCGCGAAAGGCACAGTTGCCGCCGCAGACGATGCTCGTCACCAGTTCGCCTTCGGGGTCGGGATAGGCAACGCCTTGGCGGTCGATGACAGATTGTGCACCAGCGGAAAGCTGGTGCCACAGTGCATCGAGGTTTTCCTCGATGTAGGCTATCTCGTCGAGCGTGACGGGAGCACCGGCGTCGCCTTCTTCGCAGCAGCGTCCGTGGCAGCGGTCGATGTCGCAGCAGAAGTACTCGGTCAGGATGTCGGAGTGCAGGATGACGTCGCCCACTTCGATGAGATTACCAAACGATTGGCTGCTGTCCATGTGCCTGGAGGTATTCGTTGCACTTGAGGAAATGTCCGTTGCCCATGAAGCCGCGCATGGCGCTCAGCGGACTGGGGTGTGCGCTCGTCAGGATGAGGTGGCGGGAGCCATCGATGAGAGCAGCCTTGCGGCCAGCGGGAGCGCCCCAAAGCATGAAGACGAGATGGTCGCGGCCACGGCTGAGGGCGGCGATGGCAGCGTCGGTGAACGTCTCCCATCCGTGTCCGCTATGGCTGAAGGCCTGGTGCTGGCGGACGGTGAGGCACGTGTTGAGCAGGAAGACGCCCTGCCGTGCCCAGCGCGTTAGGTTGCCGCTCTGCGGGATGGGTGCGCCTGTCTCGGCCTGTATCTCCTTGAAGATGTTCTGGAGCGACGGCGGGAACTGCGTTTCGTCCTGCACGCTGAAGCAAAGGCCGTGTGCCTGTCCGGGTCCATGATAAGGGTCTTGCCCCAGGATGATGACGCGCACCTGGTCGAAGGGCGTCGTGTCGAAGGCATTGAAGATGAGGCGCCCTGGCGGATAGCACGTGCCGGAGGCGTACTCTTGCCGCACGAACTGCGTCAGCTCGGCGAAGTAAGGCTTGCCAAACTCCTCGGCAAGCTGCGCTCCCCATGAAGGTTCTATACGGACCATATTATAGAGGTTAGTGGTTAGTGGTTAGAGGTTAGAGAATAGCTTGGGTTTCTAAATAAGCTGCCAAATCATTCCTCTAACCCCTAACCTCCTACCTCTTACTACTTAATCAGGCACTTGCCAGTCATTTCCTGCGGCTGGGGCAGGCCCATGATGTGCAGGATGCTGGGGGCTACGTCGGCCAGTACGCCGTCCTCGACGGTGATGCCCTGGCGGTCGGTGATGTAGATGAAGGGCACTGGGTTGAGCGAGTGCGCCGTGTTGGGCGTGCCGTCGGGGTTGATGGCGTTGTCGGCGTTGCCGTGGTCGGCGATGATGATGGCTTCGTAGCCTGTGGCCTTGGCTGCCTCGATGACTTCGCCTACGCACTTGTCGACAGCCTTCACAGCCTCTTCGATAGCTTCGTAGACGCCTGTGTGGCCCACCATGTCGCCGTTGGCGAAGTTGACTACGATGAAGTCGAACTTGTCCTGCTTGATAGCTTCCACCAGCTTGTCCTTCACTTCGAAGGCGCTCATCTCGGGCTTGAGGTCGTAGGTAGCGACCTTCGGACTGGCCACGAGGATGCGTTCCTCGCCTTCGTAGGGGGCTTCGCGACCGCCGTTGAAGAAGAAGGTGACGTGTGCGTACTTCTCCGTCTCGGCTGTGTGAAGCTGCTTGAGGCCCTTCTGACTGAGGTATTCGCCCAGGGTGTTCTCGACGTTCTCCTTGGGGAAGAGGATGTGGAGGCCTGTGAACGAGGCATCGTAGGGCGTCATGCAGTAGTACTGCAGGCCGGGGATGGTGTGCATTCCCTGCTCGGGCATGTCCTGCTGGGTGAGGACGATGGTGAGTTCCTTTGCGCGGTCGTTGCGGTAGTTGAAGAAGATGATGACGTCGCCCTCCTTGATGGTGCCGTCGACGGTTGCGTTGTTGATGGGCTTGATGAACTCGTCGGTGACGCCTTCGTCGTAGCTCTCCTGCATAGCTTCCAGGAGGTCCTTGGCCTGCTTGCCTTCGGCGCTGACGAGCAGGTCGTAGGCTATCTTGATGCGTTCCCAGCGTTTGTCGCGGTCCATGGCATAGAAGCGGCCTATGATGCTGGCGATGGCTGCGTTGCCTGCCTCCTGACATTTCTGGAGAACCTGCCCGATGAAGCCGATGCCGCTCTTCGGGTCTGTGTCACGTCCGTCCATGAAGCAGTGAACGAAGGTTTTCCCTACGTTATATTCCTTGCCGATCTCGATGAGTTTGAAGAGGTGGTCGAGCGAGGAGTGCACGCCGCCGTTCGAGGTGAGGCCCATGAGGTGGACGTTCTTGCCTGTGGTCTTGGCGTACTCGTAGGCGCTGACGATTTCGGGATTGCGGAGGATGCTGCCGTCGGCACAGGCGCGGTTGATCTTCACGAGGTCCTGATAGACGATGCGTCCGGCGCCGATGTTGAGGTGGCCGACCTCGCTGTTGCCCATCTGTCCGTCGGGCAGACCGACGTTCTCGCCGCAGGCCAGGAGCTGGCTGTGCGGGTAGGTCTGGTTAATCTTGTCGAGGTTGGGAGTTGGAGTGTTGTAGATGACGTCGCCCTTGCCGCGGTTGCCAATGCCCCATCCGTCAAGGATCATCAAGAGTGCTTTCTTGTTCATAATATCAGTTATTAATTGTGTCTAATTATATACATCACTTTGTCAGCATGTCAAGGAATGCCTGCGGTTCATATACGGCAATCCGTGCAGTGCTGAAGTCGTCGCTGTTGCGGGTTATGATGGCATCGGCGCCTTCGCGGATGGCAGAGTAGTACTGCATGGCATCCTCAAAGTCGGGGAAGCGCGAGGCAATGGCTTCGTCGATGATGAGAGAGTCAACGGGTGTGACGTTGCACATCTTGACAAACTCGGCAAACATGGCGACTATCTCTGCATTCGTCTTTTTGTGGTGAGCGTTCATAATGTAACTTGCCGTAGCGAACGACAACGAGGAGACAAGCAAACGGAAATATCCTTCCTTAGCCATCGTGACGATGGTGGAAGCAGCCATGTAGTCGCGACGACTTGCAAAGTAGTCAATAAGGACGTTGGTGTCAAGGAAAACCTTCTTCATCATCCGTGTTTCTTTAGGAGATATTCCAGCCTTGCCTTGTCCTCGTCGAAGTCATCGGGCAGCTCGAAGCCTTCCACAAGTTTCATTACCTCGGGCGAGATGTGCAGGTCCTCGCGGCGGAGCTTCGGCCAGCCGCTGTCGGCCGTGCCTGCAGCTTTCTGTTCGGCTTTGACTTCTTCGTAGAGATGGTCGGCGAGCCACTGTTTGTTGCTCGTTGAGAGTGCCATCGAATGAAGGAAGTTGAGCACCGTATTCATCGAGATTGTCAGATCCATGCGTTTTAGGATTTGTGTTTACGACTGCAAAGGTACAAAATAATTTGCGATTAAACAATTTACCATATACAAATTATTCGCTATTTACTTATTCCAAGGAAATGACCTTTGTGTTCTTCGTGCGTTTCTGTCCCCTTGAGGCCTGCGGGAAGCGGCGGACATGCCCTTGCTATGGACGGGGTGTCTGCCGCTTGTCTGCGTGATGGTAATAGAGGCTGTTCATCCCTGCCGCAGGCTGACAACTTCTTAGCTCCACGACATAAAATTTTTTCAGTGCCTTGGAAATTTATTTCAAAGCCTTGGAAATATATTTCAGTGGTTCGGAAATATATTTCCAAGCCACTGAAATAGTTTTGTTCCCTGCCGAGCGGAAGTTGACGACCTGTCTTGAGGATTTTGTCGACTTGTCTCGAGGATTTTGTCGACCAGTCTTGCGGAAGTTGTTGCCCTGCCGGACTACCTTTCCAGGTTCATATAGGAGACCTTGTCGCCTTGGATTTGCTTGACGACCCACCAGTTTATCGGCTTGGCGAAGCGCGGGGCATCGGCTGCCTGCAGCTCGAGGATATGGAGCCTTTCGCCTTCGTTCTGCACGTTCAGGTCGTAGAACTTCTTGCGCTTCTGCCAGTCGCAGAGCTTGATGCCTTGAAGATAGGAATACTTCATCTTTCCCCCCGGATAGTATGACGACAGCCAAGCACCCTCGATGGGTCGTTCGGTGATGAGCTTCGTCATGCGTCGGTTAAGGTCGGCATTCGCCGAGTCGGCACGGCCTTCTCCCCGGATGGTGACGTCGTAAAGCGTGCCCGTCACCTTTGCTGCGGCCAAGGAATCTGTGCCTTGGCCTTTCCACTGGTCGATGAGTTGGACGCGTCCACCATCGAGGTCGGCGAAGGGAACGCCTTCGTCCCACTCGTAGCAGACGTCGTAGGTCTTGACGTCTTTCTGCTCTGCGAGGAACTTCTGCAGGACTGCCTGTATGGGCTGGGGGTCGTAGGGAGCTGCCGAATGCTTGGCATGCCTCATGGTCGTGTGGGTGAGGCTGACGGTCTCCCCGTCCTTTTCGTTCTTGTAGTGCCTGAAGCTGATCAGTTCCAGGGGCTTGGAGCGCATGGTGATGCTGTAGCCGAGCGAGTCGCCTTCATTGTATCGGTAGCTCTTCTCGGCTTTCCGGCAAAGTTTGTCGAGCAGGTCCGGCGTTTCCGCAGAGAGGAAGAGGAGGCTGCTCTGATGCACATTTTTGTTCTCCTCATCATAGAAGTAGTGGAACCATCGCTCGTCCTGGTAAGTGGAGTCTCCATTGCAGATGATGTAGTGATACACCTGGTCGCCCCTGTCTATCAGGCTGTCCATCAGATTGTCCACGGTCTCAAGCTGTCTGTCGGATTGTCTGTCGGGCTTCAGCCCGCGGCACGATGCCATGCTCAGGACGGCGAGCATGACTGCCATGATGATATATAAACGTCTCATAGTGTCTTATTGCTTATTGGTCGTTGTGTATTTTCGGACGTAGGCGGCAAGCCGTTCGCCCTTTTCCTTTATCTCTTGCTGGTGTGCGAGCTGGGCCTCGAGAGAGACAGCCCCCCTCCAATTATCGCCGCGGAGCGGGAGGCTTTCTGCCGCAGAACTCCCCTCCTCCTCGGGGGAGGGGGCTTTTGGCGGCATGAGAAGTACGGCGACGATGCCTGCGGCACAAGCTGCGGCAACCAGCGGCCAGAGGCGGACCGTGCGACGTGGCGGCGCGGCCAGCCGTTCGAACTCTTCCGTGAGGTCGGCCTCGAAGATGTCGATGTCTTCGGCCGCCTGGTGTATCAGTTCCTTGTCAATCATCGTTGTTTATCTTTAGGAAAGTGAGTAATCGCTTCTTGGCTTGCCAGAGCATGGTGCTTGCCGTGCGCTTCGAGACGCCAGCCTGCCGTGCCATCTCCTCGATGCTCAGTTCTTCGCCCTTCATGCGGATGAACCTTTGCTCGGAAGGGGTCAGTCCGGCGATGGCCTTGTCCAGCCTCTCCTGCTGTTCCTTGCGGAGAAGCGGGGCATCGGCGGCCTCCCCAGCAGCCTCCCCCGTCCCCTCCAAAGGAGGGGGGAACGGCGAGACGGATGTCAACAGTGAGACGGATGGTTCCCCCCTCCTTTGGAGGGGACGGGGGAGGCTGCGGGCCGTTTGCCTGCGCCACACGCTCACACACAGGTTCTTCGTGGCCTTGATGAGCAGAGCCTCTGTGTTGTCGCCCTCGCGCCAGCCGCGTTCCAGCATTCGCACACAGACCTCCTGCACCACGTCCTCGGCGTCCTCCCTGTTCTGGAAGAAGCGCATGGCCGTAGCCATCATCTTGGGTCGTGTCTGAAGCAGCGTGTGCTCGAATTCTGAGTGTGTCATCTGCTTATATAACGCACGACGGTCCGAAATGTCAAGTAGGGAAGCGAAATTTTCCCTGGGTAGAGAGGTAAGATGGTTATCCTTTTATGACTAAGTTCGTCTCTTCTGGAGACAAACCATACATTTCTGCCAGAACAATGTCAATTTCTCTCTCTGCCTCCTTTTCTCCTGCCAAGGCGCAGAGGGCCAAGGACTCTATCTTACTGATTTGTTCCTCCGTGGGGTGCTCTATTATAGGTATCATCTTCACGAACTGAGGCTTGTATTCATAATAGCCACCGTTGCGTACCACGGCTATTGTCTGCATGAAGAAGTCAGCCAAACGGGAGTTCAGCACAGCCAACAAGTATTTCGTTCCCGGTGTGACCATTACGGCAGGGGCGTTGATGTGCATCTCTTCGGGCATCCATGTGCACGAGGCCTGATTGTTGAGGTTGCCCCAGGCAATCTTCGTTTCCTTGAATTCCTGATGGAATGCGATGCTGTCCGATGTCTCAAACCATTTGTGAGAAGTTTTTTTGCGCGACTTGATTGGTCGTCCGCTTGAATCCTTCAGATTACGGCCATCCATGACTATGCGCTTGCCTGTTTGCTCCAGGAACAGCCTTCCAAATTCCAGCATCTTTGCCTCTTCGTTTGCTATGTCTGAATGTCCTTCCTGAATTAACCAATCCTTCGAATACAACAGAAGATGATTCTTTAATGTGGGGTATTTCTCTATATTTATATGTAGTGACGGGTAAAAGCCTATGACCCATTTGTCAGCCCACTGATGCTGGTAACGATGAATATCGCAACCTTCTATGAAGGGGTGCAACACTGCTTCCGTGCGCTGCCTTTCCTCCTCTGTCTTGCATTCATCAAGTATATGCTCGCGTTGGGCCGTACTAATGATAAAAGCATTGTTGCGGCCAGTCTTGACACCATATCTTACCGTTGCTTCTTCCCACTGTCCCAAAGGCTTTCCCTTCTCAAGCATCTTCTGCATGATGGCTCGCTTCTCGTCGGGCAGGATAAGCCATTGCTGGCCTTTTGCAAAATGACAGTACAACTGGTTTTCCTCTACGAATAGGGACATGTTCTTTACATCATTCACCTCTTTCCCTTCCGTAGTGGCGCACAGGGTGGATGCTTCGCCATCGGATTGATTGCGGGCCATGAGGATGCTGTTCACCACGGTAGCGCGTTTGAAGAGGTTCAGGCCCGGAAAATCTATTAGTAGCAATGGCAGGGTGTGCTCAGCCAGATAATTGCGAAGTTCTTTGGCTGCATCATTGCGCAGCCATTTGTTGGAGGTGATGAAGCAGAACAAGCCTCCACCCCGAAGCAGTTGAAGTGCCCGTTCATAGAAGAGAAAATAGATGTCGCCTTTACTGTTGAAAGTCTGATAGCCTCGCCCCCGATAGCGTTTGCGCAGGCGTCCACCATCCGCCCCAAGCCCGATATAAGGTGGATTGCCTACAAGTATGTCGAAGCCCAGAAAGTTCCCGTCATCGTCGAGCAGTTCGGGGAACTCCAACATCCATTCCAGATAGTTCTGCTCCGTGTCCTTCTTTTCCATTCGGGCTATCTCGAAGTCCAGGAAGTCAGATTGGATATATGAACGCAGTTCGCGCTTCACATCGTTCAATTTCCTGTTTAGCTCGTGCCTGCCACGATGTCCGCTTCCTTTCTTGTAGGCATCTGTCAAGTTTTTATACTCGCCAGTTATCTCGTGGATGGATTTGGAAGCAGAAGCTTGCGAGTTGGTATTTACCTTCACCTCGATATGCGACATAAGTGCGTCGCCTTGCTTGATGTTGATGTCGATGTTTGGCAAGGTCTGAAGATGTCCGTTATCATAATAGGCGTTCTTCAAGAGTTCTATCCAAAGGCGCAAGCGACATATGTCAACACTCTTCTGGTTAATATCCACACCGTAGAGGCATCCGCTGATGATGCGACGCTTTTCTTCAAACAGTGTGCGCTGGAGGGCAGATGCTTCTTTGTCGTTCCTGTCATAGACAAAAGGCTTTTGATGCTCCTTGTCTGTGATGACAAGTTCGTCGTCCCCTATGTCAATCGACCATCCTTTTACTCGTTCATTGGCATAACCTTCTGCATAACTTGAATAGCATAGGACATGTAGTCTTTGCTTGACGGCAATCATCTCGTTAAGTGCCGATACAAGGAAGTGCCCGCTTCCCACGGAGGGATCACAGATGCGGATGCTGTCAATAGCTTCATTTGCTTTCCTGCGGACATCAGAATTGTGGTAGTCCAAGTGCTCCACTATTTCATCTGTCGTTTCGCACTGCCAGTCGAATGCCTCATTAATTCGTGTCACGACAGCCCGTTCTATCGTCTCGCGGCACATATATTCGCAGATATAGCCTGGTGTGAAGTATGCACCCTCCTTATATCCGTTTATTTTCTCAAAAATAAGCCCGAGCACAGAGGCGTCAATCAGGGTCTTTTGCTCCTCGTCCTCTTCCTGCTCATCACGCTCGTAAGTTCCAAAGTCGTAGGCTTCCAAGAATCGAAGCAAGTACTCCAAGGAACCCAGAGTCCCCCTCAATGTCTTTCCGCTTTCGTCTTTCAACACGGTAGCCGAATAGACCTTAATGCTGCCATAAGGAAGAGCATTGATGGTAAAGTATTGTTTCTCAAGTTCCGACACTTCGAACAAGGCACTATTCAGATAAGGGATGAGATTGTAGCGGCCGCCAATCTTTGCATCGCGTTCTTTTTCCGTTTTGCTGAGCACTTTGAAGAACAGGTCAAACAGGTCATGGTAGCTGCTAACAACGGAAGGTTCTGTCCCAGAAGGAGACAGGAATTTGTACTTTTCGCAGCCACCATTGAAGTTGACCAACTGAGTTTCCAGCAGCTTTAGGAAAAGGATGCGGTTAATCCATGAGATAACAAGTCCGATAGCAACATCGTAAAGTTCGCTGTCATCGACTCCAAGTTCCGTCAAATGCCATATCGTCTGCTCCAGCAAAGAATAATGCTGTCGTTCCTTCTCTGGCAGGCGCTGGATGACATCCAACTGTCCAACACGTTTTTCTTCCACACCCATCAAGTAGAGCAGTTCGTTGTAGAACTTTGTGTCCAGATGGTTATGGTCGAAATCGTATGGCTGCATACAAAGGTGGGTGGGCGAGAAGAACTTGCACAGGGCCTCAAAAATGCGTTTATGAAGTATGGCACTGTCGTCAAGCAGGTTGGCAAACTTGCCCAAGTCGAAATATACATAGGTGAAAGAGTTTTGCACTTTTCTCACCTCAGGAGCTATGACTTCGTGATATATCTCGTCGCGTGTCTTTTTCTCACGTTCGTATTGTTTTATCCTGTTCCATAGATTGCGGTTTGTTCCAAAGCAATTGTAAAACAGCTTGCGTTCGAAGACATACCACTGGATACCGTTGGTAACGGCCAGGTGCTTGATCTCTCGGTTGTCGCACTCTTTTTCCTCCTTCAGGTAATAGAGGACAAGCTGGCAGAACCCTTTTCGGTCGAAGTTACCATCCTTTGGCATATCTAAGGAATTGCCAGGTGCCTTCATCTCCATCAAAATCCACGGGTGCAGGCTGTCTGGGCCGAAAATGGCTTGGTCAACCTTCCCGCTTGTGTTCACCTGATAAGGTTCATCATAAAACGAGTGGGTCAGGAAGTCGCGAATCCATATCTTGTTGTGCTCCTCGTCCTCGTCGGCATCAAGCTTCAAAAGCAATGTTTGCAATGCCTTACGGAAGCGCTCTTTTGTTTCCGGTGATTCATGGTTACGAAGGAAACTGCGATTGAGAGCCCTGTCTGGTTTTAGTTCAACAGCCATCGTTGGTTTCTTTAGGATTTGTTTTGAAGGATTACCTTATTTTTTTGCAAGCTGAGTGTTTTGGGAACAAAGGTACAATAAAAAAATCAAATGTGAAGGGTAAAAGGAGAAAAATTGTTATCTTAATTACTCAACTTTAGCATTTGACATTTAGGCAATCTGTTTCTCCATCAAATATGGTTCGAAGAGTAGCTTCAGGTGCTTGTTCCCATTGATTGCCGCCTCCATCAATTCATCGTAATCGGCAGAGACCTGCTCTGCAATAG
>JAFUVM010000121.1 GCA_017483665.1 Bacteroidaceae bacterium
GGCGGCATGACGGTGGGCACCATCGCCATCCTCATCACCGTGCCCCTCTTCTTCATCATCTTCGAGTGGCTGCAGGAGCGCATCCGTCCCGTCATGCACGAAGAGGCCGACCAGCAGTTCCTGAAGGAACGCGAACGCACGCAGAAGGAGAAGGAAGAAAGAGAATAATTATGAGACCTATAAGACATATAAGACCTATGCGACCTATAATCAAAGCAGCTATTTCTGCTCTGCTTCTGAGCAGCTGCGGACTCTACAAGAACTACGAACGGCCCGCCGACATCATTACCGACGGCATCTACGGCGAGATGCAGACGGCTGGCGACAACAGCCTGGGCGACCTCAAGTGGCGCGACCTCTTCACCGACCCCACCTTGCAGTCGCTCATCGAACGCGGCCTTGAGCAGAACAGCAACATGAAGAATGCCGAGCTGCACATCAAGGAGGCCGACTACGCCCTGCAATGTGCCAAGCTGGCCTACATTCCCAGCCTCTACTTCAACCCCAGCGGTACGATAAGCCGCGCGTGGGACCCCTACGACCGCAACGACTACACGACGTCGAAGAGCTACGCCCTGCCCATCAGCCTGAGCTGGCAAGTGGGAAGCATCGGACAGCTCCGCAACCAGAAGAAAAAGGCCGAGGTGACGCGCGAACAGCTTCGCAACGCCAAGCAGGCCATTCAGGCACAGCTCGTTGCCAACATCGCCGCCCTCTACTACAACCTTTGCATGCTCGACGAACAGCTGGCGCTCACCCGCAAGACGGAGCAGAACTGGGGCAAGTACCTGCAGATGCAGAAGCAGCTCATGGACGCCGGACAGGGCAACAAGGCTGCCGTAGCCAGCATCGAGGCCACTTACTACAGCTACTCGACGTCCATCATTTCCATCGAGAACAACATCCACTCCCTGGAGGTGAGCCTCGCTAACATCCTTGGCGAACCGGCAGGCAACACCCAGCGTAGCTCGCTCGCATCCTTCCGGGCGCCTGCCGTCATCAGCACCGGACTGCCCATCAGCATCCTCGACCGCCGTCCCGACGTGCGCGACGCCGAGCTCCAGCTGGCCGCAGCCTTCTACGACAAGAACATCGCCAAGAGCGCCTTCTACCCCAACCTCACGCTCTCCGCCAACGGACAGTTCACGAACACCCTGGGCGCTGCCGCTGTCAATCCGGGTGTCCTGATAGGCGCTGCCGTGGCAAGCCTTGCGCAGCCGCTCTTTGCCAACGGGCGCATCAGGGCACAGTACAAGGTGTCGAAGGCTGAGCTGGAGGTTGCCACGAACAACTTCCAGCAGGCTGTCATCGCAGCAGGCAACGAGGTGAACTACGCCATGGACGACATCCTCGTAGCCCAGAACATGGGCGAATACATCGACAAGCAAGTGAACTCCCTGACCGTAGCCCTCGACGCTACCGAGAAGCTCTACGCCAACTCGGGCACGAACTACCTGAACGTCATCACGGCACAGAACTCGCTGCTCTCTGCCCAAATGAGCCAGATAGCCAACCGCATGTCGGCCGTCAGCGCCACCATCAACCTCTATCAGGCCCTCGGCGGCGGTGCCGAGTAAACGCATCACACTGACCTTCACACAAAAGGGGCTGTGCCGATCTCTGTTTCGGCACAGCCCCTTTTTCTGTCCTGCACGTATGGGAATCTCCCTACGGCTGTTGTAAACGTCTGCGCTGCTCTCCCTTACTTCTTTATCGGACTGCGGCGCATGTTCAGGTCGAGCGTGCCACCGGCAGTCACGTCGGAGAACTTGATGCTGCCCTCGGTGCTCTTCTCGCCGTTGATGTACTTCAGGGGGTGTACGTAGACGTTCTTCTTCGAGTTGTTCTTGGCGGTGATGACAAACTCGCTGCCCTTGTAGTAGTCATGGTTGAGCTTGATGGTGACCTTGTCGAAAACGGGGCTGCCGATGGAGAACGAGGGCTCGGGCGAGGTCAGACCGTCCACGGCGAAGAGGCCGATGCCGGACATCACGTACCAGGCGCCCAGCTGTCCCTGGTCCTCGTCCTGTCCGTAGCCGTAGCCGTGAATGCCGTCGGTGCCGTAGAACTCGTCGCAGATGGCACGTACCCACTTCTGCGAGAGGTCGGGACGCCCGCTGTGGTTGAAGAGCCACGAGATGTGGAGGCAAGGCTGATTGCCCTGATTGTAGTAGGTACGCAGGCCGGCGAAAGCGTCGATCTCCTTGCCGCCGGAGAAGATCTGCGGCTGCGAGGCGGTGAAGATGTCGTTCAGGCGCTTGTTGAACTCATTGGCGCCCACCTTGCCGATGAGCTCTTCGGGCATGTGGGGCACGTAGAACGTGTACTGCACGGCGTTGCCTTCCTGGAAGCCGCGCCAGACTTGCATGGGGTCGAAGTTAGCGATGAAGTCGCCGTTCTTGAGGCGCGGGTGCATGTAGCCTGTCTCTTCGTCGAAGATGCGCTCCCATCCGCGAGCCATCCACATCAGCTTGTCGTAGTACTCCATCTCGCCGAGACTCTTGGCGAGCATGGCTGTGGCATAGGCGGAGAAGGAGTATTCCAGAGTATGCGAGCCGGAGAAGTAGAAGTCCTCGCCGCGTTCGCCGAGATTCTTGTGCGGCGCATAGCCCAGCTCCACGAAGTCGGCGGTGTCGTCCTTACCGGCTCCTTCGGGACGGTTCTCGCCGTCCATCTCGTTCTTCAGGCAGGCTTCGTAGGCCAGCTCAAGGTCGAAGTCGCGGATGCCGCACTGGTAGGCAGCGTCTATCATGAGGGGAAGCTGGTTGGTGCCCACGCCGGAGACGAACTTCGAGTTGGCAAGTCCGTCGGCCAGCCAGCCGCAGTCCTTATATTCCTGGAGCGTGGAGGAGATGAATTCGGAGAGGAGCTCTGGGTAAACCAGAGCCCACAATTGTGTCAGGTTCCATTGGCCGCCCCACATCGCGTCGGTGTTGAACATGTGATGCTTCGGCACTCCATGCTCCAAAGGCACTTGTCCGATGGTGCCGTCGTGCTTGGGATACGCGCCGTTCACGTCGCTCATCACGCCACGGCCGAGCAGAGCATGATAGAGGCCTGTGTAGAACTTCTTGAGGTCGTCCTCATTCTTGCCTTCCACGCGGATGCGTCCGAGAGCTTCATCCCAAATCATCTGCGAGGCGACTCTTGCCTGGTCGAAGCTCACACCCGTTGCCTCTGCCTTGAGGTTGATGCGGGCATTCTGGACAGAAGTATAGGAGATGCCCACCTTGACGGTTATCTGTTCGCCGTCCTTGGTATGGAAGTTCAGGTAGGCTCCGGCGCCCTTGCCGTGGGCATAGGTGCGGTCGTCGTAGGCCTCGTCGCCGTTGAACGTGCCGACGAAGACAGGCTTCTTGTCCACCACAGCCGAGAAGTAGATGCGCTGGTCAGCTCCGGGCTGGTACTTCTTGATGTACTCGGGCAGCGTAGCGACCCAACCCTCTACGGTTCCGTCCTCGCTGACCCACACCTCAGCATCCTTCACCTTGCCGCTCTCGCCCTGCTGATGGCCGATGTCGAAGATGAGGTGAGCCATCTGCGTCTCAGGGTACGTGAAGCGCATGAAGGCGACGCGCTGGGTGGCCGTCACCTCGGCATTGATGTCATAGTCGTTGAGCATCACCTGATAGTAACCGGCCGTAGCGTACTCGTCGTCGTGCGTGAAGCCTGAACGATAGCCTCGCGGACCCTTACCGTCGGGGCTGCCGGGGGTGGTAAGCAAGAGACCTGTGGAGGGAGCCACGGTGATGCCGCCCACCTGGAACTCGTGGGTGCAGACGAAGCCCTCGATGGATGTGTCGCGATAGTCGTAGCCTGTGGCCTGCCATCCGTCGGCGTTGCCCAGCGAACCGTTGGTGGACGGTCCGGGCTTTGCCATACCGAAGGGCATGGAGCCGGGTGCGAAGTGGAACGCACGGCAATGTGCCGTGCCGATGCGCGGTTCAACATAGTCGGTGAGCGACCGCGATGTCTGTGCCTGCAAGCCCAGGCAACTTGCCAGGAATAGCGCAAGGAAAGGTGTCTTTTTCATACTTATGTGTTATGTTTTTTAGTGAGTTGACTCGTTTTCTTCGCAAAGTTACGAAAAAAGCTTGTAACAAAGAAGCGATTTTGGAAGATTAACGCATTTCAGCCTAAAATAAAGGCAATCAAGGGAAAAACGAGGAAGTTCAATTTTGGACTAAATGCAAATTTGGGAGGATTGAAGAAGTAGTTAGGTTGCCAA
>JAFUVM010000122.1 GCA_017483665.1 Bacteroidaceae bacterium
AGCTTGCGAACGGCATTGCGCATCGTCTTTGCGTAGTAGTGATTGTGCTCTGCCTTTTTCTTGTCCTGACGAATTCTCTTCAGGGATGATTTGTGGTTTGCCATTTTAATTTTTAATTTTTAAATGTTTAGTTGTACTTAAAGCTTATGGGTCTTGCGTCTTGGCAGACTGCCCTGGGCGGACTCCGAAGAGCCCTCCGCCACCTTTTCCAATCAAATGGTAGCACTTGGCTGTGCAGATGACGGATTTAATGTAGTCCCTAGGAGAGTCGAACTCCTCTTTAGAGAATGAAAATCTCTCGTCCTAACCGATAGACGAAGGGACCAGCCTTCTTAAAGCGGGTGCAAAGGTACGGCAATTTTTCCAATTGACCAAATTTTCTTGAAGAAAAATGTGATAATGTGGATTATATTACGTAACTTTGCCCTCATGTTGGTAAATACGGAAGCTATAGTGCTCCATGCGCTGAAGTATGGTGAGACCAGGGTCATCGTCGACGTGTTCACGAAGACTGCCGGCCGTGTGTCGCTGATAGCTACGCTGCCCAAAACGCAGAAGGCGCGTCTGAAGAAGCAGTACTTCCAGCCTATGACGCTGCTCGAAATTACCTATGAGGAACGTCAGCGGGCACAGTTGCAGCGCCTGAAGGATGCTCGTCTGCTGACAGCCTGGTCCTCTATACCGTTTCAGGCGGACAAGTTGGCGCTGGCCTTGTTCTCTGCCGAGTTCCTTTATTATGCCTTGCGCTCTGAGCAACAGGACGAGTTGCTGTTCAAGTTTATCGGCGACTCCATGCTATGGCTTGATGCGGCCTCGCAGGGGTATGCCAATTTCCATCTGGTGTTCCTGATGCGTCTCTCCCGATTCCTGGGCTTCTATCCTAACTTGGACGACTATCGGCCGGGCTATGTCTTCGATTTGCGGGCTGGCAGCTTTACGGGGGCGGCGCCTCTCCATCGTGACTTCCTGCCTGCCGAGGAGGCACAGCGCATCCAGTTGCTCATGCGCATGAACTTTCCCACGATGCACCTCTATCGGCTGTCGCGCCATGAGCGCAACCGCATTGTCAGTGTGTTGCTGGCCTACTATCGCCTGCATATTCCCCAATTCCCTGAACTCAAGAGCCTGCAAGTATTGCATGAACTCTGGAGCGACTGACCCACATTATTTATAATATCAAGGGCTGTAAGGTTTTTGCCTGAAAATTTGGTCGTTTCATGGAAAGTTGCTACCTTTGCAGTCGCATACAGAAGTATGCCCATGGAGGTTCGCTTAACGGCGATTAATTGGGAATGGGGTGCAAATCCCCGACTGTCCCGCAGCTGTGAGCTCCATTGTGGCTCTGAAGCACGCAAGCCATTGTCGCATTGACGAGAAGGCGCTTCGGAGTGGAGCAAAGTCAGAAGACCAGCCTTCGATTGGCAGACACCCTGCAACCTCGATGTAAGGATGCGGCGGAAACCGAAAAACTGTTTTGATGGAGATGCGTAACCCTTTTCTGGTTACGATTAACATACGTGTATTATTATATAGTAAGAAGAGATGTTGTCGTGAGACAGCATCTCTTTCTTTGTTCTTTATCCTTCTGCCTATGGTTACAGCAGGGGAGGCAGCTCGTACAGGTGGGTCGAGTTGCTGCCCTTGATGAGGATGGTCATGCCTTCGGGCTGGTGCTGTGCCAGTTCCTGTTTGACTTCGTCGACGTTGGCAAAGGTGCGGAAGGGGGCGTTGACCTTCTGGAATTCGGCGCCCACGAGCCACACCTCGTCAAAGCGGGCTTCTTCCAGCATCCGGACTACTTTCTGGTGCTCCTCCTGTGACACGTCGCCCAACTCGCCCATCATGCCTAAGATAGCCATCTTGCGGGGGGCCTCCACGAGCCGGAAATTGTCTATGGCGGCCTTCATGCTCGACGGGTTGGCATTGTAGGCATCCACGATGAGGCTGTTCTTTGCTGTCTTTGTCAGCTGCGAACGGTTGTTGGTGGGGACGTAGTTCTCCAGTGCATGGTTGATGTGCTCGAAGGGGACGTTGTTGACGTAGCCCACGATGATGGCTGCCAGCAGGTTGTCCAGATTGTAGGCACCAATGAGGTGTGTCTTCACTTCCATCCATTCGCTCTGGTAGTTGGCATCGTGGTCCTGTTCGCGCCAGCGGAAGGTCAGGAACGGGTCGCATCTGACCACCTCGCCGCGTATCAGGATGTCCTCTGCGTCGCTTTGTCCGTAGTAGTAGACGTCAGGTGCTTGTCCGTTGGCCGTTTGTCTTTGGCTGATCATCTGCATCAGGTACTCGTTGTCGCGATTGACGAAGACGGGACGGTCGTGGGCCAACAGGAAGTCGTACAGCTCGCCTTTCGTCCTGCATACGCCCTCAAACGAGCCGAAGCCCTGCAGGTGGGCGCGTCCGACGTTGGTAATCAGTCCGCAGGTGGGCTCGCTGGTCTCCACCAGCGTCTTGATGTCGCCGGGGTGCGAGGCTCCCATCTCTACCACGGCTATGTCGTAGCTGTCGTTCAGGCGGAACAGCGTCTTGGGCACACCCACGTCGTTGTTGAAGTTGCCCTCCGTAGCCATCACGTCGTATGCTTCGGCCAGCACGGAGCGTATCAGTTCCTTGGTCGTGGTCTTGCCGTTGGTGCCGGTGATGCCTATGACGGGCAGCTGGAACTGGCGGCGGTGCTCACGGGCCAGGTCCTTGAACGTCTGCAGACAGTCGTCCACGAGGATGATGCGTTCGTCCGTCTTGTGTTCTGGCTCGTCTACGATGGCGTAGGCGCACCCCTTCTCCAGTGCCTGCCGGGCAAACTGGTTGCCGTCGAACGAGGCTCCCTTCAGCGCGAGGAAGATGCTGCCCTCGGGACAGTTGCGCGAGTCTGTCGTAATGACGGGGTGCTGCTGGTATAGCTGGTATAGTTGCTTGATGTCCATAGTTGTGTTATGATTCCTTTATTATTTCTGTTTGACAGGAAACGTGAAATACGTGTCCGGGAAGGGCTCGTTGGCCAGGGTGAAGTGCCACCACTCGCTGTCGAGGGGCTTGAACCCGTGGGCCAGCATGGCCTTGCGCAGGGTCATGCGGTTCTTGAACTGCTCGGGCGTGATGCTGCGCTTGGGCTGGGCGGGACTCTTCGAGTTGTCGCCCGTATATTCGCCCGTGTCGGGATTGCCGCAGAAGTCGGGGTGGCTCTCGGGGCCGAACCAGTCGAAGGTGCCGCCCATGTCGAGTTCCTTCTCCGTCTGCATGTCAAACAGGGTCAGGTCAACCGTCGAGCCGCGCGTATGGCCGCTCTTCTCCATGATGTAATCCTGCTTGAAGAGCACGCTCTTGTCGAGGTCGGGATAGAAGTAGGGCTTCATCTTGGTGTCGCTGGCGTCCTGTGCCCAGCGCACGAAGTGGTCCACGGCTTTCTGCGGGCGGTAGGCGTCATAGATTTTCAGGCGGTAGCCTTGTGACTTCACGTCGTCGCTGACGGCTCTGAGCGAGTCGGCAGCCGCTTTGGTCAACAGCGCCGTAGGCTGTTCGTAGCCGTCGATGCGCTGGCCCACGAAGTTGTAGGTGCCGAAATAGCGTATTTCGAGTATGGCATCGGGTATCGCGTCCGTCAGCGTTACGAACTGGCTGTTGTCCTCCGTCGCGCTGACGGTCACAGCAGCGTTGCCTTTCGTGCAGCCAGTAGCGGCCAATGCGCAGGCTATTGCAGCAAAGATAAACTTTTTCATAGACATAACATTTTATAATTTGGCCGCAAAGTTACTACTAAGCGGGGAAAAAACCAAAATTTATTTGAGTTTTTAGAAAAATTCTTTGTCCCTTGGCGTCGGGGGAGGCTGATGTGTGGCGCGGAAGGGGCTACTCCGGGTCGGGGGAGGGTTTCTCCGTCGTGAAGTTGGAACGCTGGGGCCGGCGTGGAGGGCTTGCCGGGGCGCGGAATTTATCGCCGCCCGAGAGGTGATAAAATTGTGGTGGCAACAATTTTATGCCCTCCCGAGAGTTGATAAATTTGTGGTG
>JAFUVM010000015.1 GCA_017483665.1 Bacteroidaceae bacterium
AGTGGTTAGGGGTTAGAGAAATGTTCGGGAGACGGATTGCGGGGCCATTAAGTATTCTCTAACCCCTAACCTCTAATCTCTAACCACTAATTGTTTACAGTCCGAACAGCGTCTTCAGTCCGTTGTCCACACCACTGAAACCCATGAAGGCCATTGCCAGCAGACCTGCCGTGACGAGGGCGATGCTCATGCCCTGCATGCCTTTGGGTACATCCATCATGGCCAGTTGCTCACGAATGCCTGCAAAGACGACGAGTGCCAAGGCAAAGCCGATGGCTGTGCTCAAGGCAAAGACGACGCCAGTCAGCAGGTTCGGCTCAAGGCCTTGCGTGGCGTATGTGCCATTTGCCACAAGGATGGCTACACCCAGAATGCAGCAGTTGGTCGTGATGAGCGGCAGGAAGACACCGAGCGCCTGATAGAGGGCAGGTGCCGACTTCTTCAGTATAATCTCCACCATCTGCACGAGGGCTGCAATGACAAGGATAAAGGCAATTGTCTGCAAGTACTCAAGGTTCACCTCCCACCCAAATAACATGAAAAGGGGTGCGGGTTGATGATTTGTACCGAGCACATAAATCTGCAGGAGATAGGTGACAATGGTTGCCAGCGTGAGCACAAAGGCCACGGCTGCACCCATGCCGAGGGCGGAATCCACCTTCTTGCTGACGCCAAGGAAGGGACAGATGCCCAAGAACTGCGACAGGACAATGTTATTGACGAATATCGCTGTGATGAATATAAGTATGTAAGCCATATAGATTTACAATTAGACGATTTACTAATTACGATTTGACCTTGTTGATGATTGCAATGAGATAGCCCAAGGCGATGAAGGCTCCGGGAGCCAGCACGAAGATGAGGGCGCCGTAGTTCTCGGGGAAGAGCGTCAAGCTGAACACCTTGCCTGTGCCGAGCAGCTCGCGGGTTGCGCCAAGCAGGGTGAGGGCAATGGTGAAGCCGAGGCCCATGCCGATGCCGTCGAAGATGCTTGGCACTACGCCGTTCTTGGCAGCGAAGGCTTCAGCACGCCCCAGAATGATGCAGTTCACCACGATGAGGGGAATGAAGAGGCCCAGGCTGGCGTCCACTTCGGGAGCATACGCCTTGATGAGCATCTGCAGGATGGTCACCAACGAAGCTATCACGACGATGAACGAGGGGATGCGCACCATGTCGGGAATCAGGTTCTTGATGAGCGAGATGATGAGGTTGGAGAAGATGAGGACAGCCATCGTGGCGAGTCCCATCGACATGCCGTTCATGGCGCTGCTGGTCGTTCCGAGCGTCGGACACATGCCCAGCAAGAGCACAAACGTGGGGTTCTCCTTTATAATGCCGTTAAGCAGAACTTTCATATTGTTCATTTTTGTTTCCTCCTATACATTATATATATATTAAAGGTGAAAAGGTTAATAGTTGAAAAGTTAAAGGGTGAAGAGAGTTAGGGTTGAAAGGATTTTTGACTGATAATTTCACCTTTTTACTTTTTCACCTTTCTCCTTTTATTGTTGCGCCGCTCTGTCCGTCGGCATTGCTTTCGGAGAGTTTCTCGTAGGCAGCATTGATGCAACGCAGGAAGGCGCGGCTCGTGATGGTCGATGCCGTGATGGCATCCACGTCGCCTCCGTCCTTGCTGACCTCCAGCTTGCCTGCTGTCTTGCCGATGATGTTGCCCTTCTGTCCCTCTTGGAACCAGAAGTCGGCCTTTGCTCCCAGTCCCGGCGTTTCGCTCGACTCGAGCACTTTGTAGCCCAGTACCGTGCCGTCCTGTGCAAGGCCGACCATGACGGTCAAAGCTCCGCCGAAGCCTTTGGGGTCGGTCACCTTGATGGCTGTACCTTCCTGGCCGTTCAGGACTTCCAGCTCGGCAGCTTTCTCCTGCTGAGCCTTGATGGCCTCGATGGTCGGGGCTGTGATGCTGTTGACGTAGCCAAGTGCTGCACCTGCAACAACTGCGATGCCCGTCAGCACGATGGCCATATTGTACCAAGTAGATTCAAGCTTCTTCATTTCTTTTCCTCCTTTCTGACGACTTCGCCGAAACGTTTAGGCTTGCAGTAAGTATTGATGAGGGGCGTGAAGGCATTCATGATGAGAATGGCGAAGGACATGCCTTCGGGATATGCTCCCCAGTTGCGGATGATGACGGTCAGCAGGCCGATGCAGACGCCGTAGATGAGTTGTCCCTTGCCTGTCATGGGCGAGGTGACGTAGTCTGTTGCCATGAAGCAGGCGCCGAGGATAAGTCCGCCGCTCATCAGCACGATGTGCGGCATGGCATAGACCGGATTGATGCTGTGCATGATGCCCGAGAAGACGGCAACCGTGCCGAGAATGCTCACGGGGATATGCCAGGTGATGATTTTCCTCCAAAGCATGAAGGCGCAGCCCAAGAGCAGCAGTAAGGCGCTGACTTCACCGAGGGAACCGCCTGTCTGACCAATGAGCATGTCTGTCGCATCGGGCAGTTGCTGAAGTACCGACGGGTCGCCGCTTGCGATGGCGTTCTGCATGATGAAGAGCGGCGTGGCAGCCGTCTGGGCATCAGTATAGGCAGTAAGCTGTCCGCTGACGGGCCAGCTGGTCATCTGCACGGGGAAGCTGATGAGCAGGAACACACGGCCTACGAGGGCGGGATTGAACGGGTTCTGTCCCAGACCGCCATAGGTCATCTTGCCGATGCCGATGGCAACCAGGGCGCCGATGATGATGATCCAGAGGGGAAGGTTGCTGGGAAGGTTGAAGCCCAGCAGCAGACCGGTCAGGACGGCGCTTCCGTCGCAGGCTGTGCAGCCGGGACGTTTCAAGAGGAACTTTGTGATGGCCCACTCGAAGCAGACGCATGAAATCACCGATGTGGCAAGCACGATGGCAGCGCCCAGCCCGAAGAACCAGAGGCTGGCAAGCAGGGCGGGTACCAGTGCGATGCAGACACCGTACATGTTCTTCTGTACGGAGTCGCCTCCGTGAACATGGGGTGAAAGGGATATAATAGGTTTCATTGTATTAATTCTTAATTCATAATTCTTAATTCATAATTATCGGGCAGCGGCTCGGCTCTTGATGATGCCCATGACGGTCTGCTTGCCGACGCGAATCATGTCGAGCAGCGGACGATGGCTGGGGCAGGTGAACTGGCAGCTGCCGCATTCTATGCAGCTCGTGATGTCGTTCTGCTCTGCACTTTCCCAGTCGGCCTTTGCGCTCATCTTGCTCAGCAAGTAGGGTTCCAGTCCCATGGGGCAGGCGCTGACGCACTTGGCACAGCGGATGCAGGGATTCGGCTCGGCGCGACGTGCTTCCTTGTCGTTCATGATGAGCAGGCCGCTGGAGCCTTTCGTCATGGGAATGTCGAGGCCGAGCAGAGCCTTGCCCATCATGGGGCCGCCGCCGATAATCTTGCCTGTGTCCTCGGGCAGTCCGCCGCACTCGTCGATGAGTTGCTGGAAGGGTGTGCCAAGGCGTGCCAGCAGGTTGCCGGGCTGCTTGACGCTCTTGCCCGTGACGGTAATGATGCGGTCGATGAGGGGCTTGTTCTTCATGACAGCCTGATAGATGGCGAAGGCTGTGCCGACGTTCTGCACGACAGCTCCCACGTTGATGGGAATGGCAGGAGGTGCAGGCACCTGACGGCCGATGACGGCATCGATGAGCTGCTTCTCGCCGCCTTGCGGGTACTTCACTTTCAGGGGAACGACCTCGATGCCTTCGTAGCCTTTGGCTTTCTCTGTCATCAGGGCGATGGCGTCGGGCTTGTTGTTCTCTATGCCGATGTAGCCTTTGTTGACGCCCACGGCCTTCATGATGAGCTGCAAGCCCACGAGAATCTCCTCGGGATGTTCGAGCATGAGGCGGTGGTCGGCTGTGAGGTAAGGCTCACATTCCACGGCGTTGATGATGACACATTCAGCCTTGCAGCCCGGTGGGGGAGAGAGCTTGACGTGGCAGGGGAACGTGGCGCCGCCCATGCCGACGATGCCTGCGTTCTTTATCTTCTCTACGATGGTCTTGCTGTCGAGCTCTGGACGGTCGCTGAGGCGGACGAGAGCCGGGGAGCGGTCGATGCCTTCTTCCCATTCGTCGCCTTCTACGTCCACGTAGACAGCCATGCGACGTGTGCCGCTGGCATCGAGTGCTACGTCCACCTTTGACACCTTGCCGCTGACGCTGCTATGGATGGGAGCGCTGACGAAGCCTCCTGCCTCGGCCAGCAGCGTGCCTACCTTCACCTCGTCGCCTTTCTTGACAACGGGCTTGGCTGGTGCTCCGATGTGCTGGAACATGCTGAAGACTGCCTGCCTCGGCAGAGCTGCCTCGCGTATGGGGCTGGCAGCAGACAGCTTGTTTTCTGCGGGATGAACCCCGCCTATCTTAAATGTCTTCATGTCTTATTTGTTTTGTGGTTAGGGGTTAGAGGTAAGTGGTTAGAGGATTGTTTGGGATGCTGATTAGAGTCCAAAGGTATTCTCTAACCTCTAACCACTAACTTCCAACCTCTTGTTTAACCTCTTCACTTTTCTCTTTCTTCGGCGGGAAGTTGAAGCCGTGGATGGCTCCCTTCGGGCAGGCTTCCTCGCACTTGCGGCACATCCTGCACTTCTCGGCGTCGATGTAGGCCAGGTTGTTCACGAGGGTGATGGCCTCGAACTTCTCGCAGGTCTTGACGCACTTGCCGCAGCCGATGCACGATGCCTTGCAGGCCTTGCCTGCGATGGCACCTTTGTCCTTGTTGTTGCAAAGGACGACGACGCGGCGGCCCTTCGGCCCCTTGAGGCGAATCTCGATGATGCCTCGCGGACAAGCCTTGGCGCAGGCTCCGCAAGCCGTGCACTTCTCTTCGTCCACCTCGGGCAGACCGGTCTCGGGATTCATGTGGAGCGCGTCGAACTGACACTTGCTCACGCAGTCGCCACAGCCCAGACAGCCGTAGCCGCAACCCGTCTCGCCCATGCCTGTCATCTGCTGGATGCGGCAGCTCTGTGCGCCGTCGAACTGTGCCAGGCGGGGACGGTTCTCGCATGTGCCGTTGCAGCGGACGACAGCCACCTTGGGCGCCGATGCTTCTACGGCCAGGCCGAGGATGTCGGCCACCTGTTGCATGACGGGCTGACCGCCTACAGGACAGAGCTTGCCCTCCAGACTTCCGCCGTCGGCTGCCTTCACACAGGCAGCAGCAAAGCCCGAGCAGCCCGGGTAACCGCAGCCGCCGCAGTTGGCCTGGGGCAGGACTGCGCTGACTTTCCCGATGCGCGGGTCTTCGTGTACAGCAAACTTGTGAGAGACCACATAGAGTATTACCGCAGAGGCAAGACCGATGAGTCCCAACACACATACTGCAATCAGAATTACATTTACCATTGTTGATTTGTTATTTTGAAGATTTACTTTTAGTCTGTTTTGTGGTTAGAGGTTAGGGGTTAGGGGTTAGAGGTTAGTGGTTTGGGGTTAGAGGTTAGTGGTTAGGGGTTAGAGGATAGTTTGGGGTGCCGGCTTTGGGACCAAAAGTATTCTCTAACCTCTAACCCCTAACCACTAACCTCTAATTTGAACTCGAACTTCCTTCCCAGCTTTTCGCGAAGCAGGTAGAGCGCTCCGTAGTAGGGAACCAACACCATGAGCGCAGCCAAGGCTCCGGCAGCCTCACCGCCGAGGCGCGTGCCGACGAAGAGGGCGACGGTCATGAGGACGAGCGGCACGACGTAGGCCAGTATGCTGGCCCGCATCCCCTGACGGACGGAGCCCTGCAGCACGACGCCGTCGCCCACCTTGAGGGTAGGGTAGTGCCCCCTCGCCTCGATGAGCTTTTCCTTGCTCTCGCTGCTGCGGCACAGCCCGCGCGCGCTGCAACTGCTGCAGGCCGATGCCTGCAGGATGCGTACCGACACGCTGTCCGCCCCGATGCTTTCCACGATTCCCTCGTGTCTGATGCTTTCTGTATGCTTCATTTCGCGAATAAAGATGCACAAAGGTATGTTTTTTTTCGCGTAATACCTAATTATAATTAGAGGTATTTTGCGTTTTTGCATAAAAAAGACCCAAAGCGTTTGCTTTTTCTTCTTAATTTTTATCTTTGCATACGAAAATGGTGCACGATGACACGAAATTCCCATTGTTACAGCCCGACGCAGATGTTTCCACTTGGAAAGGCGAAAGCTGCGGATGGCAACTTGCAACGAAAAGACCCGGCTCCGCTTGCAATGTGTCAGTTTCCGGCGTGGACGAAAATCCGTCAACGCACGTGTTCTTTGCCAATTACACGTGTGTCGTTGGACATAAGTACACGTCGTGTCGGCAATAAGCGCACGTCGTGTTTGATTTTCCGACTGTAGAAATTTATCGGATTTTGCGGCCGAAAATGCCCGAAAAACGCTTGAAAAATGCTACTTTTGCTAAGGGAAGATGTCAAAACCGCCAGTTGATGTTGTGAATTGTTTGTTTAGGCTTCATCTGTAATCGCTTGTGTTGTAGCTATCTATGAATGCTCTTTCGTTTTAAGCGACTTTTTCTCCCCGGATGAAGAAAAGTGCCACCACGACGATTTTAAGCGATTCTGGAGTGTTCGCCTAAAATCACGTTGTCAGCAAATCTGCGCTATCGCTTGCAAACTGACAGATTGATTTGCTTCGAAACCTGCTTTGCAAACATCTTCGTACGGACTTTTTTCCCTCCCTTTTTTGTAGATTTATTTGCAGAGCGTTTCGTGTTTCGTGGAAAATGATTATCTTTGCAGTCGAATAATTAACTTTTGTGGTTTAATAAGAAGGCAATGAAGTCCAAGAGCGAGATTATACATCTGCTTAGCACTTACAAGCAGACGGCAGAGGAAAAGTACGGTCTGACCCGTATCGGCATCTTCGGCTCTGTAGCCCGTGGCGAGCAGACAGATGACAGCGACGTTGACGTATGCTATGAGGGCAAAGTGCCTTCGCTTCTCACACTCGATGTCATACAGACTGATTTGGAGCGGATATTGGGCTGTCGCGTAGACTTGGTCCGTATTCGCGAGGGTATGAACAACTTGCTCAGGGAACGCATCATGAAGGAGGGAATCTATGTTTGACCGCGAGATTGTGTTGGACAGCCATTGGAGCGGCGTGATGAGGATGCGCGACAAGATAGCACATCACTATTTCGAAATTGACACCGACATCGTGTTCCGAACCATACAGGAGGACGTGCCGCAGGTGAAGAAGGTCATCGAAAGAATGATTGCTGACTTCAATCAAAGTGTGGAATGAGAAAAAGAAAACGGAATGAACAACCCCCACTTCGTCAAGACGGGCTGCAAGATAAACCTGGGCCTGAACATCACCGAACGCCGTCCGGACGGCTACCACAACCTCCAAACCATCTTCTACCCCGTGCCGCTCTGCGACGAGCTGACCATAAAGCCTCTCCCCGGCGCTTCCTGTAGTGAAAGCGAGGGCGAGGACACCCTGACCTTGGGCGGGCATCCGTTGGAGGGCGACGTGCGGGACAACCTCGTCCTGCGAGCCTTGCGGCTGCTCCGGCAGGAAGGGTTCTCGGTCCCGCCTCTGCACGTAGACCTTCGCAAGGTCATCCCGAGCGGAGCCGGACTTGGCGGCGGCAGCAGCGACGCAGCCTGCATCGTCAGGGAAGTCGCCGCGCTGTATGGCCTGCCTCTCACCGAAGAACGGATGGAAAGGCTTGTGGCAAAGCTCGGAGCCGACTGCCCGTTCTTCATCAATCCGCGTCCCGTGTATGCTGAAGGAATAGGTGATGTGTTCACCCCTATCTCGCTGAGTCTGAAGGCGTGGTACTTGATGCTCGTTAAGCCGGAAGTGTTTGTCTCTACCCGCGAAGCATATGCCGGAGTGCATCCGCACATGCCAGCCTGCTCCTTGCTTGAGACAGCGGCGTTGCCCGTCGGGCAGTGGGAGGGCAGAATGGTCAACGACTTCGAAGAAAGCATCTTCCGCAACCATCCGTTGCTCGCAGAAATAAAAGCGGAACTGTACCGCCAGGGAGCCGTCTATGCAGCCATGAGCGGCAGCGGCAGCACCCTCTTCGGCTTGTTCCGTTCGCGTCCCGACTGCGCCTCAGCCTTCGCCGGGCACTTCACGTTCGTTTGTCAGCTCTAATAGAGGTTAGAGGTTAGTGGTTAGAGGTTAGTAGTTAGAGGTTAGTGGTTAGAGGTTAGTGGTTAGAGGTTAGGGGTTAGAGGTTAGTGGTTAGTAATTAGGGGTTAGAGGATTGATTGGGATGCTGATTAGGGACCGAAGGTATTCTCTAACCCCTAACCTCTAACCCCTAACCCCCAAAACAATCCTCTAACCTCTACAAATCAATCAGCAGTGCATCCTTGCCTTCGTTGCGGAGGTTGCGCAGGGCATCCCATTCGGTTGTGCCTGTCTGCCATACGAGCGAGGGATTCTCTATGCCCTTCGAGTCGATGCGGCGCACGACCATCCCCACCGTGATGCGGTGTATGTCGATGGCTGGCAGGTAGTGCGGCTCATTGTCCGGCTCCATCGGGACCTCTACGAGCAACTGCATTTCGGTCAGCTCGCTCAGCAGTATGCCCACCAGACTGTCGGGCAGATGGGTGTTGACGGCCAGACGATGTGCCGTGAAGGGCTTCAGTCCGGAAGCAAAGTGTTTGCAGATGCGGCTCATGAGCAACAGGATGAGCGTGTCGCGGTAACGTCGGCTCAGCTCGTCGCTGACGCGCTCGAAGGCGTAAGTCTGCAGGCTTTGGTTGGCATAGCTCAGCTGTGCGCCCAGCAAGCAGATGCACCAGGAAATCTGCATCCACAGCATGAACAGAGGGATGGCAGCGAACGAACCGTAGATGGCGTTGTAGGCACTCAGCTTAATCTGATAGTGTACGTACACCCATTCCACAGCCATGAACACCGTTCCCGTCAGGATGGCAGGCCAAATGGTGTGCCGCCACTTGACACGCGTGTTGGGCATCATCTTGAAGAGGAGCATGAAGATGACTATGGCAAAGACGACAGGCGAGAAGTGCAGGAAGAAGGACATCGTCCCGGTGAGCAGCTGTGTCTCGGGCAGCAACGTGCGGAACGTGGCAAGGAAGATGCTCAGGCCGCTGGTGATGATAATGATGAAGGGCATGAGCAGGAAGACGCTGATGTAGTCCGTTATCTTGCGCGAGATGGTTCGCGAGCGCTTCACGTACCAAATGGTGTTGAACGCCTCCTCGATGTTCGAGGTCAGCGAGAGCAATGTGTAGAGCAGGATGACGAGGCCGATGCCGATGAAGACGCCGCCCTTCGTGTGTTGCAGGTACGACTCCACGAAGTAGAGGATGGTGTCGGCTATGTCGGGATTGCCCTCGAGGGAACTCCTCAGCTTCGTCTCGATGATGGCGTCGAAGCCGAAGCCACGCGCTATGGCAAAGATGATGGCAAGCATAGGCACGGCAGCCAGCATGCTGCTGTACGTCAGGGCCGAGGCGTAGCTCATGATATGGTTCTTGACGATGCACTCCCAGGTAATGACAAGACGCTTCAACACTGCCAGCCCCAACCGTTCCATGCGGCTGAGGTTCTGCCCGTTGACGCTCCATATATGTTCAAGACTTACCACCTCTTTAGAATTAAATGAAGAAAGAAGAATGAAGAGTGAAGAGTGAAGAATTTGCTACCGCCTTTGCAATGTTATTGTGTTGGTTCGTGAATGGTGAAGATTAATTTATAAAGAGCAGCGAACCTGTAAGCCGGGTTCTGTATGCCCGTCCGAGACCGAAGCCTCCGGCGGGGTGCTTGCCATTTCTCTACGGGCAGCGTCGCCGCTGTCCTCTATCGTTCTACCCTCCGGCTCGGACGGACAGCCCTCTCTCTTCAGCTCCCGCTTGCGCCAAGAGCCGGAGCTTCGCCGGTATACATGAACTTTCAACTCCCGGAGTGCACAGCACCGACATCGCTGCCGGCCTGGTGAGCTCTTGCCTCACCTTCTCACCCTTACCCCTCGGAGGGGGCGGTTCTTTTCTTCTGCACTGACTGACCCTTGCGGACCTCTTCCTGTTAGGAAGCGGGATGTCCTGTGTTGCCCGGACTTTCCTCTCGCCCGCCACACCCGCAAGGGACATGACGGACCAGCGGCAAGCCGGTTCGCTGCTTTTCGTGGGCAAAGGTACGAAGATTAATTCAAAATTAATAAATTGAAAATGACAGAAGGGCGAAGAAAATGTTAAATTAGGCCGTCAGACAGGCATCAATATAATAAATAATGTGTTTTGTTTTGCACTAACGGAAAATAGTGCTATATTTGTGGACAAATTAAACAATTCTATTCACACATTAAACATTTGGAGGTATTATGATGAACAAACGCAACATCTTTAAGCATCTTGTCATGCTTGCCGTCATGCTGATAGCATCGGGCGGCACCGTGAGTGCACAAATGAGCGATGCCATGAAGGCAGCTATGGAGTCCGACATGAGCACTTGGAACTTCAGCACTACAAAGAACTTTGAGGTTGACGGCGTGAACATGCGCTTCAGGCTGGACGATAATCTCGGCCTGGCCGAATGGTACTATTCCAACAGCAACAACAACTTTCCCGAAGTGTTGAACATCCCCGAGGCCATTACCGTGGGCGATAAGGAGTACATCGTGGTTTCTTCCTATGGCTATGCTTCCTACGAACAGAGGAACACCACAAGGATAAACCTGCCCAAGACCATGCGTCGGCTGGGCGAGTATACGTTCTATCCCTTCTTCAACGTCCAGGACATCACCATCCCCGAGAACGTGGAGGTGCTGACCAATTCCGTGTTCTATGCCTGGACGAACAAGACCATCCACTTCACCAGCGTCACGCCTCCTACGGCAGGTTCGCTTACCGGCAACAGCAGCAACTATCATGTGAAGGTGTTCGTGCCCAGTGCCGGCTTCCGCGACTACGTGAAGGCAGAAGGCATCGAGGGGCAGTGCATCATTTCCGAGGACTGGGACAAGGAGGGAGCCTTCTCTACCGTCAGCACAGGTCAGTGCAGCAGCGGCGAGCTGGGCTACATCGTGGTGAGCGACATCCTGCCCGACGTCCGTACCTACGCCGAAGTGAATAAGTTGATTATCAACAAAGGCACCATCGACAAGACGGACTGGTACGCCATGCGCCAGATGCCCAACCTCATCTGCCTCGACCTGAGCGGACTGAGCATCGAAGAGATGCCTGCAGGTGCTTTGGACGGCTGCTGGCAGCTGGAGACCATCATCTTCCCCGACTCGCTGAAGTACATCCGCGAGAGAGCTTTGCGCTATACCGGCGTACACGAACTGAACTTCCCCAAGAAGCTGAAGGAGATTACGGGCGGCGAGAACTTCCGCAGCTGCGACTCGCTGACCAGCGTTACCATTCCTGACGGCGTAACCACCTTGCCCAGCGATTGTTTCTACGACTGCAACAACCTGCACGAAGTGAACCTGCCCAACTTCCTGACCTCGATGGGTTCCAGCTGTTTCAGCTATTGCGACATCTACCAGATGCACTTTCCCGCAACGCTTAGAGGCGTGAGCGACTATTGTTTCAGCAATAACAAAAACCTCACCAAGATTGTCTTTGAGGACGGTCCGACCTATGTGGGCTATTACAGCTTCAGCAGTTGCGAGAGGCTTGGAGAGTCGGAGCCCGTAGTGCTTCCCAGCACCATGAGGACCATTTACGATTATGGCTTCCGCGGCTGTACCAACATGTGTGCCATTGAGCTCAACGAGGGACTGGAGACCATCAACTCTTATGCCTTCAGTGGCTGCAGGACGCTGAAGGAAGTTACCCTGCCCAGTTCGCTCATCTATTGCCTGAACTATCCCTTCAGCGGTTGCAACGGCATAGAGTCCATTGCTTCCCTTGCGCTGATTCCGCCTACTGTCCGCAACTATGTGATTACCTCCGAAGCACGGAACATCCAGCTGAGTGTCCCCCTGTGGAGCTTCCAGGAGTACATGACGACACCCGGATGGCTGGAGTTCCAGGCAAACATGAAGATTGACCCCAACATCCGTCCCGACAATGTCCTTATCAACAAGGAGTTTGAGTTTGTGCTCGGCGAGGACCAGAACCTCAAGGACTACGAGCCCAACATCAGGATGCTCTACAACAGCGACGAGATAGACGACGGCTTCGGCAACAAGAAGTACGAGCGCGGCAACCTGACCATCAGCAACCGAAGCAAGCTGAAGATTAACGACTTCTCGATGTTCTTCTCTCCCTATGCCAAGTATTATGCCGACTACAGCCTCTTCTACTCGAACAGGAACTACGACTCCTACAGGACCGTCTACAACCCCAATTCACTGATCGTGAAGGGTGAGCTCAGGGCAGAGAACCAGACTGTCAACCTGATGCTGTACAACGACCGCTGGCAGTTCATTTCCTTCCCCTTCGACGTGAAGATGACGGACATCGTGCCCGAGAACAATCTGACGCAGTGGGTGGTGCGCTACTACGACGGAGCCGAGCGTGCCGCACAGCACTTCGACAACACCTGGAAGAACCTGACCAAAGACGATAAGCTGGAAGCAGGCAAGGGCTACATCATGAAGTGCTACCTGAACAATCCTACAGACTATCTGGTACGCTTCACTGTTACTCCCGATGTGGAGTCGCTCAATCGCCAGATGCTCTTCAACTCCCTGGACTATACCACCGAGCTTGCCGACTACCCGACAGAGAACCAGTTGCTCACCTCCGACCGCAGCTGGAACCTTATCGGCAATCCCTATCCTTGCTACTACGACTCGCGCTACATTGATACCGAGGCTCCCTTCATGGTATGGGATTCCTACAACGGCAAGTATGCTGCCTTCAGTCCGCAGGACGACAACTACATCCTGAATCCCGGCGAGGCATTCTTCATCCAGCGTCCTACGGACAGCGACGGCAAGCTGGTGTTCCGCGAAGGCGGACGTCAGACACATCGCAATCCCAACGACCTGACGGTAGAAGAGATTAAGGCATTTGCTTTCGGCGACAGAAACCTGTCCAAGCAGAAGGAACGTACCGTGCTGAACATCACTCTCACGGGCGAAGAGACTACGGACCGCACGCGTGTTGTCTTCAACGAGAAGGCAGCGATGGGCTACGAGGTAAGTCGCGACGCAGCCCTCTTTGCTGCCGTCAATCCCGAAGCCAGCCAGATATGGACAGAAGCCGAGGGCGTGAAGTATGCCATCAACGAACGTCCCCTTGCCGACGGCATCGTGGAGCTTTCCCTCAGTTGCGGCAAGACGGGCGAATACACGATTGCGCTTGGCGGTGGCAGCGGAGCAGAGAGCGTAGTCCTCGTTGACCGTCAGAACGGAAAGAAGACCGTCGTCAGCACAGAACAGGGCTACACCTTCCAGGCACAAGCCGGTGCCATCACAGGCCGTTTCTACATCTGTGGCGACGAGACGGATGCCATCGATGCAGTCCACGCCAAGACAACAACATCGGAAACCGAGGCCTACAACCTGAAGGGCCAGCGGGTTCGTGCCGACGAGCGTGGCATCGTCATCAAGAACGGTAGCAAGATGTTGAACAAGTAAGCAGCAAGAGCATCATGAAACGATACATTTATTACGTACTGATATGTCTGTTGCTGCCGCTAAGAGTGGCGGCACAGACCGATGGGTACGACCCCGTCAATCCGCCAAACCCGAACTGGCCGGATGACAACACCACCCAGTATTACAAGGTGGTGCGCGAGGCGATACCCTATGGTGCCGGCAAGTTCTCGTTGAACAACAACACTCTTTTCAAGGCCGGCGAGACAGTGACCATCACTGCCGAGGACCACAACGACTGCTACTTCATCTGCTGGAAGGACATAGAAGGCAACGAGGTGACGACAAGCCGCACCTTGCAGTTCACGATGCCGGCTTCCGACGTGAAGTACTATGCCATCTATTCCTACGACCCGGCCGGTCCGGGCAATCCCCAGCTGGTGAACCGCTACATGCTTTCCCTCAAGTGCGAGCCTGCCGTGGCCGGTTATTTCTCGTACAAGGACCAGAAGGTGTTCGAGGGCAGCACGCAGTCGCTCTACGTTTACAGGAACAGCGGGTTCAGGTTCCTGTGCTGGAAGGATGCCGACGGCATCGTCCTGGGCACAGAACAGAGCCTCAGTTACCTGATGCCTTCGCATGCCAGCACCGTGACGGCATACTTCGAGTACGACCCTGTCGACCCCGAGCAGCCCGGCACGAATGTGTGGGACAAGGAAGGCGGCGAACTGATTGTCGACTACTTCCAGCCCGGACGTCTGCTTTCGGCTATGGACAACATGGTGGGCAGCTCGAACCGCAACATGGTGACGCACTTTGTCGTGGACGGTGTGATAAACGATAATGACTGGGGCTTCCCGTATTATTATCAGAATCTCACCTACATAGACTTCTCGCGTGCCTATGGTTCGAGCGCGGTTGCATCCCGTTGGTTGGAGAACAACACCAACATCCAGGAGGTGGAGTTGCCGTCGTGCATTACAGCAATCGGGAGCTATGCTTTCCGCGGATGTACGTCCATGAGGGCCATCGACTGCTATGCTACGGTTCCGCCTGCAGTGAACAGCTATGCCTTCGACGGCTTGCCCGACGACCTTGTCGTGTACGTTCCCGAGGAGGCCATCAGCCTTTACGAGGCGGATGCCACATGGAACCGCTTCACCATCTCGCCCCTGAAGAGCAAGGTGTGCACCCTGGAGCTGCGCCTGCCGAACGAGTGCGTGGATGGGCGCTACAAGAATGCTTCGCTGGAATTGCTGAACGTGAAGAGCGGCCAGCGCCTCAAGTACGTCATCAGCGACCGTCTGAACTACACGTTCACGAACCTCATCCGCGGTACCAAGCAGAAGGTCTTCGTGAAGAATCTGACGGGCGACATTATTTATGAAAGTGATGTCATCACCATCGACGAGGAGAACAAGCAGTATGTGCTCGCGAACATGAAGCTGCCTTATGACGTGACGTTACGTGTCCGCTATGCCGACGGCACCGATGTCACCGACAAGGTGGGCATCACATGGACTACTGCCGACGACGTCTTCCTCTGCCAGGGAGCCAAGGTGGAGGGGCAGCTGGAGAAGGCTGTCCTGGGGTACAGCATTGCCTTGCCCTCCGACATGGCAGCAGCTTACTATGCTCCCCAGCCAGGGACATATACTGTCGTGGCAGGCGAGAATGCGATAAGCGTCACGCTTCAGGCCATACCCTCCGTGCAATGCTCCGGTGTCGTGACAGACGGCATGACGGACAAGCCCTTGGGCGGAGCATACGTTGTCTACGAACAGAGCTTCGAAGGCAGCGGCACGGTGACGGTGAGTGCCGAGACCGATGCCGAGGGCAAGTTCTCGCTGACGTCGAGGAAGGTGCCCACTACCGTCCGTATCTCTGCCAGCGGCTACGTTCCCTTCGCCAAGACTTATTCCGTAGAGGACATTCAGGGCTTGGCAGGAGAGAAGGGAGCTGACTTCGGTGAACTCCGCATCAATCGTGTGACGGGCGTGACGGCTCACGTCGGTTTTGCCTATACGACTGCAGTTCCCGAAGGCGAAGAGCCGAGCACCAACAACTACTTCCCGTATCAGGACAACGTCTCTTATACATTATATAATAATACTACGCAGAGCGCCCTGCAGGACTTCATCGTGGAGACGGGCCGCATCTACATCCTGAGCGGAGCAAGCGAGGGCGACGAGATAGAAGCCACCTGCACGAGTACGAACGGGAAGTTCGCACCACAGGCAGCGAAGGCTACCGTAAGTGCCAACAAGGGGCTGGAGCTTCTGTTCCCCGTCACAGAGCTTGGCAAGGTGTTTGCACGCTTCCTGGTGACGGACAACCCCAGTGTGGAAGGCCTCCTCTACGATGCTGCTGGACATTTGGTAAGGCACGCGACCTACAACACCAACTTCACGCCTGCCGAGAGCGACGAGCTGGGCGACCTGCTGGACCACAACAAGACGCCTAACTTCATCTACCTGACCGACCTTCCCGAAGGGGACTACACGCTTGTCACCATCGGCAAGAGCAGCTTCTTCGGCACCCTGAGCACCCTGAGCGGCTATGCCGAAGCAGGGCTGAAGGCAGGCGAGGACTTTGTACTCAACGAGATAACGGTGCAGGACGGTTTGTTGCTGGAGCTGCGTAACGTAGTGATTCCCGTCTTCGAGGAAAGCAAGTTCTACTATACCGGCGAGAACACGAAGTTTTCGGTCAACAAGGCAAGCATCGTGGAAGGCAACTACCTGACGCTTTCTGCCAAGGTGGACTTCCAGGACGAGTACAAGCAGCGCGTATCGGACGTGGAGCTTGTCTTCAACCTGCATGCCACTTCTCCCCTGGTCGAGGGCTCCGTCGTGGTGGGTAACAGGCAGAGCAGCTACGAGTACCGCGACGGCAGCGTGACAGTCCCGTTGGGCGACAACTTCACAGACCGCGTGAAGTTCTGCATCACGCCTACCTCGCGCGGCAACTATTCGCCCGATGCCTACGTACGCTTCAAGCTCGACGGCGAACAGACTGTGCTGCAGCCCATCGGTTCTGTCAGCTATACCGTTACCGACGTCTCCATCTGGACGGCTCCCCTCATTTCCCTGCCCAACATCTTTGTCGACGGCAATGCGGCAGCAATGAGCGAAGTGATTGTCTACGACAAAGGCAAGGAGCTGGGACGCACTAAGGCTTTGGCCGACGGCTACTGGTCGCTACAGGCCAACCTCACCTCGTGCACCAACCTCTCCATCCACGAGATTCAGGCCAAGGTGACTTCGCCTTCGGGTCTTGTACGTCAGACGGAGATGCGCCCCGTAGAGTACAACGAGAGCAGCGTTCAGGCAAAGGATGTGGACATGCGCTTCTACAATGCTCCCGCCCATCGTACCGTGTGGGTAGACTTCGACCTGGAGCATGTGCGTGCCAACGTGAAGAGCTATTCCTTCGTGCCCGGCACGGAGTTCGTCTTCACGGCAAACCTGACGAACAACAGTCCCGAAGTGGTTCACAGCTGTGTGATACACGTCTTCACCATCGAACACGAGTGGATAGACCTCGAGGCACAGTACATTCCCAACATGGACCGCTGGGTAGCCCACGGCAAGTTCGACTCCAACCAGGCTCCTATGGCAGTGCGTGTCACCGTGGATGCCGACCTCGACACGCATGTGCCTTACCAGGACGTGCAGATAGCCGAGGCTGAGGTGGAGGAGATTCCCATTACCGAGATTGAGGTCGTGCAGGAGGAAGGTCAGGACTACAACGTCACCATCGAGCCTCTGACGAACCAGATACCCGAGCCTGACGACCCCGAGGTGGTGGACACCGACATCATCTATTGCTACGACAACTACGGCAACATCATGATGTGCTACTACCTGGACGAGAACGGCAACATGGTCATCCTAGACAACCACATGGAGGTGGCCTTCGACATCCAGCCTTCCGATAACAGCGACGTGAACCTGCCCGAAGAGAGCAGGCAGCTCCGTCCCTTCAGGGCTCCCATTGCCACCGAGGCAGTGACGCAGCTCAAGGAGCGCATCATCGTGCTCGAGACAGCTATCAGCGGCGTCAACACCTACCTCTCCGGCATGGACCTCGTTGGGGAGAAGCTCGAGATAGTCCGTTCGCTGAACACCCTCACGCGCTACTTGCACGACGGCATCAAGGACGTGAACGCCTGGCAGGAGTTCATCTCGCGCCTGCAGCCCTGCAACGGGCAGGACGACGCACAGGCCAAGTCGATGCTCTGGATATCCGAAGAGTACAAGAACAAGCTCGTCTCGCGCTACCTCTCGTGCTGCGACCTCGTCGACATTGCTGCCTGGTTGCTTAAAGCTACCGACGTAGGCGACGCCAGCGGCATCCTTGCCAAGTACCTCTCCCGTGTTTCGTTCGGCATCTACAAGGCAGCCAAGACCGAGTCGCGCAACCAGATACGCTGGGCCAAGCGCCATCGCAACGCATGGGACTGCGCCTATGCCGACAAGGAGGAGATTGACGACAAGTGGGACGCCTCGTTGCCTTATCCCATCGTGGAGCCCATCGTCGACCCCTCGGGCTACGTCTACGAAGGTGTGTCCAGCAACAGGTTGGAAGGTGTGACAGCCACAGCCTACTACAAGCATACCTACGAGGACGAGTACGGCGACCTGCAGCAGGAGATTGTCCTTTGGGACGCTTCGCAGTACAGCCAGGAGAACCCGCTCTACACCGATGCCGAGGGACTCTATGCCTGGGACGTTCCGCAGGGACTCTGGCAGGTGAAGTTCGAGAAGGCAGGCTACCAGACTACCTACTCCGACTGGCTTCCCGTGCCTCCCCCGCAGATGGACGTCAACGTCGGCATGGTGCAGGCTACGCAGCCCGAAGTCGTCAGTGCCCGTGCCTACGAGGCAGGGGAGGGGAGCGAGGGTTCCGTGCTCATCACCTTCGACAAGTACATGAAGCCCGCTACGCTTTCGCCCGAGAACATCTACGTCAAGGGTATCACCGCAGGCGAAGAGACGCTTCTGCCTCTGGGCGAATTTACCTTCCCCGATGCTGAAACAGCTGCCGAGGGACAGACCGACACGCTTGCCACAAAGGTGAGCATCGCCCTGCCTGACCTCAGCACCTGCGACGAGGTGCAGCTCATCGTGAGCCGTGCCGTAGAGAGCTATGCAGGCATCAACATGACGGAAATCTTCCAGCAGAAGCTCGACATCGAGAAGAAGCTCACGGGCCTCGTCGTAGACTCCCTCGTCAACATCGGCTACGGACGCAGCAAGACTATCCGCATTGCCGCAGTGCCCACCGCAGCAGCAGTCGGCAAGAAGGTGATGATAACCTCTGCTTCCGCTCAGACTGCCACTCTCGGCCAGGAGGCAGCAGAGCAGACGCTCGTCACGCTCGATGCCGACGGACAGGCTGAGATTGACGTCAACGGCATCCTCTACGGCACTACAGCCCTCCAGCTCGAAGTCGTGGGCGACGACGTGGCAGCTACGGCTATGGTAGCAGTCGTCGACACAGCCCTGCTGCAAGCCGTAAAGGAGCCCGTAGCGTCGCGTCTCTCCGGCACACAGCTCTATGCCGGACAGACCGTAGCCCTCTCCTGCGAGAGCCCCCGCGCCTCTATCTACTTCACTACCGACGGCACTTGTCCCTGCGACAGCCCGACGCGCCAGCTCTACACCAAGCCCATCCCCGTCACGGAGGACATGACGCTGAAGATAATGTCTGTCAGCTATCAGGGCGAAGAGAGCGAAGTCGTAGAGTACCGCTACGGCATCCGTCAGTCGGAGGTAGGGATAGACCTTGCCGAAGGCTGGAATTGGGCAAGCCACGACCTGGCAGAGGGTCTTGCCGTCAGCACCTTGGGCGAGGCATGCAGTCTTGTGCTTACGCCCGAGGGCGCCGACTTCGTGGCAGCTACGCAGTCCATGAAGGTAGAAGCAACGCAGGCCCGGCGCCTCACCTTCCAGGGAGCGCAGTACAACCCGACGCAGGGCGACATCGTGCTCACCGAGGGCTGGAACTGGCTGGGCTATCCCTTGGGCGAGATGCTTACCCTCGGGGATGCCTTTGCTTACCTCGACGCAGAGGAAGGCGACATCATCGCAGGCTTGGAGGAAGGCTTCTCCGTCTACACGGCAGGCCGGTGGCAGGGCGACATCCAGGCGCTCCGTCCCGGTCAGGGCTACATGTACAAGAGCCAGTCGCGCAAGGCATTCGTCTATGGCACGGTGCCCAGCGTGAACGCCCAGGCCCTCTACGGCAAGCGTGCCGCAGAGGTGCAGAGCCCCTGGCAGGTGAACGTACACAGCCATGCCGACATGATGTGCATCATTGCCAACCTGATGGACGGTGACTTCGTCGAGAGCCGTCCCGACTGGATAGTAGGTGCATTCGTCGACGGCGAGTGCCGCGGCACAGGCCGATTCATCGGCGACGAGCTCCTGCTTCCCGTGCGCGGCAAGGAGGGCGAGCACATCGACATCACCGTCGTTTCCCTCACCAGCGATGCCGGCAGCGACGTCAAGGAACATCCGGGCTTCATCCCCGATGCCCTCGGCACGATGGCAGAGCCCTTGCGTCTCACCCTTGCCGACCCCGATGCCGTCAGCCGTATCACTGCTGCAACGGGTGCCGACACTCAGGCGTACAACCTCATGGGTCAGCGCATCCGTCCGTCGGCAGCAAGGCACGGCGTCTACATCATCGCAGGCAGGAAAATCAAAAGGTGAAAAAGTGAAAAGGTGAAAAATTAAAAAGTAAAAAATTAAAAAGTGAAAAAGTGAAAGAGGGGGCATGTCCGTCGTGGCATGTCCCCCTCTTTTTCAGAAAGTATCAAATGTCTACTTTCCTCTTTTCCTCTTTTCTGCTTTACAGCTCGGAAACGAGTCTCCTGTAGTTGCCCCTCATGGTGCGTTCGATGGCTTTGTCTTCCAACAGACGTTCAAGGGTTTTCTGCGCGGCGTGCGTGTTGGCATAACCGAAGATTTGTGCGAACAGCTCGTTGGTAAATTCTTCGGGAAGCTTTCTGAAGCACTCCAGGAACTTGTTCGTGCGACGTCGCTGTACGGCGGCATTGTGCACTTGGTCGTAATAGTATTTGTAGTGCTGGTCGTAGAACCAGTGCAGTTGTGTGCGGTACTGAATGTCGAGCACCAGGTCGCAGAGGCGTCGGTCTGTGTCGTCGATTGTGTAGGTGCCTGTCTGCTCGCGTTCCTCCCAGTGTCGCATATCAATATAGGGGGCTGAGACGTTGATGCCCCAATATGGCACGCGCTTTATGAGGAGCCAGTCTGCCTGGTCTTTGTCGTTGAACTCGGCAATGGCTCGCCTTTCGTCGCACCACTTGTGTACGTGCTCCACGAGAGGCCAGAAGGGCAGTTCTCCCTGTCGCCCGTCGAGCTTGTAGCTCCACTCGCGGAGCAGTGCGTTTGCTGCCTTGAACTTGTCGGGGTCGCTCTCCAGCGGAATCATTTCGAAGTCGGGCTTGCCCATGGGAATCGTTGCCATGCGGGTGTCGAGGCCTGAGTTGAAGTTACGCTCGTTGACGAGGCGCTTCAAGGTAGGCGGAGTGCACGTCTCTATCTGATTCCAATAGACTCTGAACCTGCCGCTTACGCTCTGTTTGTTCGAGTAGTGCTGCGAGTCGAACTCGTTGTGGAAGCTTTTCAGCACCATGATGTCGCGGTTCTGCCATCCGCCGCTCTTCGACATGTTGATGGAGTTGTCTTTCTCCGAGTCGACGGTGATGAGGTGGAGGTTCATCTCTTCGCCATCGACAAACGCCTTGCAGTTCATCATGGAGCGGATGAACTCGGTGTTCGAGGCACGCGGACCGAACATGCGGTTGTAGATGTGCTGGCGTACTTCCTTGTCTTTGTTTGCACCCGAAGCGTCTGTCTTCTCCTTCCACTCGTTGGTAGCCTCGTCAGCCAGCCTGTCGCTGTCGATGATGGGAGCCAGCAGCACTTCCATCAAGCGGGAGAGGGTGCCTTTGCCGCTTGCCGGGTCGCCTACACCGAGGACGATGTAGTTCAGGCGAGAGCGGATGGAAGGGTCGGCATAGAACCTGTAGTAAGTAAGCGTCATGCAAGTGCCCATCATAGCAGCCGAGGCAAAGAGCAGAAAGGGCCAGAGGCGGCGCGGATGAGGCTCGCAGACTTCGCGCAGGCAAGGGAACTCGTCGAAGAGACTCTCTATCTCGTCGCACCAATGTTCGAATGGCAGGTCCTTCATGGGGTCGGAGGCTTGTAGAACCCCAGCGGGCAGTTCTGTGTCGATGCCAGCCTTCTCGAGCACTTCCTTGAGATTCTTCGGAGTGCTCTTCAGGAGTTTCTTGCTGGCAGCAGAGCGAACCAGGTCTTCCACCTCGCCCTGCTGAGGCTTCCAGTTCTCCACGTAGTCCAATTTGTAGGCCATGGCAATGGCTTTCTCGGGATTGTTGTCCAAGAGCCACAGGAGCCAGTGTGCCGTCTGCTGGCAGAAGGTGGCATGGCGTTTGCCTTCAGGCAGCTCCTTGCTGTAGAAGGCGTTCAGAGCCTTGATGATGGAAAGTTCTCGCTCCGAGAAAATCACCTCCGAAGCCCCTCTCCCGACCTCCCCCAAAGGGGAGGCCACTGCCTCGCTAACACCCTTTTCAGTGGTATGTTCGCTGGGGGAGGTGGTTAATGTCTTTTCACACTCGGGGTCGAAGTAGGTATAGACCTCGTCGTCCTCGTAGAGCACATCGCTCCGCATGGGCACGAAGGCAGTGCGGGAAGCGTGCTTTCCAGTGGGGTCGAGATACTGCTCCATGTCGAGCATGCGGGCTATCTGGAGTTGGTTGTCTGCGAGGTTTCCCCACTCCTTGCGCCACTTCGACACCACCTTGATGCCCTTGCCGCTGGGGGTGATGAAGACCTTCAGGATGCCCTCCTGCTTGAAGTCGAGCATGGCCTCCCACTGGACGAAGCGCATGCGCAGGTCGTCTTCGAGGTGGTCGAAGTCGGAGACAATGAGCCCGTTCAGGTGAGCCGTCTCGTCTTTTCGCCAGGGGGCTTTCTCGCCCTTGTCGTTCACGCTCTCCTCGAATGTTGCCATGTAGCACACGGCAGGGAGATGGCGCTTGTGCTGTTCCGACTTTGTCTCGCGGAACTTCTTTATCTGTGCCTCAGTCTCGGGTGAAGACTCGGCTTTCACTACTGTTTCTTTTGTACCCTCGATGGTGGGCGACCAAACGTGTTCTTGAAAACTAATCATTTTGTACCTCCTTGTTTCTTTAGATTGTTAATTGTCTTGTTGAAAGTCTCGTTAGCTGGCAGCCGTCTGACGACGAGTTGCACCTGCCTGAGCAGTTCGGCCTGCCAGTTGCGGAAGTGCGTGGGGAGCGCGAGTGTGGTTTGCACCGTCAGCTCCAGCGTCTGCTCGTTGAGGTAGCACTCCAGGCCGTTCTCCTTCACCACGCGCGTCGTTTCAGGCTGCTGAGGGGTCAGAGGCTTGATGCCGAGCTTCTTGAGCTGAGCATTGTACTCCTGCCAGGGGTCTGCAGCATCGGCAGGGCACGAAAGGTGCGCCACGCGCTGTGGTTTCTTCTCGCTTGTTGTCTCGTACGTCTTGCCGCCTTTGCAGGTCTTGACGTTCAGTTGGGTGGGTTCACCCGGTTCGCATGGGCGGAATGTGAAGTCGTCGCCCTCGAACGTTCCCACTCCCCGCATCTTGCGAGGCTTGGGCTTTTGATTTAAATTTGTTGCCATAGTTCGTTTATATAATGACATTATTAATAAGGTGAACCACTCGTTGCTAGCTTAAGTGGTAAGGTTTGCTTCCAGATAGGCACAAAAAACAACCTTTGCGCCTCGAAGCCTAACTTCGCCGCAAAGGTACGAAATGCCTAAAATCTCATTATGTAGAATATATCTGGATAAAAAAGATAAAAAAAAAGACACCAAACTTGGTGCCTTTTACTTAAATAGTTCGTCTATCACTGTCCGCCATTTCTGTTTATTAGCTGCTTGATATACTTGAACGAGTTGCTTCCCAATACTCTCTATATTAAAGAGTTTACAGAGTTCTGCATCAGGAAATTCTTTTCCTATATTCTTTCCTTCCCTGTCGCTATACTTGAAACCGTATATCTTGCCACAAAGGTAGGAAAGTTGAGCTATTTTTCCTCTGCTATCCGAAATACCCTCCCATTGATATCCGCTTTCTGTTTCGTGCATCCATCCCTTTGCTATGCACTCGGCAAATATATCTTGTGCAAGTTCCGTGTCAAGTACGCCTCTGAGTTTCTCCTGTGGTTTCTCTTGAAAGGATGCAAGGCACGTCTCTATCTCATCCGTTAGCCAAACTCCACTGTCTTCATACTCGTTTATCCATTCTTCCAACGATTCTGCATGTTTGCAAAGATTGGAGATTATCCTTCTTTGTTCCTCGGTACCATCGAAGGCTCTCTTGTCGTCAACTACTTGAAAAAGAAGCGACACAAGTTTCGTGTTATAATACGTCTTCCAATGCAAACTCAGTGTGGCAGCAACGACATAGAAGAGCACCTTGCACACGGTGTTCAGGTCTTCCTGCGGAGGAGTGACAGAGTTATTTGTTTTTAGCTCTATTTTCACATTATCCCACAAACCTTCTAAGTATTGTGGCGCACTGGCAGGGTCTTCGAAAGTGGTGTCAATCACTTCCGCTGCAACAAGAAATAAGTCCTCGGACGTAAAGTCGAACTGCGACATGTCTGCCATATAGTGGTGAAAAGCGCTCTGACACGTCAATAGCAGTGGATGGTCATGAAACCTGCGCTTTAGCTTTTCTGCCCCGTTTACTTCTGATTTCCTCAACTTCATTGTACTCATCAGTTTTATGTCTGGCATCGTCTATCCAGTCTATTATTTTGTAAAACCCAAAGAAGTTACGTTGCCCCTTGTCAAAATCTTCTCGTATCTCCTCTTTCATTGGCAATTCTGCTCTCAGTTCCTGATTGCATTTATAGGTAATGTCATCCGAGAACGTCACGCTCAAAGTGTAGTTGCTATTTGCACAGATTTCTATCATGTGCTTTATGTCATTAACTTTTCTTCCTATCAGTTCCGCATTCTTTGGTGGTAAGATTTTTATTTCACCTTTATCACCTCCCAGTCTGTCCATCCATCCAATAAAACTCTCAAGATGTTTCCATTCCGAGGAAAGCGCTGTACTTATATCAATGTCCGAACGACGCTTGTGATTCGCAAATGAAAATGTCATGCTTTTGATTTGCACTTTGTCTTTCCTACGCCTTTTGTTTACATAATCCCAGAAATTGGAAGGCATCATTTTGGACATAATGGTAATCTCCAAGCCATAGTCATTGATGTCCAGAAGATGATTCAGACTGTCTTGCAGCAATTCTTTTGCCTCTGCGGTGTTTCTCCATGCTGCGGTACCGGTTTGAATTGCAATGATGTGCGATTCGGGCCTTGTGTCGATAAAGATGAAACAATAGGGCTTTGTTGGCCTTTTTGTTTTTTCTATTTTAGGTACGGGATTTGTCGTTGATTCCTCTTCTTCCCAAAGATTTACGTCCCTGTCATTTACCAATCGCAACAGCACAATATCTGCATCATGGGTCAACACCTTACATGGATAATGGTTGACGTTGCCATTCTTCTTTACTTTCTTCACTTCCACCTCTGCACCTCGCTCTTTTCCAAACAACAATGTGAAACGTTTCTCGGGTGAAAGTCGATTAATACAAGGTTCACCCGGCATGGAAAAATCAAAGTTGCGAAAAGGTTTTTCCTTCAATTTGTACGAATAAATAGCATATTTCTCCATGGCTTTTGTTGGCATCAACTATTCATTACTATTTCGCGTTCTTCAGGGGTGAGACCGTAGAGGTCGAAGACGCGGGTGTCTATTTCTTTGTAGGTCTTGGAGATGATTATAAATACAACAATAACAGTATTATTTATAATAATAACAAATTGGCATTTGTTCTTATAAAATCATCAAAGACGGCTTCCACAACTGGCACAGAGACAGAGTTCCCGAATTGCTTATACGACCAGGCGTCGGACGGATGAAGCTTGAATGTATCAGGGAAGCCTTGTAATCTGGCACACTCACGAGGCGTGATGTGTCTTGCGCGATTATGCTGAATGACACCCAAACGGTTGGCATCCGATGAAGTCAAGGTAACCGAAATGCTTTCAGGGTCGAGGAACTTGAATACCTCGAAAGACATGTTTCCACAAACGGGATTATACCTGCCATCAATTTCTTGAAGGTAACGCTTTTCGAGCAAAGACGCAACAACCTCTTCAATGTCAGGCTCTTTGTAGAATGTTTTAATCTGCTCTAAAGTCAGTTTCTTACCATCTTGTTCCTTACCGAAAATCGGTTTGCGGCGATTAAGAATCAGGGCATTCATAAAGCGGATTTCTGCGTCAGAACATTTTCCTTTCATGCCTAACTCCCATGAATGAAGCGACTGACCTCCACGATAATCAATTAGACGGTAGCCGTGTAGAACTCTCAAATCGTCACCTACAGCGGTGTGAAGCATCTGTTGAAACTTATCAGAACAATAATACTTTTCGTCAACATCAGGTTCCAACACGTCACCCACACAGCATATTGGCTTTTCACCAAAGAGTGAAAGCTGAACCGAGTTTTGCTTGTACTTGTGAGAATCTGCTGCACCGAGGTCTGATGACAGATTCATATTTGGAGTTGCGCCTAAAATACCGACGATATATAGGCGCACACGATTCTGGGGAACTCCAAAGTTGCTGCTATTCTGTAGCAGGTCGTATGTGCCATAGCCCAAGCTATGAAGTTTATCTATGATGGTGTTGAATGTGCGACCTTCGTCATGTGTATAGAGTCCACGCACGTTTTCAAGCAGGAATGCCTTTGGACGATATTTTTCAAGTAATCGTTCTATTTCAAAGAACAAAGTACCTCTCGTATCACCAAAGCCCATGCGCTTACCAGCATATGAGAAGGGTTGACAGGGGAAGCCACCAAGCAATAAGTCAAACGGCTCCACTTTGTCTATTAGCTTCACGTCACCACTTGGATGCTCGCCAAAGTTGAGTTGATAGGTCTCGCAGGCTCTTTCGTTGATTTCACTTGAAAGCACACACTTTGCCTCTATCCCGTTCTTGGATAAAGCCTGGCTTACTCCCAATCGAATGCCACCAACACCTGCGAACAAATCTATGTATTTTATCATCCAATCTTCTCCTTGATAAACTCAATCAGTAAGTCAAACTCCGATGGAGTGTACGCGACATTGCAGTGACTGTTATCACACATATCTTTCATCGCAGATGGTCTTGAAAAATTTCCTACGCCGTCAATGATATATGCAACAAAGCACCTTTTGTTATTAGTGTTTCGGAAGCGAGCCTGTGCTTCACGCCCCTTTCTTTCTGCTACGCTGTTTGATGTCTCTTGAAAAGAAACTTCGATTCCAACATATTTCTTAATACGACCGTCGTCATCATTTCGGCTAACAACAATATCAAAAGTTGCTTCCTTATCGTCATCAAGTTTAACTCCAGGAATCGTTCCGTTATTAACAAGATTGTAATTGCTGCCTAGATGTTCCGACAAATATCTTAAGGCATATACCTGTGCAACATTCCCAAGGTCTGTTGCCGTCTTGCCTGCGATAATTCTACTTACTCGAATATAGTTTTCACACACATATTGCTTAATCTTATCCTTCTGTCCAAGATATTCATAGGCTTTACACTTGTAGAGGATTGCACGTGTCTTCAATGAATTTGCAGATGCACCATATATAAGCAGTATTATTAAATCCCTGCACAAATTCTTGTCCTTACACGGCCTCTGCAAATTTTTCATTGTGCTAATCTGCATCCTGGCATTTGTGGGTTTACTTTGTAAAGGCAGAGATGTAAAATTATAGCTATACTTTTTGCCGCTTATCTCATATTCCAGTTTTTTGCCAGGAAAAACCTCTTTGAAAGATGAGTTAAGTCTTTGTATAGGCTCCGAGCCAACATCTGTCAAAACCATCAGATGTTTCAGGAACAGGTGATATTCAAAATCAGAGGCTTCAAGGAGCTTGAATAACTTCTCAGGGTTTGTATTATCAGCCAAAGTCAGAAGGGAAATAAACTCCTCCTGAGTATCAAGCAGATATTGCAGGATGCTTACCTTCATTGCTTCATCCCTGACTTCCTTGGGCCACCATTTGCAGCCAACTTGTTCTAATTCCTTTACGGAACGAAAATACTTATCGTCATTCATAAATAACAAATTTAGTTATTCTTCAACATAAGGATAAAACTCCCTTTCTGTGCAAATGCCCTTCCTTTCGAACTGTGCTAGGATGACATCGCGCACTTCGCCAATGGCCTCGATGTCCCATTCCATTTCCTTATCGGACGGAATAAGCCTATTCATTAGGTCGAATATAGCGTTATCAACGAAATCTTGACGTTCTATCTGTTGTCTTGTCAGTTCCATGAGTTCAATCGGCGTTGATGATTCTATTCAGATATTCTTCTAACATACTATTTGAGTTTTCGGCGGTAAAGTTACAAAATTTATAGGATTATGCAAAAAATAAAACGATTTTTGTTTGTCTCGTTCTTCTACATCGTGATGAGGCAGGCAGCAGGGCAAGGTATTTCCCGATGATGTTCTTCTGGAATAGCATAATAGCGTGTAGTTTCGTTTTCGGCTGTAAAGTTAGCGAATTTCTTGCAGCCCGCCAAGAACTTGAGGCAAAAAATGCAATTTGCTGCTTTGCGGCTTTCCCCCCTTCTGTTTTCGCATATCATTTTGCCATGCCGCCAGAGCATGAGGCAGCC
>JAFUVM010000123.1 GCA_017483665.1 Bacteroidaceae bacterium
AATGCTGACGGCGGCTGCGGCAGCCAATATAATAAGGTAGCGGCGCGAGAGGAGCAGGGCGATGTCGCGGAACGTGGCGCCGTTGACCTTGCGAAGCGCTATCTCGCGGTAGCGGCGGCGCACGTCGAACATCATCAGGCCGAGCACACCGAGGCACGTCACGGCAATCGCCAGCAGCGAGAAGGTGAAGAAGATGTGTGCCGTGCGGCGGTCCTCCTCGTAGAGGCTGGCTACATCATCTTTGAGCCAATGATAAGGCAATTCCTTCACATGGAAGATTTCGCGCGACGTCTTCTGTATGTATTCAATAGCTTCCTTCTCATGCCCGGGCATAACTTCGACCGCCACCTCAGAACCATTCAGTCTGTCAGGTTCTTCCTTACGATAAGCAAAGAACATGCCGGGTTGAGGTTCGGATAGTTTGCCAGGATGGTAATCGCGTATTACACCCACTATCTCGTAGGGCACGAGCGGTTGTTCATCGGGCATCCTGCCAGTCGTGTAGTCAAAAATCCACCACAGACGCTTTGCAGGCAGAACCGTCTCTTTCTCAATGTCCTTGATGCCCAGTTGTCGGATAGCTGTTTCGTTCAGGAGGCAGCGATATTGTTCTCTGGTGTCCAGTGTGTCGTTGAAAGCCCGACCCTGAACGACTTCCAGACCGTACATCTCCATCTGCTGCGGGCTTATGCCTTGGTATTCAAGCGAGACATTATTGACCGACAACTCGTTACCCATTTTATAAATGTATCCTGAGGAGCAGAAGCTTTTGATATGCGGGCATGCCGTCAGGCGGTCGTTCAGTAGCTTGCTGTCGTTCTTCATTTTTTCGAACCAATCCATAGTGGGCCCGCCGCTTCCCGTCCATGTTCGTGAAGGATAGGGTGTACAGTTCAGGATATTCTCGGTACGGTAGCCAGGGTCGCTGCCCATCATGAAGTGCAGTTGCCGCATCAGGTAGAGGCTTACGGTGATGAGGGTGATGGATATGAAGTATTGGAGGAAAAGGAAAGACCTTGCCCCAGCCTTGCCCAACCTTCCTACGATTGCTATAAGAGGCAATATAAATATGATTGAGAGTGACAGCGTCGTGTCGAAGAGGGGCATGCTCATCTGCTCAATGCTGAACCAGTCCTTCATGTGCGGCGTAATCAGCTCGACGACCATCCACACACCAAGCATGGCAAGAGCGCTGATGAGCAGGTTCTCCATGTAGAGCATCGAGAATATGTCGAGGCGCGAGGCACCGAAGAGGCGGCGCACCTCCAGCTCGTGGCGGCGGTGGCTGCGCATCACGGCAAAGAGGTTCAGGAAGTTGAAAATGCCGACAAAGAAGAGCAGCACGCTGGCGGTAAAGAGCATCCACAGGTATTTGGGCGAGCTGACACTCCTAACGGTAACGTCCTTTTCGCCCCATAGCTGTGAAAGCAGTCCTTCGTATGGAGCCAGCTGAAAACGCAGTGTGCGTCCCTTCATTTCGAATACGTTGGGAGTCTGTACGGGCTGGCGTTGATTGTAGGTCTTCACGTCGGCTCCCGGGTGAAGCCTGACCATGTAGAAGACGCGGCCCTCATTGCTGAAGGTGGATTCTGTCTCGTATTCCACATAGTCGAAGTTCAGCGAAAGCTTCGAGGCGGGTTTCCGAAAGACACCGATGACTGTGCGCAGCTGGTCGTTGTCCGTCGTCAGGGTCTGCCCTACGGCTTCCTCCGCCGGAAAGAGCCGTGCAGCCAGTTCCTCGCTGATGATGGCATCGCCTTCGTGGCGTAACACCAACGTGCCGGCCACGGCCTTCAGGGGGAAGAACCGGTGGAACATGCTGTCGGCTTTCAAGGCCAGCGGCTTCAGCATCTCTCCTTCATCCAGTTTCAATTGCAGCGTCGTGTAGGTGCTTGCATACGAGAAATACTCTATCTCGTTCTGTCCGTCCAAAGGCGACTGGAGTTCTGCACGCCCAAGGAAATAGCTTTTATAGAACATTGCCGGGTAAGGGTCGTCACCGGATGTCTCTTCCATCAATACGTACGTCCTGTCGAGGTCGGGCATCCAATGGTCGATGGTCCATTCCTGGTGCAGGTAGCGAGCGATGATGACGGTGCCGCTGAGCGAGATGACGAGGCCCAGCAGGGAGAGGGCTGTGTAGCCCTTCATGCGGGAAATAAGTCGGAATGCTTGTTTCATTGATGACTTGGTGCTAACGTTTACATCATTATACAGCAAGAACCGTGCCAAACAGAGAAAGTGCTGATTTCGTTTGAGATACGAAAATCAGCAATGTTCGGAATGTGTGCGGAAGCGCTCTGTTGTGTGCGGAAATGCACGATGATTGCGTCCACAATGATGCCCTGACTATAAATACTCAAGATAGTTGTCGGGAGTAACTACGGCTGCTTCGCTCACAGGATAAGCCTGTGTGAACGCAGCGGGGATGGCAGCAGTGTTCCGTTTGGGATTCCATTTCAGTTCAAAGGCACGGAACGTACCGTCGCACTCCTCGACGTAGTCTATTTCCTGTTGCGACTTGGTGCGCCAAAAGTAACTCTTGGCATAGCGTCCTGCGTAGTGGTTGGCCTTCAGACGCTCGCTGATGAAGAAGTTTTCCCAAAGGGCTCCCGTGTCGGCCCGCAATGCCAAAGGAGCAAAGTTCTGTACGACGGCATTGCGTACACCATTGTCGTAGAAAAATATCTTCCGGCTCTTCTTCAGTTCGTTGCGCAGATTGCGGCTGAAGGCTTGCAGGCGGAAGACGATGAAGCACTTCTCCAGGAGGTCTATGTACTTCTCTACGGTCTTGCTGTCCGTTCCCACTGTCTGCGCCAGTTCGTTATACGACACTTCGCTCCCCATCTGCAAAGCCAGTGCCACCAACAGCTTTTCCAACAATGCAGGTCGCCGTATGCCTTCCAGTTCGAGCAAGTCCTTGTACAAGTAGCTGCCAGTGAGGTTGGTCAATGTTTCGCGTACCTCGGCCTGATAGTTGAGTACATCCGGGTACGAGCCATAGATGAGCCTGCTCTCCAGGCTCTGGCGGACAAACAGGATTCCTTTTGTGCGAATCAGTTCGCCCGTTGACAAAGGAAAGAGCATGTATTCCCACTTTCGCCCCGTCATCGGCTCATTGATTCTTGCACGCAAGTCTAAGGATGAGGATCCCGTCACCATCAGTTGCACCTGAGGGAAATTGTCCTGGATGCGCTTCAGGGTCAGTCCTATGTCTGTAGCCCGCTGAGCTTCGTCCACCATGACAATCGTGTTGTCGGCTATCAGTTGCTGTAGCTCGGCCATAGTGGGATTGGTAAGTAGCTCCCGTGCATCAGCCTCATCCAGATTCAGGCGAAGAATCTTTTCCGGACGGTTGCGGAGCACCTCGTTGAAGAGTGTGGTCTTGCCCACCTGGCGTGCACCTACCACAACAATTGCTTTACCTTCAAAAAGCTTCTGTTCTATCTTTGCTTGCAGTTCGCGTGTAATCATCTTAAAGAGGAAATAGTGGCGAATGATGGGGCAAAGGTAGTAAAGAAAGGCGAATAATCCAAAATATCGAAGACTTTTTTGGATTATAATCCGAAATAGTCGCTACTTTTAAGGGAAAAGCCCCTTTCCTCTCCTCCCCTTTGGGCGACTGGGGTCTTTAGAAGAGCCACTTAATGTGGCTCTGACCCCACAAAGGGGAGCGAATCCCCATTCGCGACGGAGGGCAAAGGTCGGGAGAGGGGCTCTTAGTTCTCCTTCAATACTTGATAGGGTTTGATGCGTGTTGCCTTCCAGACTTGCTGCCAGAGCGTGAGGGCGCAGAGGAGCAGGACGATGGCAATGCTCACGAGGGGAATCCACCAGGCGATTGTGGCGTGGATGGTGTAGTAGCGCGTAATAAGCTGGTGCAGGCCGATGAGCGAGACGGGAATGCTGACGGCGGCTGCGGCAGCCAATATAATAAGGTAGCGGCGCGAGAGGAGCAGGGCGATGTCGCGGAACGTGGCGCCGTTGACCTTGCGAAGCGCTATCTCGCGGTAGCGGC
>JAFUVM010000124.1 GCA_017483665.1 Bacteroidaceae bacterium
GAAAGTTGAAAGTTCTTCGCAGCCTCAACAGCGGACGATGAGATTCAGCTCTCTCCTTCTGCCTTTCGTTTGTTAAATGGTTAATGATTAATTATAAGTTATTTATTTAATTTGGTTGTTTTAATGATACTCGTCAGCATTGCAGTAAGTTCTTTGTTGTCCTTCATCATGGAGTCGAAGGTTGTTTGGGAAATATAATCAGTTTCGTGCAAGAGCTCCAGCCAGTATTCCGTCTCGTCCGATTCCTTGAGAGCTATTTCGAGTTTATGGATGAAATCGGGTTTGCTTTCTGCGTTCTTGCTTTCGCGGACGTTGGCTCCTATGCTTGTTCCGCTTTTCAGGACTTGTTTCGAAAGGACGTATTCGCATTTCTCCTGCTGAAGATATTTCGCCATGCGTACGACACGAATGGCAAAGGTCTTGCTCTTTTGGCCAATGATGCTATCCCTTACCTCGGTCGCAGACATAACTTTCAACTTTCAACTCTCAACTCCCAACTTTCAACTCCGAACTGATAGATAGTCTTCTGCCTGTAGATGTCGCCCGGCTTGAGTATGCAGCTGGGGAAGTAGGCGCGGTTGGGTGTGTCGGGGAAGTGCTGTGCCTCGAAGCAGAGGGCCGAGTACTTGGGATAGGTGGCGCCGCCGTTACCGGTGAAGCCGCTCAGCCAGTTGCTCGAATAGAACTGTACGCCCGGCTCGGTCGTGTACATCTTCAGGTAACGTCCGCTGTTCGGCTCTACGCACTTGACGGCAAAGGACAGCTCGCCCGGCTCGCGCTTGTTCAGCACAAAGCAATGGTCGTAGCCTGTGCCGTTCACTATCTGCTGGCAGTCGGTGTTGCCGATGCGTTCGCCCACGGCATGCGGTTCGCGGAAGTCGAAAGGTGTGCCTTCCACCTTGAGGATTTCGCCCGTCGGGATGCTTGTCTCGTCGATGGGAATAAAGAAATCTGCGTTGATGGTAAGGATGTTGTTGAGAGCCTCGGGTGTCGGGTTGGCAATGCCGGCCAGGGAGAAGAAGCCGTGGCTCGTCATGTTGACGATGGTCTTCTTGTTCGTCGTGCCGCGATAGTCGATAATGAGTTCATTGTCTTCCGTCAGGCTGTACTTCACGTTCATGTGAAGCTCGCCGGGGAAACCCTCTTCGTAATAGGCAGAGACATAGCGGAGCACAAGCTCGTGCTCGTTGATCTGCTCTGCATCCCAGACACGTGCGTGGAAGCCTGTCGGACCGCCGTGCAGGTGGTTGGGACCATTGTTGACGGCCAGGCTATAGTCCTTGCCGTTCATCACAAAATGGCCCTTGGCGATGCGGTTGCCGTAGCGGCCCACCAAGGTGCTGAGGAAGGGTTCGGGGCTGTCGATGACATGCTGGATGCTGTCGTGCCCTTGTATAACATTGGCCATCCTGCCTTCCCTGTCGGGAACCATGATGGCCATTATAGCACCACCGTAATTGGTGATGCACACTTCCATTCCGTCGCTATTGGTCAGAGTGTAGAGGTCGGTCTCCTTCCCCTGTACAACAGCCTGGAAATTCTCTCTCTTTAATCCGGAAATAAGTTGTTTGTCCATTGGCATAAGGTTTTATCATTTGATAATTTCTCATGCAAATCTACAACTTTTTTCACAGAACTCAAAAAGAAAGTGCGGAAATCTTATCTGCTGACATGCTAAAAGAAGTTAAAGTATGCTTTTCAGCATATCTGCAACGACAAAAGTGCTGCCTCCAATATAAATAATGTCCTCAGCGGAAGCATTCTTTTGTGCCGCGGCGTATGCCGAAGCGACATCGGGGTAGGCTGTGCCGTGTAAACCGTGTGCCGAGGCTCTTTGGCAAACTTCTTCGGCAGGCATTGCCCGACGGACGGAAGCTTGCGTGAAGTAGATAGAATAGGGCTCGGGTATGAGAGAACTGAGCTGCGACAGCACGCCGTCCACATCCTTGTCGCTGACCATGCCGAAGACCAGGTGCAGCCGGCGACGGGGCAGGGCAGCAAGATGGCGGAAGATGTAACTGAGTCCGCCCTTGTTGTGAGCTGTGTCGCAGATGGTGAGCGGCTCGCGGCTCAGTATCTGCCAGCGTCCCATGAGCCCCGTCATCGTCGTCACTTCCGCCAGCCCCTTTCTTACAGCCTTGTCGCTGATGGTGATGCCACGCTTGCGAAGCAGAAGAACAGAGTTGAGGATAGTGGCAGTGTTCTTCTCCTGGCATAGTCCGGCAAGTGTTCCGCAGAGCGAACCGAAGTGTCGCGTCTCGTAGTTGATAGAACAATCGTTCATCGTGTATTGAAGGACTTCGCCTTCGTCCTCGGCAAACGTGATGGGTGCACCTACTTCACGTGCCTTGTCGGCAAAGACAGCCTTGACTTCGGGACTGACGTTCTCGCCGATGCAGACAGGAGTGCCCGGTTTGATGATGCCCGCCTTCTCGGAAGCAATCTTGGGCAGTGTGTCGCCAAGAAACTGGATGTGGTCAAAGCTTATGTTCGTGATGACAGACAGTTCCGGCTGGATGATGTTGGTGCAGTCGAGCCTGCCGCCCAGGCCGACCTCTATGACGGCGAAGTCAACCTTCTGCTCTGCGAAGTATTGGAAAGCGAGAGCTGTTGCCAGTTCGAAGAAGGAGAAGGCTGTCTCTGAATTTTGAGATTTGAATTCATTTACGAATTCCACGACTCTTTTCTTGCTTATCATCTTCCCGTTGACACGGATGCGTTCGCGGAAGTCAACGAGGTGAGGACTTGTGTAGAGGCCGACGCGATAGCCTTGTGCCTGAAGGATTGCGGCGAGCGTGTGACTGACAGAACCCTTGCCGTTGGTGCCGCCGACGTGAATGGTGCGGTAGTTGCGGTGCGGATGGGAGAAGTGTGCATCGAGGGCAAGGGTATTGTCCAGTCCCTCCTTATATGCTGCTGCCCCTATGTTCTGGAACAAAGGGGCAGAGTCGAATAGATATTGTACAGCTTGAGTATAGGTCATTGTAGTTGGACGTGTTGTTTATTTACTACTCAAACATCTTCTTGAACCTGCTGAAGAAGTTGCTTTTGGCTGTTGCGCCAGGCTTCATGTTGTCGCTCGAACGGAGCTTTTCGAACATATCCTTCTCTTCGCGTGAAAGGTTCTCGGGGATGTAGACGCCAATCTGTACGATGAGGTCGCCGGTGCCATAGCCGTAGCCTTGGACTACGGGCAGGCCTTTGCCGCGCAGCCGCATTGTCTTGCCGGGCTGTGTCCCCGGGTCAATCTTTATCTTTACCTTGCCGTCGATGGTGGGAACCTCGGCGCTGCCTCCAAGGATAGCTGTAGGAACGTCGAGCAGGAGGTGGTACTGCAGGTTCTGTCCGTCGCGAAGCAATTCGGGATGCGGCTCTTCCTCGATGTAGACGTGAATGTCGCCCGGCACGCCGTTCCATCTTGCGGCGTTGCCTTTGCCCTTTTCGTTGACGACCATGCCTTCCTGCACTCCGGCAGGAATCTTTATCTCCACAACTTCTTCGCCCTTGACGATGCCTTGCCCGCCGCAGGTTTTACACTTGTTGCGGATGACGGAACCCGTGCCGCCGCAGGCATCGCACTGTGCCTGTGTCTGCATGCGTCCGAACATCGTGTTCATGGTTCGGTAGGTTGTTCCCGAGCCGTTGCACTTGCTGCACGTCTCCTTCTTGCCGTCTTCGCTGCCGGAGCCGTGGCAATGGGGACAGGTGACGTATTTGTTTATCTTGAACTTCTTGGTGACGCCTGTAGCCACTTCCTTTAGGTTGATGCGAACCTTGAGGCGCAAGTCGGCACCTTTCTCCACGTGTCTGCCTCCGCCTCCGCCAAAGCCTCCGAAGCCGCTGAAGCCTCCGAACGATGCTCCGCCGCCAAAGAGGTCGCTGAAGACGTCGCCGAACATGTTGAAGATGTCGTCGGTCGACATGTTCTGGTAGTTGCCGCCTGCTGCGCCTCCCACGCCGGCAAAGCCGAACTGGTCGTAGCGCTGACGTTTCTCGGGGTCGTGCAGTACGTCGTATGCCTCGGCAGCCTCCTTGAACTTCTCTTCGGCTTCCTTCTTCTCTGCATCACTCTTGCCGGCCTGCCGGTCGGGATGATACTTGATGGCGCACTTCTTGTAGGCGCTTTTTATTTCAGCATCGCTTGCAGTCTTGCTGACGCCAAGCACTTCGTAGTAGTCTCTCTTCTCTGCCATATCTTGTTATCGTACGCGCCGAGGCGTACACGTCTATCCTATATATATATAATAATGTGTTGTCTTAAAGTCCTACGACCACTTGAGCGTGGCGGATGACTTTCTCGTTGAGTTTGTATCCTGTCAGGGTGCAATCCATCACCTTGCCTTTGAGTTCGGGTGTCGGGGCAGGAATCTGTGCGATTGCTTCGTGGAGGTCTACGTCGAAGTCGGCTTCCTTCGTGTCGATGACGCTGACGCCCTGTTTGCCAAGGATGTCCATAAACTTCTTGTAGATAAGCTCCACGCCTTCGACCACGGCGCTCACGTCCTCGGCCTGCTGCATGTTCTTCAGGGCACGTTCCATGTCGTCGATGACGGGCAAGATGGTGGTGATGGTCTTCTCTCCGCCGTTCAGGATGAGGTCGGTCTTCTCCTTGATGGTGCGTTTGCGGTAGTTGTCGAACTCTGCAATCTTGCGCAGCAGTTGGTCTTTCAGGCTGGCTATCTCTTTGTTGGCAGCTTCGAGCTGCTCTTCTATGGTCTTCTCTTCGGCAGCAGGCTCGGACGTTTCTGCGTTCTTCTCTTCTTCAGACTCGTTCTGTTCGTTCGGCTCTGTTTGCGGCGAAGTCTGCTGAGCGTCCTCCTGTTCCTGGTTCAATTCTTCTTCTTTCAGTTCCTCTTTCATTATAGTTGGGTTTTATGTTCTATATGTTTCACAACAAGAAGTGTGCCAAATGTGCTTGTGTCAGTTGTTTGTGCCATACATCCTGTCTTTTGCCTCCTTGATGGCATCGCTGCTGATGTACTCGTCGTAGTCCATGAGCTTGTCGATGATGCCGTTTGGCGTGATTTCGATGATGCGTGTGGCAACGGTTTGGATAAATTCGTGGTCGTGGCTGGAGAAGAGGATGTTGCCC
>JAFUVM010000125.1 GCA_017483665.1 Bacteroidaceae bacterium
AGCCCGGAAGGGGAAAATGGCGAGAAGCGCAACTGCCTGTTGCTGAATGCCCACTATGAGGGTGCAAATAGTGGACACATGGCCTATTCCAATATCGCCACCTTCGACTATGCCGATGAAAGGACGCTTCGATTCGAAGGATTTTACTTCAAAGACAAGGATGGATGGATTACCTTCCTTCGTGGCGAGGCAAAACCGGGATTTTGAAAGAAACAACTAAGAGCGATTAAGGTTTTCTGACACAGAAACAAAGACAATTTCATTTTTCAACTTAACTTTTCACGTTGACATTCGCTTATATAGCAGATGACGCAAGAAGAGTTTGAACATATTGCCCCTGCGCTCCGTGAGTTGATGCTCTCGGTTGGACGCAGTTTCTTCGGTAATGACGATGATGCCGAGGATGTTGCACAGGAGGGGTTGGTGGCTCTTCTTAGGTTCATTGACAGGATGGAGTCTGGCGTCCGTCATGATGCTCTTGCCATTAGGGTGGCTAAGCATTGTTGCATGGACATGGTGAGGAAGCGAAAGTCCAGTCCCATTCTTGCCTTGCAAGCGTCCAAAGGTCGGGCGGTCTCAGGCAAGATGCATGGGGATGTTGCTCCGCCAGGCTGTGATACAGGCGCTTCGCCCCACGAGCATCTGGAGGCCAAGGAACTTTATGAGGCCGTCAATGAGGCCGTGAAGCATCTGAAGCCGAGTGAGCGACGCCTGTTTGAAATGAGGCAGATAGAAGGTCTTGAACTTGATGACATTGTGAAGCAGACCAATATAGCGAAGCCTTCGATAAAGAGCATCGTTTCTGCCGCGAGAAAGAAAGTATTTGCAGAGATTAAGGAAAGGTTAAGGACATGACGTATAACGAAACGGAAATATTGATTAAGAAGTATCTCAACGGTGAGACGACTGCCGAGGAGGAGAAACTGCTTGCCCGTGAGGTTGCCCGTGAGGATGTTCCTGATGACTGGAAAGTTATTGCCGGGATGCTTGGCGAGTTGACCGTTGACGAGGCTCTTTTCGACCAGATGATGGCAGAGCGCAAAACCAAACCACGTATTGTGAGGCTTTGGCCTTGGGTGGCTGCAGCCTGTGTTGCAGCTTTGCTTATCGTCTTCCTCGGGCCACCGAGGGAAGAAACCGTCAGCCAACCTCAAATTGCCAAGGTTGAATGCGAGTCACACTCCGACATCCAAGTGGAAGAAACTGAGATAAAGGCTGTGGAGGTTAAAGCAACTGAGCCAAAAGAACAGGACACAGGCCAATCCGCTGTTAATCCGCAGCAGACCCGTAAGAAAAAGCATAAAGCGAGTGTTTCAAGGAGAATCGCAAAAGAAGATCAAGAGGCTCCAGCACTTCGACCTGTCGAAGAAAGAGATGCGATTCCTTACGAGGATCCGCAAATACAATTTGCAGTACAGGCAAGAACCTTGCGTGAAAGAGGCAATCGCGTGATACAGCGAGTTTCAATAAACGGACTACCGTCAAACAATTATCAATTAAACGATTTGTAAAATATGAAGAGAATTATAACAATCATATTATCAGTCAGTCTGTCAGTATCTATTTCTGCACAGGACAGGACACCCATGGACAACATCTGGGAAGACATCGAAAAGATCATATCAAACCGCCAAGATAGTAAAATGAAGATAAATCACGGCGACGGCCAACTGTTATACGTCCACAACGGCATAGTCGGAAAGGAATTCCTTTGTTCAACCGACTGCGAAGGCGTTACAACTTCTTTTAATAATTTCACACCAGAAGAGATAGAAGCAGTCAACGAAAGAAACCGCAAAGAGGTCTTTGATAAAATATTTGGCTCCATCCGGCACAACCTCGACTCATTAATGGCAATCTCGGAAGAGAGTTATCACTTTGAGTCTCATAGTCATGGTACAGACACCATCACCTATTCGCTTTGCCTGAGGAACGGAGAATATTCTGTTGCGAGAATCAAGGCAAACGACGGCACCGTGTTTTATCCCGAAGCACTCGAAACCGTGTTTTTCAACTATACGGCAAGTCCGAAGCCATGCGGTAAGCACATCAGAGGCTTTGGAACGTTAGGATACAACAAGAGACTTCCCCTGCCCGGCGGAAAGAGTTATTATTTTGACAAGCAGCCATATCTGGACAGAATCACATCCGTTCTCAAACGAAAGGACATCAAAGCTTGGAGTTTCAAGTGGGCGCAAAGCGATGACTATGACATAGATGCCCATCACGACAAGGAATTTGTTTCTGCTGAGAGACCCCATCAGCCTAAAAATGCCGGACAAGCCATAGGAACGATGTATTTTATTCCACGGGAAAAAACAGAACTGGCAGAAGAAATATTCACTGCCATCGACAGCATCACGCTCAACTATACCGAGGTTCACCCAGAGCAGATGTTTAGGTATTCTTATAATGTTAAAGAAGAGGTGATGCAATATACTAACAATATTATTGGACTTTTCGAAGGACATACCGGCAAAGGCCATGTTTCAACGCGCGTTCTTTTTGGCATCACGCCCAAGGGCTATTACGTGGCCATAGCCGATGCCGAGAACAATTTCTGTATTCCCAAGGAATGGCCATTGCTCAAAAGCTTCGTTGATGGCCACAAGAAATACATAAAATTCAAATGACAGATACCATCAGAAGTGATTAGATTGTCCATTTCCGGACACCATGAGTGTCCGAAAATGGACACTTTATTTTATGCTATTGCTGATTATCAATGAGTTACGGGTTTGGCACGGATATTGTATTGTATATTGACAGATAATTATCGTAAATGATATGAGATATTTGAAACAAGCCCTCGCCATGATGCGCGAGGAAAAGCTGTTCTCCAGCATCTACATTCTGGGAACGGCATTGGCTATTGCCTTTACGATGCTCATTGCTGAAGTGTATTATGTAAAGGTGGCCGACATTGCGCCAGAGGTGAACAGGAGCCGAACGTACTATTTGCCCAACTTGGGCATGAATAGCGATGAAGGTGAATTGAAAAGCATAAGCCAGGGGATGTTCCGCGACCTGTTCCAGAAAATGCAGACACCAGAATGTGTCACGGGCGTGGTGAACTTCTGGTCTTTCTTACAATCGCACATGAAACTCGCAGACGGCATACACGACTGCGCGGCGAAGGTCACTATAACCGAACCCGGTTATTTCAACTTCTACCACTATCACTTCATCGACGGTGCCCCCTTCACACAGGACGACTTTGACAGCCGTCGGCGCGTATGTGTGGTGACTGATAAGGTGATGAAAAAGTTGGATGGAAGCGATTCTCTCATCCTCGACAATCGCCCTTACCACATCTGCGGCGTGGTGGAGACACCCAGTGCGCTGACCGAACGGGCCTTTGCCGACATCATTGTGCCATGGACAGCCGAGGGGCTGTTTGCACGATTTCATGTGAGGTATGAAGACATGCCCGTGGATGTTTCCTTTGCCGTGAAAGCTGGTAAGCGTAAAGCATTTATGCAAGAGCTGCGGGAAGTGGAGGCACGTTACAACGCTGTACACACGGAGGAGCCTGTGGATATCTTTTCGGAGTTAAAGAGTCACTATGCATCGGTGTGGGACGGGCTGAACATGTTGTTCGAAGTTTATGACGGCGGTATTTGGTGGTATGTGGCTGCTGCTATCCTCCTGCTTTTGTTTGTGCCAGCACTGAATCTTAGCAGTATGGTGGCCAGCCGAATGGAGCGACGGTTGCCGGAGATGGCCGTCCGTAAGGCATTTGGAGCCAAGCGGCGCACGCTGCTCGCGCAGGTCATCATGGAGAACCTCGCGCTGACGCTCATTGGTGGTCTCGCAGGGTTGTGCATAGCATGGATGGCTCTCTATGGCTGGCGCGACTGGGTCTTCTATGTCTTCTCCGAAAGTGACAACCTCTACGGCACGGTGCCACTGCTGAAGGGCGAGATGTTCTTTGGTCCCGCCGTCTTCGCCATCGCCCTGCTCGTCTGCTGCGTGCTCAATGTGCTGGCGGCAACGCTTCCCGCCTGGCTCAGCCTTAGGAAACCAATTGTAGAATCCATGATGATTAAGAAATGAAACAGCTGAAGGAAATATTCGGACGCAAGACGTCCATCTGGCTCTCCCTCGAACTCGTGCTCGTCACCTTTGCCTGCTGGTGGGCCTTTGATCCCGTCATCGTCACGTCCTACGTCACAAACCTGCCGTTAGGCTATGACCCCGACCGTCTGGTGCGCTTCGAGGTGGCCAGCACCCTCCCCCGACAGCAGTTGTTTACCACTAGATTGCCCATCGGACTCGAGGAGGAAAGTCTGCTGCATAAGGTACAGGAGATGGATGGTGTGGAGATGGCCTACCGCGCCTTCAACAACCCCATTGGTTCTGGCATAACAAGCATGGCCTACCATCTTATCCGCGACAACGACACCCTTAGAGTAGTCGCAAATTACGGCTTCGTACGGGACGACAAGATGTTCGAGGTTTTCGGCATCCAGTCGCTGACACCCGAGGTACCTACCGCCGAACTGACCCGCGACGCTGTGTTTGAGCAGACCGTCATTCTCACACGCTCCACCGCCATGGCGCTCTATGGTACTACCGATGTGGCAGGGCGCACAGTAAAGGCGCATTGCTATAGCTATAACCCAGACAAATTTGACTATGAGTGGATGATTAAGGACTTGCCTATACGCGCCGTGGTGGAGGATGTACGCTATGGGTTTTACGACCGCGACTATACCATCTTGTTCGTTTGTCAGGGTGCACCAGGCATCAATGTTCCCATCATTGCCCGCCTACGCGAGGGCGTCGATGCCCAACGCTTCATGGAGGAGCACCAGCATGAGGTGCAGCACGACCTGATGACGGAGCACTGCTATGTCAGCCAGATGCAGACAGTTCGCGAGGGGTCGAAAGCGTATACCGACCGTTACGGTACCAGCCGCATGACGCACCGCAACCTGCTCATTGCCGCCTTCTTTGCTATCAACCTCGCCTTTGGTGTCTTTGGCACGTTGCTCATGTACACCCGTCAGCGCCGCGAGGAGGCCGGTGTGCGCCGCGCCTTCGGCGCAACGAAGTGGAGCGTCTTCTGGGGCTTCATTCGCGAGGCATGGCTGTTGACAACGATCAGTGTCGTCCTCGGCTGCATCGTCTATTTCCAGTTCGCCGCTGCCCATGGTCTCTTCAAAGGTTTCGAGGGCAGTAATCCCGCCGTCCACTACTGGTTCGACGACTTCGGCACCCACTTCCTTGTGGTGTCCGTCATCGTGTACCTTATTATATTATGTGCCGTGCTCATCGCCACCGCCATCCCTGCGTGGCGCATCTGCAGGAGCGAGATAACCGTAGCATTAAAAGATGAATGATATGAGATATTTCAGACAAGCCCTCGCCCTTATGCGAGAGGAAAAGCTTTTTTCCGGCATCTACATCTTAGGCACGGCATTGGCCATTGCCTTTACGATGGTGATAGCCGTAGTGTATTATGCAAAGCTGGCCGACATCGCGCCAGAGGTGAACCGCAGCCGGACGGTGTATGTCAAGGGAATGGCCAAGCGGGCCGTGAACGACACGCTCAGGTGGGAGCCTACGGACTATTCCTCCGAAGAGGTGAAGAAATGGCTCTATACGCTGAAGAGTGCCGAGATGGTCAGCGTCACCTACAACATGAACCGCTATACCAACGACAGGCACTACCTGAAGTGCGACAATCACAAGCTGGTTCCTGTGGTGGCGCGCAGGGTCGATGCCAATTTCTTCAAGGTCTTCCAGTTCCGCTTCGTCTATGGCCGTCCGTTCACGCAGGAGGATTGCGAAGATTACGATGTAAAGACCGTCCTATCGGCCATCATCAGCCGCGACATTGCCGAGAAGGCCTTTGGTAAAGGTGTTGACCCCGTTGGGAAGATACTCAACTTTGGTTATATCATCCGCATCGTAGGAGTGATAGAGCCCACCTCGTCTATCATGGAAGAGAGTTTTGGTCAGTTGTTCTTGGCCTACGACGGACAGTCTGAACAGGCCATCGTCGTATTGAAGAAAGGCAGTAGCGTGAAGGATTTGGAGAAGGAACTGGAGGAAATAGCCCACAAGCGCAGCGTCAGCGACAAGGACTATGACTACTCCATACACGGCACCGTGTTACCCCATGCCCAGATGAAGATGTCGGAAGACGGCGTGGCCTTGCCTTGGAGCAGCATCTTCAAGTCGCTCTTCCCCAAAGTGTTCGTCCTGCTGTTGGTGCCTGCGCTCAACCTGAGCGGACTTGTGGCGGCCCGCATGCGACGCCGGGTGGCCGAGATGGGTGTGCGCAAGGCTTTCGGTGCCAAGCGGCGGACGCTGCTCACGCAGGTCATCACCGAGAACCTGGTGCTCACGCTCTGTGGCGGCTTCGTGGGACTGGTCATTACATGGCTGCTGCTCTACGTGTTCCGTTCGTGGCTGTTCTTCGCCGTCGGCAACACCGCCTTCTCGCTGCCCGAACCGACGGTGGATGGTGAGATGCTGTTCTCGCCCCTCATCTTCATCATTGGCTTGGCCGTGTGCATCGTGCTCAACCTGATGGCGGCACTTATTCCTGCATGGCTCAGCCTCCGTAACCCTATTGTTGAATCAATGAACGAGAAGAAATAGCATGAGAAAGATACTGAACAACCTCTGGAGCCATCGCACGAATAACGTGTGGCTCTTCCTCGAACTCATCGTTGTCTGCTTCGTGGCCTGGACGCAGCTCGACCCCATCATCGTGCGGCTCTATTACCGCAGTCTGCCCTCGGGCATCGACGGCGAAAGAATGGTAGTGGCCAACATCCTGTCTACCAAGCCATACGAGTTGGCGGACGAGAGTATGACACAGGAGGAAATCAATAACCAATACATGAAAGGGGAAGCGCAATACGTGGAGGAGGCCAACGTCATCAAGCGCCAGCTGCTGGCCATCGACGGTGTGGAGCAGGCGAGCATTGCCGACCCCGTGATGGGATTGTATGCACGCACCGATCTGTTTGGAGGCAGCGGCTATGCCAGTATGCTACGCTATGCTTGGCAGAACGACACGGTTCTTGCCTACGACATCTGCTACTCAAAGGACGAACACTTTTTTGAGACCTACGGTATCCAGCCGATAGCGGGCTGCAAAACATCGAAAGAACTGTCGGACATCGGACGCGGGTGGATTGTCAGCCAGTCTCTGGCCGAGCATTTCTTCGGTTCTGTAGATGCAGCCATGAACAAGGAACTGAAAGCCGCCAGCTTCGTGGATATTGATTGGGGCCAACCCATCGTTGCTGTAGTGAACGACGTCCACGTCTCAGAGAAAGACTATAACACCTGGGCGGTTTACAGTAATAACGGCACCATTCGTTATGATGCTTCGCAGAACCTCGTCGTCCTCCGCCTGAAGCCCGGCGTCAACCCGCGTCGCTTCGCCGAGGAGCAAAACCTTAACGCCTGGAATTACACCAGCGACCACTACGCCGTGGCCTCCTTCACCCCCTACGACGACATCGGCTCCGCGAAGAATCAGTTTGCCGCGCCCACTTTGTCCTACGACTTCAACCTCCAGATAGCCACCGCCCTGTTCTTCCTCATCAACCTGTGCCTCGGCGTCATCGGCACCTTCTGGATGCAGACCAAGCGGCGCACGGAGGAGTCGGGCATCATGCGGGCCTTCGGAGCCACCAAGCGGCGCGTCATGCTGATGTTCCTTGCCGAGGGCTGGGTGATGGCCACCGTCAGCATGTTCATCGCCTGCGTGCTCTACCTCACCTACTTGAAGCTGTGCTTCGGCGAACTGTGCA
>JAFUVM010000126.1 GCA_017483665.1 Bacteroidaceae bacterium
AACGCCAGTCACGCCCTCTCACTGCGCAAGACCCGCGCCTACATCCCCGAGGAGCCTGTAGGCACTGCCGACCAGTGCGCCGAGATGATCCATGAGTTCCTGCCCATCGCCCGCGCTATCGTTGGCCTGCGGAATCTGAAGATTATCTCGTTCGGTCCCCGTCCCAACAACTTCCTGGCTTGCAACGCTCCCATCCGTGCCCTGTATGACCTCGACGTTGAGATCGAGGAGAACTCAGAGCTCGACCTGCTGGAGTCGTTCCAGAAGCATCAGGGCGATCCCCGTATCGACGAGGTAGCCAAGGATATGGCTCAGGAGCTGGGTCATGGCAACAAGATTCCTCAGGTGCTGCCCAAGCTGGCTCAGTACGAGCTGACCCTGCTCGACTGGGTGGAGGCTCACAAGGGCTGCCGCGAGTTTGTGACGCTGACCACCAAGTGCTGGCCCGCCTTCCAGACCATGTTCGGTTTCGTGCCCTGCTACGTCAACAGCCGTCTGACTGGTCGTGGCATCCCCGTCAGCTGTGAGGTCGACATCTACGGCACATTGTCAGAGTTCATCGGTACCTGCATCACCGAGGACGCTACCACCCTGCTTGACATTAACAACACCGTACCTCAGGATATGTACGAGGAGAGCATCAAGGGCAAGAAGTTCCTGTGCGACGAGTACACCGACAAGGAAATCTTCATGGGCTTCCACTGCGGTAACACCGCTTCCAGCAAGGTTTGCAACTGCAACATGTGCTTCCAGCGCATCATGGCTCGCAGCCTGCCTCGTGAGGTGACCAATGGTACCCTGGAAGGCGACATCAAGCCCGGTGCAGCCACCATCTACCGCCTGCAGTCTACGGCCGACACCAAGCTACGCGCCTACATCGCTCAGGGTGAGGTTATCCCCGTCGCTACCCGTTCGTTCGGTTCTATCGGTATCTTCGGCATCAAGAACATGAGCCGCTTCTACCGTCACGTCCTCATCGAGAAGCACTATCCCCACCACTGCGCCGTCATGTTCGGTCATCAGGGCAAGTACCTGTGGGAGGTGCTGAAGTACATGGGTATCCCCGTGGAGGAGATTGACTACAACTTCCCGAAGGGTGACTACTATCCCACAGAGAATCCTTTCGCATAAGGGATTGTGGAGTAGTATTCCAACATACAGGACGCCTGGGCATCACGAAGATGCTCAGGTGTCTTTTTTATGCAAAAATATGATGTAAAAAGATGGCATTTTCCTTGCAAATCAACGATTTTTTTTGTATCTTTGCATTGAAAAGGATTTAGTAAGGAAAGTAATTAGGATTCACAAATTAGTTACACCCGGCCTCCCTCCCTGTTGCATCCCGTCGGCCTCCCTGCCGGAACGGGGTTCTTCTCCCTGTTTCCCTTAATAACAAAATTGCAGCCCCCTGACAACTTAATATAACGTGAACTTGCCGTTGGAGGATTGGCAGTATTTGGCGAGGAGGTCGAGGATGTATTGGGTATTCTGGGCAACGCGGTCGCGGTTGCCATCGTAGCCGTTGATGAGCACGAGCAGGCGGCGGGTGTTGAGGTCGATTTTGGTGCGTTCGTTGTCGCTGGTGGGCGTGCCGACGCCACCCAGCGCGTCGCGGTAGACGGGCAGTCCGTGGATGTTGATCATGCCGCGTCCGATGCCTTCGTAGGGCTCGCCTTCGCGCCCGATGCCCAGCGTCAGGGTGTCGCCCACGAACTTGTCGGCGTCGAAGCCGCCGATGCTGTAGCCGTAGGCGATGGATGCCAGATTGATGAGGTCGACGAGGGTGTCGATCTGATAGAGCTCCTTGCCCTGCAGCATGCGCCGGATGAGGGCCTCGGAGGCTGGACGATAGCGTGAGGGGTCCTTGCCGCAGGCTTTGTAGACGGCGCGCGTGGCGGCAATGCTGCTGATGTCCTTCAGCGACTCGGTGGTCAGTGTGGCGCGATAGTGTTCGCCAAGGGCGTTGATTTCGTGCCAGAGGGGTTCACAATAGGGGGTGTTTACCACTTCTGCCTCGACGCAGGCACCGACAAAGACGGGGCAGACGCTTGCGATTTCGTTGGATACAATGACTTTCATGCTGCAAAAGTAGGTATTTTCCTTCGAAAATGCAAAATATATTTGGAAATTCCTTCGATTTGCACTACCTTTGCAGTCAGAATGAAACGTTACACCGATTTGTTTATTGATTTCGACGATACGCTCTACGACACGCACGGCAATGCCGTGATAGCGCTGGGCGAATTGTTCGACGCGATGCAGCTGGGGCGGTGGTTTGCCGACCCGCAGGTGTTCTACGACGAATACTGGAAGGCGAACATCGACCTGTGGACACGCTATTCGAAGGGCGAAATCACGCGCGATTACCTGATTGTGGAACGTTTCCGCCGTCCGCTGAGTTTCGGTGAGGGCCTGGAGCCTACGGACCAGCTGTGCCTGGAGGCCAGCGACAGGTTTCTGGATTTCTGTTCGTCGAAGCCTGGGCTGGTGGATGGGGCCCGCGAACTGATGGACTATTTGCGCCGCCAGGGCTACCGGATGCACATGTGTTCGAACGGATTCCACGAGGTGCAGTATAAGAAACTGCGTGCCTGCGGGCTGACGGACTATTTCGACACCATCGTGCTGAGCGAGGATGCCGGAGCCAACAAACCCTCGCAGGCATTCTTTGACTATGCCCTGCGGCAGACGGGTGCCCGGAAAGAGACGACGTTGATGATAGGCGACAATCTGCAGACGGACATCGTGGGTGCCAAACGGGCAGGACTGGATGCCGCTTATTTCAACCGATTTCCTGATTATCCGGCTACGGAACCCTTCGACTACGAGGTGAAGAGTCTGGCGGAACTGATGGTCATACTTTAATAAGGAACTATGCAGAAGCTAGAAACATAGTAACTGTGATTTTTGAACTTCAGGAATCTCCGTGATTCCATAGACAGTGATTCCATAGACAGTATCTGTCCCCTCTATGTGTGTCCATGCTTGTAGTCATTTGCTGTAAGCAATACCAAGATAATCCTTTATCACTATAAAAACCGGAATTTTTTTCGTTATGATCATTTCTTTCAGTTCCTTTTCTGTTTCAATATACCGGTGGTTGGACATGTCATTATCAACTATTCTTCGCAAGACGCGCTCCCTCTCATCATCTGAAACGTCTGATTCCAAATCACACATTTTGTATAGCAGTTTATCATCACTAAAATCAACATCGGCAAAGCATTCATTTTTGACATCAGATTTAATAAGATGCAACTTGTTTAAGACATAGTAGACTCTAAAGTAATACAAATTGCCGTAAAGTGATCTTTGCAAATGCACCTTCGTTGAAACCTCTTTGCCCTTTCTTATCCACGAATTGGTTCTTTGTTTGTGAAATCCTAATGGAGTTAGGATTTCATCTATTATGCTAATTAGTTTTATTTTATCCATATTGCTAATTAATCACGGGGTCGGCTCTCCTAATCATATTCAGAACCCACGCCGACATCCTCGGCCTCGGTTCCCGCTATTTGTTTCTTTCCCTTATTTGTATTATAACGACGAGATTTCCTCTGCCGTCAGACCGGTGTACTTCGCAATTTGTTCCGCGGGCATGCCGTCGGCCTTCATGCTGCGGGCTGCCTTTACGATGTCCTCCTTGTTGGCATCATCGAATTCATCGGGGAGGGACTGCCACTCGTCCCAATCGGTCTCGGCAAGATAGAACTCCACCTGCTGACGGAGGGGCAGCATGTCGTTGACGGCGGTGTCGTATAGCGTGGCTGAAACGACATTCGCATAATCGTGAACCAATACGTGTCGCATTCCCTGTACCACTTTCCAAGCTTTATCCCTCGCTCTTTCTCTCATAAATCAGAATTTTATCACGATTAGCACTTTCTGCGGCGTAGGGGCGAAGTGAACCCTCCTCTACTAAATCCACATCGCGGCCCAACAGTTCCTGCAAGTCCATCAACATGCCGCCCTGCGTGAAAAGCGTGAACGGTTTGCCTGAACGGTCGGGTACGAACAGAATATCAACGTCGCTCCTGGGAGTCTCCTCGCCTCGGGCGAAGGAACCGAAGAGCCATGCCTTTAGGACGGGCTGCGTCTTGAAGTAGTCGGCGATGGTCTTTTGCATTGCTTGGGTGCTCATAAGCGTGTTGTTTTGATGATTACGGCTGCAAAGTTACGAAGATTTTTTGAATTGTTGTGCTATTAAGTGGAAAAAGTTCTAATACCGTCCGTCGTGGCGGTCTTTTTCGTACCGTCAGTTATTTGTATTGTAACAAATTTGCCAACATGTTGGAACAACGAGTTTCTTGGTTGTTTGTATTTTTGCAACCATGAGCAAAAGGCAAAAGGTTGAACGCAATGTCTGCTTTCCGCAACTATGGCTAGAATGAGAGTATGCTGTTTGCCGTGCCATGCATCTTTGAGGGTGGCAAGGCGCAGAAGCATGTGGTGAGGTTGACGGGAATGAGTATGGTGGACTTCGACCACGTTATACCCCCTACATATACGTACATTGTATGGGGGTAAATGTTTCTGCTTTTTCGTAACTTTGCCACCGAAAACTGGAATTGTATGAAACAGAAAGAAAACAAAGAGCAGAAGGCGCACAAGCAGCCGTGGCAGGAACGGTATGCCACGCCGGAGAAGATCGGCCAGGCATTCACCCGTCTGGGCTTCGAATACCGTCGCACGTCGGCACAGCGCGGCTACGTGGCCATACGCCGCATGCCTGCTGAGATGGAGGCCTACCGCCGCAAGCTGGCTGAAGAAGCAACCAAAACCGTGACAGATGACAGTATGACAGCAAAGTTCTGAACCGCCTCGCGTACCGTGCACGCCTACGCGGTACGCGAAGACTTTAAGTTTTTTAGTGTCATACTGTCATAGTGTCATGAAAGTGAAAAATGAAAAGTGAAAAGTTATGTTTGAAGATGAATTCATTACCAAGCAAGAACTGAGAGAGTGGGCCAACTGCCCGCGCCGCACCTTTACCCGCTGGGTACGGCTTCAACAGCCAGCA
>JAFUVM010000127.1 GCA_017483665.1 Bacteroidaceae bacterium
ATTGATGGTCACCCTGCCCATTACTGGCACAATACCGTTCTTCTCCTTACCTCTGTTCACGTAGAACAGTACTGAAAATGTGCTTCTACTCATGTTTCTTACTCGTTTTTAAATTCCGGCTGCAAAACTACTATCTTTTCTGGTTCTGTCGCTATGCAAAATATAGCAGTTTGCGGAATCAGAAACGGGTGGTGAGAGGTGCGCTGTTATGCCCTATCTTGCCTGTCCGATTAACGAAGTTTAACTGGCTCCAAAGACCGTCTCACGGGTTACGGATAAGAAACCTAACTACTTCTTTATTCCTCCCAAATTTGCATTCAGCCTAAAACTGAACTTCCTCGTTTTTCCCCGACTTGCCTTTTATTTACGTGCTTTCTGCGTTAATTCTCCAAAATTGCTCGTTTGTTACAACCTTTTTCCGTAACTTTGCCGTCGGGAAAGGTTTCCCCCCGGACTTAAACCATAATATAATAATGCATAAGACTGCTTTTATGAGGAGGTGTCTGCTGCTGTTGTGCGTCCTGGCTGGAACTGGGGCGAGGGCAAGGAGGCACTACGATGTGGCGGCGTACGTGTACCCGGCGTATGCTGCCGACGACCCGAGGCTGCGGCCCTTCTGGCCGATGGGCATGGGCGAGTGGGAGACGGTGCTGACGATGCAGCAACGCAACCCGGGCCACTACTGGCGGCGATACCCGCTGTGGGGCTATGTGAACGAGGCCGACCCTGCCGTGATGGAAATGGAAATCAACCAGGCGGCGGACCATGGGGTGAACGTTTTCATCTTCGACTGGTACTGGTTCGACGGGCGTCCGTTCATGGAGACGACGCTCACGAACGGTTTCCTCAGGGCCCGCAACCGCGACCGTATGCAGTTCTACCTGATGTGGGCCAACCACGATGTGCTCAACTACTGGGACACGCGCATCGCTCACCTCGGGGAGGAGAACGTCATCTGGCGCGGAGGCATCGACCGGGAGGAGTTCGAGAAGATATGCCGCCGCAACATCGAGATGTTCTTCCGGCAGCCCAACTACTACAAGATCGACGGCAAACCCGTCTTCATGATCTACGACGTGAAGAACTTCATCGAGGGCCTGGGTGGCATCGACGAAGCGGCCGACGCGGTGAAGTGGTTCCGGCGGGAGGTGAAGAAGGCCGGCTTCCCCGGACTCGACTTGCAGCTGACGATGTGGGCTCCGAACCTGAACTACAGCGGTTTCGACGCTGGCAAGAACGACAAGCCGCAGGATGCCTTCGTCCGCAGGATAGGCTTCGACAGCTCCAGCCACTACCAGTTCTGCCACTTCCTCAACGTCAACGACGAGTATCCGCACATCGTGGAGCAGGCTGCCGAAGAGTGGGAAAACATCGCGCGCGACTTCACGATACCCTACTATCCGCACGTCAGCCTCGGATGGGACAACAGTCCGCGCACGCGCCAAAGTGCGGTGGTGCGCAACAACACGCCCGAAAACGTGGAGCAGGCCCTGCGAAAGGCGAAGGCTTACGTCGATGCACGACCGGAACTGCACCCGCTCATCACCATCAACTCCTGGAACGAATGGACGGAGACGAGCTACCTGCAGCCGGACAACGTCTATGGCTACGGCTACCTGGAAGCGGTGAAGAAGGTCTTCGTGGACGAGGAATAGCGGAAACGTCTGCCTGCGAACAGTTGCAGGCAAATGCCATTTCCTTACATCATTCTGTCAGTTTTCCTCCCCCACCCTGCCAAATAGTTCGTACCTTTGCAGCGGAAATTGCAGAAGGACAGCACGCAAGCCGTCGGACGAACAGGAAACATCATTGTAAAACCTAAATATAACCATCATGAAGAAAAGCAAAAAATTATTTGCAGGACTGTTGGCAGCCGCCTGCGCCACCCTTGCTGCAGGGTGTGATCCAGGCAGCGCACAGACCGCAGGACAGCGCACCGCTGCCCTGGACGATGCCGCATGGGAGACATCGCAGTGGATATCCGTAGTCGACGCTCCCGTAGTGGAAGGACGCATCGACAACATCGAGAAGGAGCTGGCTGCCGACGGCGCAAGCTGGTTCGCCTGGAACAGAGCCAACGACAAGGCTGTGAAGCAGGCCGTATGGATGACCGCCGGCCTGGGCGTCTACGAGCTCTACGTGAACGGCAAGCTCGTGGGCGAGGAGGTTCTCAAACCCGGCTTCACACATCACGACAAGACGAAGCGTTCGTTCACCTACGACATTACCGACGCCTTCAACCTGGCCGACGGCGCAGAGAACCAGCTGGCCGCACAGGTGACGCCGGGATGGTGGGCCGACAAGATTGTCACGCCCTGGGGCAACGAAGGCATGATAGGCCGCAAATGTGCTTTCCGCAGCGTGCTCCAGCTGACCTATTCCGACGGCTCGACCGAACTTTTCGGCACAGACACCGAGACATGGAAGGCTGGCATAGCAGGCCCCGTGAAGCATGCCGGCATCTTCGACGGCGAGACATACGACGCCCGCGAGCTGCTCGGCTTTGAGACTCCCGAGAAGCTCTCCACGCCCGAGGTGAACACAGAGTTCAAGGGTGAGATACTGCCCTCCTGCGGTGCCGAGGTCTACGTGCGCACCGACCTTGCCCTCGACCCCGTGGAGGCCTACACATGGGAAGGCGTGGAAGGCGCGAAGGAAGAAGAGGAGGCCAAGGAGTTCGGCAAGGTTGTCATTGCCGAGACGTTTGCCCCCGGCGCACCCATGACGGTGAAGCCCGGACAGACGCTCGTCGTGGACTTCGGTCAGAACTGCGCCGCCGTCCCCTCGTTCGTGTTCAAGGCTGCCGAGGGCACTGTGCTCACCTGTTTACCCGGTGAGCTGCTGAACGACGGCAACGGCGCCCGCAAGCGCGGCATGGACGGACCGGAAGGCAGCGTTCACCGCGACAATCTGCGCCAGGGCGCCAACGGCATGCGCCTGGTCTACACCTTCAAGGGTGAGGAAGGGCAGAGCGAGACGTTCTATCCCCGCTGCACCTTCTTCGGCTACCGCTTCGTCTCCATCACAGCCACCGACGAAGTGACCATCCAGAGCCTGCAGTCCGTGCCCGTCACCTCCATCGCGAAGAACCTCGAGACAGGCGTCATCACCACGGGCGACAGCCTCATCAACAAGCTCATCTCGAACACCGTTTGGGGACAGCGCTCCAACTATCTGAGCGTACCCACCGACTGTCCGCAGCGCAACGAACGCCTCGGCTGGACGGCCGACACGCAGGTGTTCACCGAGACGGGCACCTTCTTTGCCAACACCGACGGCTTCTTCCACAAGTGGATGCGCGACATGCGCGACTCGCAGGGCGAGCTCGGCGGCTTCCCCGGCGTGGCTCCCCTGGCACAGTACGGCGCCGAGAAGATGCGCCTGGGCTGGACCGACGCCGGCATCATCGTGCCCTGGACCGTCTGGAAGCAGTTTGGCGACAACGACATCGTCGACGAGAACTGGGAATCGATGAACCTCTTCATGAACCACATCTACGAGACAAAGTACGACCACAACGCGCTGCTCTCGGAGAACGGCAACTACCAGTGGGCCGACTGGCTGAGCTACGAGCCCCTGGAGAGCTGCAGCGGACGCGGCTTCGCCGACGGACAGCCCCTGCCCGAAGCCGTTCAGTACTGGAACTACCTCAGCGCCTGCTACTGGGTCATCGACGCTGACATGATGGCCGACATGGCCTCTGCCACAGGTCGCGACGCTGCCACCTACCGCAAAATGGCCGAGGAGGGACGCGACTACATCAAGCAGAACTTCTTGAACGAGGACGGCACCTTCCGCACCGAAATACTCAACACGATGCAGACTCCCGCACTCTTTGCCCTGAAGACCAACGTCGTAGCGGGCGAGGCACGGCAGAGCACCATCGCACGCCTGCGCCAGAACTTCGCCGAACACGACAACTGTCTGCAGACAGGCTTCCTCGGCACCTCCATCCTCATGCAGACGCTCACCGACAATGGCATGAGCGACATCGCCTACGAAGTGCTCTTCCAGCACAAGAACCCCTCGTGGCTCTACTCCATCGACAACGGCGCCACCACCATCTGGGAGCGCTGGAACAGCTACATGGTCGACGAAGGCATGGGTCCGCAAGGCATGAATTCCTTCAACCACTACGCCTACGGCGCCGTCTGCCAGTGGATATGGGAGTCCGTGGCAGGCATCATGGCCGACACCGCACAGCCCGGCTTCCGCCACATCATCATGCGCCCCGTACCCGACAAGCGCCTGGGACACCTCGACGCAGAGTTCCAGTCGGCAGCCGGCCTCATCAAGAGCAGCTGGAAGTACGACGGCGACCAGTGGACCTGGACGTTCACCGTACCCGAAGGCGCCACAGCCACCGTCACCCTGCCGGGCGAGACGGACAGCAAGGACTACCAGGCCGGCACCTATACCCTCACGAAGTAAACCCGCAACACACACACGAGGGTGTGTCAAAATTCAACCATCAGCTTTTAACCACGAATTGCACAAATTACACGAATTAATAATTAGCTAACAATCAGCAGCCAATCAATTCGTGTAATCTGTGCAATTCGTGGTTAAATTATAAAAGAGAGTATGTTAGTTTGTTATGACACACCCTCTCACTTTATACTGTGCCTCCTCCAACCACGAACCAGCACGGTTACGCGAATTGAAGGTTAATTCAAACAACGGATTGAACGGATTGCACGGATTACAGGGAATACCACTCCCTACCATTGTGATGACTTTTTCTCCTCTCCACAATAGCTTTTTCTTTTCTCAACGATAGCATTTTCTCCTTTTCACGTTATAAAACTTTTTCAGTGCCGCGGAAATATATTTCAAAGGCTTGGAAATATATTTTAGTGGCTCTGAAATTTATTTCCAAGCCTTTGAAATAGTTTTATGGCACGTGGCGAGGGATTTTATAAAACGAAGAAACGGATTTTGTTGCCTGACGGAAGGGACTTTACCGCCGGAAAAGAGACTCCCCCTTGCCGCAACATAGAGTGCGACAAGGGGGAGCAACCGTAGGAAACTATGCTCGTTGTTATTCTACACGGTAGCGTACTTCCTTTGTCTTGAACTTCTTCACCATATTCTTCTCGTTGATGTCCTTCAGGCCAGAAGCAACGATGATGGTGACGCGGTTCTTGTCGTTCTCGGCGAAGGGCTGTACGGTGTCGCCATAGTAGGCGGAGGTGATGGAGGATGCAGGAACGCCGGCATCGGTCAGAGCCTTGACGGCTTTCTCGCAACGCTGCTTGGAGTACTCCATGTTGATCTTGGGATTGCCAGTCTCGACGTCGGCATAAGACTTGATGTCGACCTTGCACTCGCGGTGATCCTTCAGGAAGGCTCCGATGGCAGCCAGCTGCTCGTCGGCCTCGAAGTCACTCTCGCGAATCTTGTAGAAGACGTTCCATGTGGCCTTTCCGTCCTCGACATGAGGTGTGAAGACTGCGTCGTCGTACCAGATGGTATCGACGCGTGTTTCCCATACCTCGGGCTTAACCACCTTCTTGGCCTTCTTGCCGAACTTGAATGTCACACCGAGCTGGGCGGTAAGCATCCAGTCGTCGGCATGTCCTATCTTGCTGTTGAAGCGGTCGCTCAAGCTGTTGCCAGCCACCTCGAGATTGACGCTCCAGTTGCGTGCCACGTTGTAGTCGAGCATAGCGCCGACGCGGAAGTTGTGGCTCAGGCAGCTCTTCTCGTAGGCATTCTGCAGGAAATCCCTCTGCCCCCACGCGTCATCGTTGTTCCAAGCATAGGTGAGACCTACACCACCGATCAGATAAACGTTCCACTTGCTATAGTCGCGCCGTGTGAAAAGGTTGACCAGATTGAGCATCAGGTCGAGGTCTGAGGTCAGATACTTGTAGCTGTACCTGTAGTCGTTCTGCCAGATGCCGCCCTTGTCCCAGAGGCCGTTGAAGTGCAGGCGAGCGCCGACAACGGGTGTGAAGAACATACCTGCGCTGACACTTGCTGTGGGAGTGATGAGCTTCCAGTTGTTGTAGTCGGTGAAAGTGACCTGTCCGCCTCCCTGCAGGCTAACGAAGCCGAAGGGATAGGCAAGGTGGTTCTCGGTTGCCTCCTGAGCCTGTGCGGTGGCACCAGCCGTGAGGAGCGCTGCGGTCAAGAGGGCCGTCAGTCTTGTTTGAATTCGAGTCATCATAGCTTTTAAAGTTTTATTTTTGTTTATTTTATTGTTGTTTATTGGTTAGTTCACTCTATTGTTTTGCCTAAATGGTATCTTAGTTTTTTGAAAATGCTCATCTGTATGGTGTCGCAAGGCTCGATGCCGATGGCGTGTTCCAACGTGTCGTAGTTCGCATAGACGTTTTTGGGGATGCTGAGGGCCAGCCTGCTGTTGCGGACAAGCCACAGCGATTTCTCTTCCTCGAATTGCGAGGTAGTGATGACCTCCATGGCGTAGTCGAAGTCGTCGAGTGGGTAGTAGTCCGTCTTCCACGGGGTCAGCAGGCTCTTTGCCTCCAGGTGTCCGCGCCAAATGGTGAGGCATTTGCTGCTGGAGAGCGCATAAAGGAAGAAGGAGACGAATATCAGTCCGCCCGTCATAACGAGGAAATAGGACTTCTTCGTCACTTGTCCGTCCTCGACATACTCAATAATGGGAATGGCAACGAAGAACAAGACGGAGAAGAACAGAAAGACGATGGCGGCGAGATGGCTCTTGGCAAACACCGAATCGACTGCCCTGTTGGCATCCGTTCCCCATTCCTTGAGGCCGACCACCGAAAGCGCTTCCTTCAGTTCCGCATAGTTCTCGTAGATTTTTGAC
>JAFUVM010000128.1 GCA_017483665.1 Bacteroidaceae bacterium
ATAGGTATAGAGCGTGCGCCTACCCTTACCCGATGCCTGAGCAATGTCATTCATCGTGGTGTTCTCAAGCCCATTCTTAGCAAACAACTGTCGAGCGACGTCAACCAACAGTTGTCGGGTTTTCGATATTGACATAATCAATGCCTCCTCTTTTAATTAATACGCGCATTACACATAGCAATGCCTATTGCACACTGCAAATAGCATGTGCAAAATTACTCTTTTTATTTGGACTGAGCAAGCTTTTCCATAAAAAATATGCATTTTACGAAAAAAGATATGCAAAAATTTGGATATTTAAAGAAAAAGCCGTACCTTTGCACCCGCAAACAAGGGAGAGCCCCCTAAAAGAGCCTCTTGAAAGTGCTATTTTACAACATCGCGGAGTGGAGCAGTTGGTAGCTCGCCAGGCTCATAACCTGGAGGTCGCACGTTCGAATCCTGCCTCCGCAACAAGAGAAGCCGCAAGTACCCTGTACAAAGGACTTGCGGCTTTTTCGAGCCAACAGCTCGGACACAATTCGGACAATGTTTCATCAACGTTGTGGGGTTCGCCAAACAACGTTAAAAAAATGTTTCCCAAAACAGAACGCGACAACGACGTAATTAAAAGAAGCCGAATCGTTGACTTCATCCCACCCCAGCGCCATGACGGCGCACACTCCTACATCTGGTTCTCGCAGACCGACCCCATGACAGGCAAGCTGAAGCGGAAGAAATACATGCTCGACCGTTTCAGGCCAGGCAGGGAACGCGACTTTGCTGCAAACCGAATCATTGCCAACATTTATAACCAGGTGGCTCACGGTTGGAACGTGTGGGCGCCTACGAATACTTCACGCAGTGACTCAGCCGTGAAAGATGTTCTGGAGCGCTATCGCGCGTATATTATAAATGTAAACAAGAAAGGTGTGTTGAAGCAGAAAACCTTCTATGACTACACCTCTCGATTGCGGATCCTGGAGGAATATATCAGTGAGCAGCTGCAGCCGGTCAGGATGTGCTATCAGATGGACCAGGCTTTTTGGGTGGACTTCTTCGACTACCTGCTCATTGACCGGGACCTGTCGGCCAAGAGCAGGAACAATTATCGGACATGGTCGTCAACGCTTTGTTCCTGGATGGTTGAAAAGCGTTACCTGAATGAGAATCCCATCCAGTATATCCATCAGTTGCCAGAGCACGGAAAGTTTCGCCAGCCTCTGGAGCCTGACGATCTCCGTAAGCTCAGCAGCTATCTCCAGGAGAACAACAAGCCTTTTCTGTTGGCGGTGATGATGGAATACTGCACGGCCATCAGGCCGACAGAGCTGAGCTTCATCAAGCTGAAGGATGTCAGTATCAACGAGGGGAGCGTGTTTGTCAGCAGTCAGATCAGCAAGAACCGGCGTGACGGCAAGATTAAGCTGCCTAACAAGGTCATCAAGCTGATGCTTGAGCTGGGAGTGTTCGAGCATCACAATGACTGCTATCTGTTCGGCCGAGGTTTCCTTCCCTCCGAAAACAGGCAGGATGCCCGTTATTTCTCCCAGGAGTTCAACAGGGTGCGCGAAGCTCTTGGTTTCCCCAAATACTACATGTTCTATAGCCTGAAGGACAGCGGTCTGCGCGACATCTCCAATGCTGCAGGTGTAGAAGTGGCCCAGAAGCAGGCCCGGCACAGCAGCATACAGACAACGAACATGTACCTGCAGGGACGCGGAATGAAGGTGTATGATGTCCTTGCAGACTTTGAAGGCTACTTATGACTGCACACGCTGCACACAGGCGCACACCACCAGGGCAAGATGCGGAAGCATACGGCTCAGGGTGGGCTGGAATGGTGTGCGCCTGAGTGCAAAGCGTGTGCAGACGTCTATGATTTGTGTGCAATTACAGCATTTCATAGAAGTAGCCGGTCATGAGCTGCTGCATGCCCTGACTGTCGATCTGTGCCTCTATCTTCTCGCATCCATAGCGCTTGTTCCTGATGATGAAAACCTTCGTCGGGTCGGGCATTTCCTTTGACAGGAACTTAATGCAGTATTTAGCGTCAAGGTTGAACGTAAAACCGTTTTCGTGCAGCTGTCCCAGATAGTATGTTGCTTCGCACTTGTTGAGCGACAAAGACCACAGATTATGTTGTGTCCCGGACTTATGGGCTTTCTTATACTGGTAGTCAGTGAAGCCGGCATCTACGGAAAGTTCTTCGTCGACGTTCCTTATCCCCTCATGAAAATAGCACGGTTGTTTTACGTCGTCCATAAACATCACCTGCAGACGGTCTTCCTTGTCCTTCTTCTCAATGCTTGCTTCACCTTCTATATATTCCTGGATGGTGGCTTCATACGCAGAGTTTGCATTGGGAATTCCCTGCGTCTCGACGGAACGTCTTGTGGCAATGTCGTTGCCTGTAGGATTTTCCATAGAGGGGATGTGCTCTTTCCATGAATATGTATAAGTTATTCCATGACTGGATGATCGGCTAAACCCATACTCTATTTCCCCGAATGCGACGGGACAGATCTTCAGTTCCGTCTCGTTGTCGCTGTCCGGGTTCCTCACAAGGGGAGCGAACACGTCAATCTGTGTGAACATTAGCTTTTCTTCCTCTCCTCCAATGTCAGAGTAATCGTGGAGCCAGCCAGTGAACTTTCCTTCAGGACATGCATAAATCCGGCCTTTCTTGTCATCGTCGCTGGCAGCAGACCATGCAGCGTATGCTGCAGCACGCGAAGCGAAGGTGTCGGTGACGGCGTTCTCTCTTACGCTGTCGGGTATCATGTCGTAGTCATGGTGCTCTGAGCCAGACATGTCGAAGCGCAGGTTGTCGGCAGCCAGTGCATGGGCGTCGTTTTCCTCATTCAACTCTACGGAATATTCATCAATCGGTACAATCTCTATGCTTTCCCTGCTGCTGAAGAATGTCGGGTTGTCCTTTATTCTTACGGTCTTGTGCTCCTGGTCTATGACGACCGACACGTTGAAGAACTTGCACAGCTCATCAGCGAAGGTACGCAGTGACCAATGAGGGAGCACATGGGCCACGTCGTTGGTAGATTTAGCCGAAACCACGTAGATTTCGTTCCATGGTTTCCTGTCGATGGCACATTCTGCTATCTCGAATCCGAATACCCTGAAGATCTCCTTTGTGATGTCTACGAGCCCGAACTGCCAGCAGGTTTTCCTTGCCTCGGCAGTCTCGTCATAAATGTCCGATTGCCTGTAGCGGATATTCTTGCTGATGGAATATGTGACGTCACCTGCCTGGCTGCTGTTCCGCTCAAAGGTTATCACACCTAGGTCGAGGTTGTCAATATAGTTCTTCTCGTCATCGCTTAGGAAGTTAATCTCTGAGTTACCGCCCAGCAGCTGCACCTTCACCTCCTGTTCGCTTATCTGCGTTATCTTGGCAGAGCCATCGAGCAGCAGTCGGTTGTCCACGACCAGCCGGCACTTCATCCTTTCAACGTTCTTCGACCTCTCTATACGGTTGATGTTCCGAAAGAAATTACGGTTCTCCTTGATTCCCATGGACAGCGTGACATCCAGCGTATAGCTGTCCGACTGTGTGAAATAGGGATTCTCCTTGGTCAGCTTGATAGACTGCTGGCCATCCGGATAGACCTGTGTGCCGTTGAGATATAGTATTGTTGCCATGGCTACTTGTTCTTTAATAGGTTCTCATATCTTTTCATTCTTCGGTACATACCGTTCTCCCCGTCGATGGGGATGTCCACGCCGATGCCCTGCTCCAGCTGTGTGGCCAGTCTGTCCTGTGTCTCGCGCACCATCTCCAGTGTGTCGCTCAGCTCACTGTTATTCGGGGCCTGTACATTGACGATGGGGACGATAGCTTGTGACGCAGGGCCGCCCATCACGTTGGTCACGTCCTCAGCCCGGAGCGAGGCCACGCGGTTGTTGCGCTGCGCCTGATCGAGCAATGAGAACACTGGCATCAGCTGTCGGTTGTTCACAGCCTGGTGATTGGCCACGAATTCTCCTTCATGCACCACGCCGGCCTCCTTGCGGTACTGACGGCCACCAGTGAAGCCGCCCTCATAGTAGCCCGCTGCCTCTGCCTCGTGCTGCTTCTTGATGGTAGCAATCTGCAGGGCACCGGCAGCGAGGGCGATGCCTGCCGAGATGGGGGCCAGTACCAGGTTGGCGGGATATGGCGCGCCGGCCATGGTCGAACTGTAGGCGCTGATGGCACCCATGGCCGTCTGTGCTATGGCCTGTGCTATCTCCATGGCCATGGCCTTTTTGTTGGCCTTGGTCTTCGCCTTGGCGATGGCTTCATCCTTCTGCTTCTCTAAGCGCTCCCGCTTCTTGCTGTTTTTTCCGGCAGCTTCAATCTGCTTGTCGTAGTTGGCAGTAATCTTCGCCACTTCGAGGTCGCTACAGGCCTGGGCATAGCTGCTGGCGGCCGACACTATTTTGCCAATACCCTCGAAGGTGATACGCGCAGCATCTCCAATATCCCCCAGTGCATCCTGCCATATCTTTCGTCTTTTTTCGGCGGCTTCCTCTTCAGTGATGGTGTGGTCCTCCAGCATATGGTCTATGGCTTCCATCTCCAGCTTGTAGTTGTCGGCGATGGTGAAGAGGTTGAAAACGCCGTCGGCGATGCTGGTTCCTTTCGACTGTTGCTTGTCGCCCTTGTGGATCCTTTCATCCTGCTCGTCCTTGATGTTCTTGGCGTACTTCTCTCGGATCTGCTGGATCATCTGCTGGTACTGCTCTTCGCTGATGCGTCCTTGGTTCATCTTCGACTCGTAGAGCAGCTTCAGTCCTGCCAGCTCGGCCTCCATCTGTTCCTTAGCCGACAGCTTGGAGTAGCTGTTGCGCATCTGCTTCAGCTTCTTCTCGTAGCTCTCGGCCATTTCCAGGCGGTGATGCTCGTCGAGGTCGGCCAGCTGCTGTTCCAGCTGCATGCGCTCCTGCGTGCCTTGCCTGGCGTTCTCTATTCTCTTCTGCAGGAACTCCCGATCATTCCTGAAGAGTGCCTCATTCAGTGCCTCTTCGTCCTGGTATATCTCCGAGGCGATGTCGTTATACTGCTGTCTGATGTTGGCTTCACGAAGTACCTTGTCGCGCTGCAGCTCACTGTCACGTTTTTTGCGTCCTTCCTCGACCTGTTTGTTAAGGTAGTCGCTCTGTTCCTTCAGCAGCTGCCAGTATTCCTGCTGCTCGGTGGCGTGGGCGTCCTCATACACCTTGCGGCGTTCTGCAAAGCTTTGCTTCTGCAGCTCGTCCAGCCGGTCCAGGTATTGCTGATAGCTGATTTCTCCCTGGCGGTAGGACAGCAAGGATTCAATCTGCTGCCTCTGTAGCGCATCCTTCAGATCCTTCTCCAGCTTTTTCAGCGGGTCATCTGATCCACTGCCAGAGCCTGGGTCCGTGACTGTGACCTCTGGTTCAATTTCTACCTCCACCTCTTCATGAACGGCTTCTTTTTTCAGGTCTTCCCCGAATGCTGCCAGGAGATCGTCAATTTGCTTCTGAACTGCATCCTTTGCCCTTTGTGCGTCAGCAGCTCTGTCGTTTGCTCCTACCTTCTGCCCTATATTAAAGAATACGTCAGCCTGTGAGCCAGAAGTAGGCCCTGTATTACTTATCGTTTCAGCGCTATCATTCGCTTTTTTCAGCGCAACTTCAGCATCGGCCAATTCCTTACCCAGTTCTTTCAGACGTTCCTTGGCCCCTTCAATCTCATATCGGCGGACTAACGATGCAAGATAGTCGTCCAACGCCTTTTTGTTTGCCTTATACTTGCCTGTGGTCTCGTCGAGCTGTGCATTGTAGTCTGGGATAATACTGTTCAGCTTCTCCACGGCTTTCTTTCGTTCATCCATCGACAGCTTCTCATCCTCAGCTGCGGCAATGAGCAGCCGGATCTTCTGTTCTTCCTCCACGATGCTTTTCTTGGCCTGTTCCTGAATCTTCTGTAGGTTTCTTTGCGATTCGGTCAGACCGTCCGACCTGCGCTTCATCTCCCACAGAGCGGTGGTCAAGGCTACGATGGCGGTGAT
>JAFUVM010000129.1 GCA_017483665.1 Bacteroidaceae bacterium
GCTCGCCGAGTGGGAGGCCGAGGGCGAACGGCTCTACGGCAAGGAACGGCTCGACTGGCGCTTCAGGTGCCCCGCCTGCGGCCACGTGCAGACGCCCCGTGAGTTCAAGGCCGCCGGACAGAGCCCTCACGCCGCCTACCTGAACTGCGCCTCGCGCTACGGCCTTGGTGGCAGACAGGACTGCAAGTGGACCATCGGCGGCCTGCTGAAGGTGGGCGGCCGCTACGTCATCGACGACCGCTACTGCCCCCGCCTGATATTCGAGTTTGCTGACAAAGAAAAGGAGGAGGACTGAGATATGACGGCACACGAGCAAATGATTGATGCCCTGCGGATATTGTATTGGCATCACGACCCCGAAGCCGTGTTCTACATCAACAGGATGGACGGCGAAGGCTTCAAGGTTGAAGAGGTAGACGGAGACTTCTGCCCGGCCTGCGCGAGAGAGAAAGCCCGCGAACTCGACAAGGAGTGCGGCGGCAAGTATTGTCACGAAGTATGCGAGGAATCGGCGCCCGAGGACAACTACTTCCGTCATTGTCAGGAGTGCGGCTGCCTGCTCAACTCAGCTCTTATCACGGACAACATTGACGAAGACGACATTGACTGTGTGATAGAGGACTTGAAAGATGTCAAGGAGTGGGCAAGCATAACGGGCAATCTGGCCTGGCGGTTATATAGTATCCTTCAGGACGAAGACACTGTCAAGCAGCAGTACCCGAAGAAAACAGCCTCGCTCACCCGAAGGCTTACGACGCTGTTCAAGAAAACGGAATTATATAAGGAGGACTGAGGTATGGAACTTAGAAAGATAAAGTGCTTCGGTTGCCGCAACAATATCGACGGATACTGTCGGTATATCTGCCGATATATCACCATCGAAGAAATGCCGTGGCTACGCTGCAACGTGTGGACCTAACCTTAACAATACAAGAGCATCTTCGAGAGACGGTAAGATAATAAACAATACATTTAATACATAAAATAGCATTAAAAGTATGACAAAAGACAATAAAACCACTAATTATTGGTTGGAACATGACGCAAATGAAGAGTTCCTTGTAGAAACTGCAATTGGGCGATTCCATATATGCGTTGAAAGAGACGGGGAAATTCTATGTGTTTGCCCAGTTTATCAATCAGAATTATATCGTCCGTTAAAGATATTCCGTAAAGGACAGGAATATGAGGCGCGTGAAAGAATAAATGGTGCCTGCATACGAGCTGTCCCTCACTGGAGTCCGTGGGTTGACCTTGATTCATGGTACAACAATTGTCCGCCAAAGGAAAACGTATCTTATGTAGACCAAGTACTTCGAGGAATTTGGTTTAAGGGAAGCGACGGTAAGTCATACTCCGCTGGTGAAATTTCAATCTTTCACGGTGAAAATGACCCAGATAGAACGTGGGACATCTTGCATCGAAAGCCGAAAAATTATAAACCTAATATTGGCAAAAGCAATAGTTGCGAGAATGATTATGGCGACGATGACGATGGTTATGTTATACCTGTTAATCACTACATTGGTGCAGGTGGCCCTTACAGTAAAGCTGCTGATGCAGATTGGGATGGTACTGGATGGTAAATATTAAACACTATATTATATGACAATCGAAGAAGCAATAAAGCACTGCGAAGAGAAAGCCTGTGGCGACTCTGAATGCAATCGTGAGCACAAGCAGTTGACAGAGTGGCTGAAAGAGTTGCAAAGACTGAAGGCACTCCCCTCAACACTTGACGAGGCAGCAGAAGAGTTTGCAGAAGAGGAATGGGATGGCCTTCATGATAATGATGGGAATCCACTATATACTGCTGACTATGTTGAATATGCCTTCAAGAAAGGAGCAGAGTGGATGGCAAGTCAAATGAATAACAATCAAACAACAATTCTATATGGAGTGCAAGGACAGTAAACTATTACAAGCAGCCATTGACTTTCAGAATAGCCCTCAAGACCCAGAGATAAACGATATAAAAGACTTCTTTATTGCTGGTGCTCAATGGATGGCAAGTCAAGGAACTACGGTAGAAACTATTATGCAAAATGATGATTTAGATGAACTTGTTCCTACTCTTGAAGATATGAGAAAGAATGGATTTAAAGAGGGTGACAAAGTAATCGTTCAAATCAAAAAGAAAGATGAGCCACAAAAAGTTTAGCCTAAAGTTCCGCCCGTCGTGCTGGAACTGCCGCCGACTGAAGAAGTCCAAAAGGAAGATTGACGGCGACCCTACAGGCTGGCACTCTGCTATCAGCATATCCGCACCGTCAGTCATCGACGCACTGGCAGGGTACTACTGCGACCACTACTGGTTCGGAGACAGGCCAGACGATGTGATGATGTGCGGAGGACGGGAGTATAAATCTATGTATAAAATTTAAGCGGACGAATTATGACGAAGCATGAATTTGAGGATCGGCTGGACGCGCTCATCGAGGAGTATGTCCTCGACAACCCCGACTACGAGGACGTCTGCATCTGCAACACGCAGACGTGGCGCGGCCTCGCTGACGAGTGGCTGATAAACATGGATATCACCAAACAAAAGAAATGACAATTATGAGCTTAGACCTGTATCTGAAATCACAGCGACCCGTGCGCCATCGCGGCACAGGGGTCTTTGTCCGCGAGGACGGACAGACGCGAGAACTGAAGACGCTGGACGAGGTGAAGGAGCGCTTCCCCGACGCCGACCTCTCGGAGGTGAATGTGTACGACTACGAGGACAACGACCTCTTCCACCTGAACCTGACGCACAACCTGACGGAGATGGCCAGCCACGTGCCCATCGCAGGCACCGACGGCCACCTGACGCTGCCACAAGACTACGAGCGTGACAAGCCCGACTTCGCGCCACAGCCGCTGACGGCCTACAACCTGCTGTGGCACCCCGAGACCAACCCCCTGCTGGAGCAACAGGTCATCCACCGCAAGGACGACGACGGCGAGGAGTGGGACGTGGAGGTGACCCGCCTGACGCCCGAGCTGGTGCGCCAGCTGATGGCCGTCTCGTACTACATCGCCAGCCACCGCGAGGAGCTGGAGCAGTACAACCCCGAGAACGGCTGGGGCACCTACGACCAGCTCTGCGACCGCACCCGCGACCTGATGACGGTCGTCTGCGCCATCCCCTTCGACGAGCACCACCAGTATTACATCTATTGTTGGACGTGAAGATATGCGAGTAAGGAAAGTAGCAAAGCAACTGAAGCGGCAGCAGCAGTCGCTCATGGGGTGGGACGACGACGGGCTACCCGTCTATGCCTACCGCATGAGGCAACGGCTGCGCGGCTGGCACTACATCATGCGCATGACGCGCCGCCACTACTTCGGGCTGCTCGACCGCCGGGCCAAGCCCTCCATGATGCAGAACCTGTACATCCACAAGGCGTGCAGCCCCTACCTCCTCGACGACATCATGGAGTTCTGGGGCATCATGGAAAAGAGTGAATAATAAACAGAACAACGAATTATACGAAGGGCTTTTCTTAAACACGAATTGCCACGAATTAGACACGAATTGTTCACGAATTAAAAGAATCAGCAATTATGATGGATCAAGAATCAGCAAACAAGGTAAAGAAGGCCTACAGCGAAATCAAAGAAGAGTATGAACGGGACAAGAACCTCTTGAAGTTTAAGGAAGAAATACGCAAGGAGGTTGAACGCATCCGTGCTATCGAAGAGAAATATAATATCGGAGAACTCGTCCCGGTAACTTGGATGTCATATTTCAGACCTGGCGATAAACTCATTGAGGGGAATGAAGTCTGTAAGCTGCCCGTGCCGATGAACTATAGCGGAAGACCTTCGAGGTGCGTGGAAGGCTTAATAACATCAGCCATGTCAAACGTCGCTTCTCTATGCTCGGCTTACGGAGAATCAAAAGATGTTAAGGCATTATTAGAATAATTTTTAACCCTAATTTTTAACAAATTTCCCGTCGCAAGACGGCAAAAAAGAAAACTATGACAACAAAGACCACCAAGCAAACCATCCGGCAGGGGCTGCGCTCGGCGCTGGCCAAGGCCGCGCAGGACTACGCCCTGGAGCTGCACAGACAGTGGGGCATGGAGGTGACGCCGGACGATTACTGGATTGGCGGCGCGGAGGAGCCCGCCGGAGCGCCCTACCAGCTGCGCACGTGCTACTTCATCTCGCTCGACGAAATGCAGTACATCATCGACCACGGCATCCTGCGCGACGAGTACGACGAATACTACGACTACTGCCAGCGGCTGGCCGCGCTCTCGCTCGACCCGCCCACGTTCCGAGAATGGCGCGAGCACCCCGACAGCCGCTACGCCGACGCCGCACTGGAGCGCCTGCAGACGATGAAGGACGACCTGGAGCGTGAGGCCGACCGGCTGAAGCAGGAACACGAAACAACGAATTAAACGAATTAAACGAATGGCTTTTTGTTTTTAACACGAATTGCCACGAATTAGACACGAATTTACCATAAATAACAATTATGACACAGATTGAATTTGAAGAGCAGAAGCGCGAGTTGCACATTCAGTTTGCACAGGAGCGCAACCAGATTGGACTCTGGCAAGCAGAGAACAAACAGGAGATTGCCGAGGCGAAGAAACGCCTGGCAGAAGTGAAGGGATTGCTTTCCAAATTGGAGGCACAAAAGCAGATGCTGGCTCAGCGTCGGCTCGACTGCCAGACGAAATGGGGCGAGCGCATCAACAAGTTCCGCCGCGAGAACTTCTCGACGAGCCGCGAGTTGCAGAACATCAGCGACTTCGGACTGGTGAACGAACTGCGCAAGCGTGGCTGGCGAGGACAACTCGGCTCGGAGGCCGTCGGCATGAGCCAGGAACACATCGACAAGGTGAACGCAAAGTTGAACGGACAATGACCCCATTCCCTGCACCACGACCCGACACGCAGCCAGGCCGCAAGACCATCCTCACCGAAGAACAGCAGGACTGGCTGCGGCGGTGGTTCCCCGAAGTGGAGTGTCGTCGGCTGATGAAGGCCAGCGGACTGACCTACTACGCCATCCACCACTTTGCACAGACGGAAGGACTGACGAAAAGCGAGAAGGGCCTGCACACGATAATGAAGCGCGTGGCTCGCAAGGCCAACAAGACCAAGGAGGACAACGGCTACTTTGAGAGCATCCGAGGCCGACGACCCCACGAGAACACCATCGAGGCCACCCGCCAACGCTGGCAGCAGGGCTTCCATCCCTACCGCCAGTTGTCGAAGAGCAAATACAAGAAGTGTATGGAGCGCAAGAGCGAGTCACAGAAAGAGACGATACGCCGTGAACGTCGCCGCGACATCTACGGACTGGAGCGAAAGACCGCCCTGCACCTGCCTATGTCGCCCTACACGAAGAGCCAACTGGCACACCGCCACTATGCGATGAAACACGGCTATCTGCTATCGACCGACATCACCGAGGGTCACGGCGAGCGCTACATCATCTACTACGATGACGATACCGACCGCCGCACCGTGTTCGAGCGCAACGCAGAGAAGAATGGATTCACATTTAAGCAAGACGAATAACAATGGCAAAATTATCGAAGAAGACCATCAAGGAACTGGAACGGCTCGGACTTGACACCGACTGGCCCAGCGAGGACATTGCCAAGTTCCACATAAAGAACGCACAGCGGCAGGAGGAAGCCGAGCGCCAGCGTCGGCAGATGCACCGCGAGGAAGTAGATGCTGCCGACCACTGGCCGCAGGAGATACACGACGGCGTGGAAATCGTAGAGGTGGCAAGCGGGCGCGAGGTTATCCTTCAAGACCTCAATCTGCGGAAATTCACCTACGGTCTGTACGTCAAGGCCAAGCGCGACGACCCGTGGAACCGACCCACCGACGACGAGGGCGGCGTGTTGCAAGGAAGCAGCATCGCCATGTTTCTCAGCGACATCAAGGAGGGCTACAAGATAGTCCGGGGCTACACCCCCGAAAGGCTGCAAGGCGACACACCCGACCTCGGGAGCAAAGACGCGAAGTTCGCCGAGCAGTACCGCTACTGGAAAGAAATATATTCGTGAGAAATTCATGGCCATTCGTGGTCATTCATGTTAAACCAATAAAACCCCAACAACAATGAGAAGCAAACAAGCAATTTGGTTTGAGTGCAAGGTCCGTTACGAGAAGACACAGGAGGACGGCACTCAGAAGAAAGTGACAGAACAGTACGTGGTGGACGCCCTGAGCTTCGCCGAGGCGGAGCAGCGCATCACCGAGGAGATGTCGGCCTACATCAGCGGCGAGTATGAAATCACCGACGTCAGGAAGGCGCCATACAAGGAGGTTTTCTTCGACGACGCGGACATGAGCGACCGCTGGTTCAAGGCCAAGCTTCAGTTCATCACCCTCGACGAGCGGACGGCGATTGAGATGGAAACCAGCGAGGAGGTGAGGAAGAGAGTGGAGGAAGTGAAGAATGAAACAACGAATTAAACGAATTGAACGAATTATGGCAAAAGTAATGATTGAAATTCCCGACCGCTTCATCGACGCAATGAAGGGACTGATGATGATGCAGGCCGATAGTGAGCAAGAGGCTCAGAGTTTGGATAAAGCAGCCGACCTGTTGAAGCAGGCCGACGAGCCGATACTGATTGACACCACCAGCACAGGTATCTTCGACGGCAACGAGAAGGACTGCAATGAAATCTACCTTGCTGTCGGGGCCTTCGCCTTTGCACAGGTGATAAAAGATATGGAGGGCAAGAAATGAGAGCAATTAAATTCAGAGCACAAGACATCGCCAGCAACAAGTGGCTGTATGGCGACCTGAGACACCACGAGAACGACGTGTGCATCTTCGAGCAGGGCGGCAAGAGAGGCGAGCAGGTAAAGCCTGAGACCGTCGGACAGTTTACCAGTCTGAAGGACAAGAATGGGCGTGAAATCTACGAGGGCGACATCCTCGGCATCGAGGGTGAGAAGATCCGCCTGGAGGTACGTTTCGTTCGCGGCGTGTTCGCCTTCCTGTGGAACGGCGACCTCGACGACGAGTTCCCCACCGGCTCACCTACCCACGAATGGGCAGAAGTCGTTGGCAATATACACGACAATCCGAAAATGATTAAGAGGAGGAACTGACCTATGGGAGAAGAACCACTACCCCTCGGCACAGGAAAGATATTTGTCTTCCATGCCGACGACTTGAAGAAAGAACCTGTGGCACTCGGCGAGGTCGCCACACTGAAGCCTGCCGTGCTGACCTATAAGGACGACGACTCGCAGCCGTCGTACAGCAACAAGGGATTCACCGCCACCGGCACCTGCGCGATGGAAGGGCCTGCCCCAGAACTGAAACAACTGATGGACGGGCCACGGCTCGTCAGCGTCACCATGCAGCAGAAACTCGAACGTATGCCGCGCAAGATGAAGAAGGCCTATCGCTCAGGCTATCGGCGCGACACTAAGTGGAAGCGCAAGGTGCTCAACTATGTCAGGCGCACGGTCTACACCATCCCGCAGGCAGAAATCGTCGTAACCAAGGCGCAGCACGACCGTCTCGCGGCCATGCTGAGCCAAGAGATAGAAATTAGTATCAACCCAATTAAAAACCCCAACAACAATGAGAAGCAGAACAGCAATCTGGTTTGAGTGCAAGGTCCGTTACGAGAAGACACAGGAGGACGGCACTCAGAAGAAAGTGACGGAACAGTATGTGGTGGACGCCCTGAGCTTCGCCGAGGCAGAGCAGCGCATCACCGAAGAGATGTCGGCCTACATCAGCGGCGAGTATGAAATCACCGACGTCAGGAAGGCGCCCTACAAGGAGGTGTTCTTCGACGACGAAGGCGACCGCTGGTTCAAGGCCAAGCTCCAGTTCATCACCCTCGACGAGCGGACGGGGAAGGAGAAGCGCACCAACGCATACTACCTCGTGCAGGCCGCCACCTTCGACGGCGCAGTGAAGAACATCAACGACGTGATGGGCACGACGATGATTGACTACGAGAAGAGCAACATCAGCGAGACCCGCATCATCGACGTGTACCCATACGAGAAGAAGGAGGCCGGCGATGGCAAGGAAAGCGACTGAGGCCCCGGCCTTCGACGAGTTCTGGGCGCTCTACCCAGTCCACAAGGACCGCAAGCGGGCAGAGCAGGCGTGGCAGCGGCTCACGGCGGGCGACCGCCGGGCCGCCCTCGCCGCCCTCCCCGGCTACACACGCGACTGCCAGCAGCAGGGCATCCAGTTCAAGTACGCCCAGGGCTGGCTCAACGGACGGCGCTGGGAGGACGAGGTATCTGACCCCACCCCTGCCCCTCCCCTACAGGGGCGGGGAGTGCCCTGCGGACAGACCGCCACAAAAAGGGCACAATTCCCCACCCCATCGACAGCCAACGCGCAACCGCTCCCCTCCCATCCAAGGGGAGGGGCAGGGGTGGGGTCTGAAACCTCCCCCATCCCTCCCGTCGGCATGGAGAAGTGGTAGCCCCGCGAGGTGCAGCGAATTGTTCCGCTGAAACATTAACGACAAAACGAATTAAACGAATTAAGATTATGACAGAAAAAGAATATCCGATTTACTATCAGAAACTGGTTTGCAAGCTGTCGGAGTGTAAGACAGGCGACTGGGTGTATAACAGCGACGCCGAACTGTGCTACGTCGAAGCACCCGAGGACAGAGGCGGCTCGTCGTCATTCTACGGCCTGCACTACGACTGTATGGAGAGTGGCTGCTGCGGCGACACCGTGGTCTATCCGCTGACGTTGCGCACAAGGCAACTGGCCGACAAGATGGCCGCCCTGCGCCTGCGCTACTACAAGGCCAACATTATGAACTCGTACTTCTCGCACGAACTGGAGGAAGAGTTCCACGCGCTCATGCTCATCAGCGACACCGCCGAGGATGCCCAAAAGCAGTACGACGAGTTCTGGCAGCGGCTCAACGACCGCTTCTCGGAACTGCTGGAATATGCCGACAAGTTGCACATACAACCGAGAAGACTTTGAACTTAACAGAAATGATTATGGGGAAATTGACAAGAGATTTTTTTGAGACTCACGGCTGGGAGCGTGATGACTTCGAGTTTGAGGGCAAAATGATTTGGCAGGTAAGATTGAGCCGGTCATTTGAAGACGGCGACAAGTTCTTTTCCGATGCCTACGTGACCAATATGATGTATGACGACAGGTTTGCCATGCACGGCGACATCACCGGCAACTGCAAAATAAGCCACCTAATGCTCTACTCCGTTGAACAATATGAGCATTTATTAGCCTTGCTCGGCATCAACTCCCAAGAACTAATAATGGGCAAGAAAAACAAGACACCCGAGAAACCCGACTGGAAGGCACTGAGGCATAAGCTGCCGAAGGCCTGCCCTTGACCCCGCTCCGGTGCGGTAGTACTTTTGTCTTGGCGAAAGTACTACTTTGACCGAGGCGAAAGTACTACTTCTGTCCGGGCAAAAGTACTACCCCGCCACAGACACATTAAAAACAACCCTTTAAGAACCCTGCCGGCGGGCATCACCGGCACCATGAGAATGGCAGTAAACAAGTATCGCGTGAACGAGTTCACGCCCAATGCCAACCAGACGACCCTGAACCACAGCTTCTATGCGCAGGCCGTCATCGACAACGTAATCACCAACAAGGAACTGGCCAAGAAGATCGAGGCCCGTGGCATCAGTCGCGCCGCCGAAATCAAGAGCATCCTGGAGGAAGCCGCCAACGTCATCCTGGAAGAGGTGATGGAGAACAACCGCGTGCAGCTCGAATCGGGCGACGGCGTGCTGGTGAGCATCTACCCCAGCGTCAGCGGCAGCATCAGCGACGCCGTGGTGCAGGCCAACCCCGAGAAGTACCCCGGCAAGACCCGCGCCGAGGAGCAGATGCTCACGCCCGACATGCTGACGTGGAAGATTGGCGCCACCGTCGGCACCAAGTTCACCAAGCAGTTCGCCATGAACAAGCAGGCACAGAAGGTGGCCTACAGCGCCACGCAGCAGACCGCCGACCCCGACGGCGGCACGTCGCAGCAGGGCGGCGGAACGACTGCCAACCCCGGGGAGAATGAGGGCGATTAAACACATGAAACACCTCTCGTTCTGAGAGAGTTCTTAGAGCCAGGAGGGCGCATCCGCGACGGCCCCGCCCTCCATTTTTTCAAGAAACGAAACTTAAAACAGAAATTTGAATTATGGAGAAATATCTCCCCATTAGGATTTTCAGTATTAGATACGGCTACGGATGGTGGCTGGGTTCGTATTTCTTTTTCTTCGGAAAACATTCGACCGCCTTTGCCATCCTGCCAATGAGTGCCCACCACGCCTCTTGCACCTACAAGAACGGCAAGGCCATCGACGACGGCACGATACACAGCTGGAGCGACCAGCGCCAACGTGAGAAACAAGAAGACGAGAGAAAGGAGGACTGACCTATGCCAAACATTCCAATTCTGAGAGACGCAGATCTTATAGGCGCAATCGGCTTTCTGGTTCAGGAAGGCAAAACGATAGACATCAGCCTGGCGATAGAGCCGGACGTCGATGCTGGCATACGTTGGAACGGCGACGGCAGCATAGGCACCCGCCGGCAGATGATACAGGACATCAAGGAGAAAATCTGGGCCTACATCGACGAGCATCCTACGCTCGACCTGCTGGGCCAGCCCATCAAGCGTGACACCCACCTGATAGACTTCGACACCGAGGTCATCGAGAAGGACGGCGCACAGTGGATGGTTCCCAAGACTTTCTACGTCATGCCCATCAAGAGCGAATACGAAAAGTGAAAGGAGGCACGCTTATGACATTTGAAGAATTAAACAGAGGAAACTCGTTGCACCAAGCGATAATGGAAACAAGAAACCGAATCAGGATTCTTGAAGTATGGATCGCCGAGTTGAAGAAAGACGCAACGGTCATAATAGGAGCCGACAAGCCAGGCGGGTCAATGGACCCTGAGAAGTACATCTACGAACTGCATGGAACGAAGGTTCTCCCACTGGTTGTACTACGGCTGGGAGAACTGAAAGCGCATTTAGAAAAACTGGAAAACGAATTTAATTCACTATAACCCAAGTATCCAACAATGAAACAGACCCTTCAGAACATCTTCACGGCGCTGCTGCTCCTGGCAGCCGTGATGGGGGCCGCCTACGTGCTGCCCCAGTGGGCCGCGAGCGGCATCATCATCCTGCTGCTACTGGCCAACCTCGGCATCATCGCGCTAACCCTAAAACGCTTGGACGATGGCAAGAAAGCATAGAGACCTGCAGCCCTGGCTCGACTACTTCGACATGTTCAAAGTACACGAGCACCAGGGCCTGCTCGAAGTGAGCGCCCCGAAGCACGAGGCCTACGCCACGCAGCCCGCCCTGCACGCCATGACCCCCGGCGACGACCCGCAAGAGCAGCTCCGCTCCGGCGCTATCCTCGACACCCTGCGCCACCTGCGCACCTACGCCGCCTTCCGCGCCCAGCAGGGCGACGCCTACCTCCGCGAGCCCTTCGCCCTCCACCTCGTCGCCCCCGACGGCCGGCATGAACCCCTCGCCACCATCCTCCTCACCCCCCTCCGCAGCGCCCGCACCCTCTGGCAGTGGCGAGATAAGGTCGAGGTGATCAATTACAACGAACCAAACGAACAGAACCTATGAAACGAGTAGAAGATTACATCGAAGCCTACACCCGGCGGTGTAGCAACGAACTGGAAGAGGGTGTGGCCGCCATGACCGGCGACCGATATGCCCCGTGGCTCACGCCAGAACATGCCCGCAGCGTGGCCGTGATAACGAGAGAAGAAACCATCAAGGAGGCCTGCAAGTGGCTGGAGCTGAACTGCGATAACATCTGCATCAAAAGGATGCGCGGGTGCGAGGCAAGCAATATAGTAGAAGCCTTCCGTAAAGAAATGGAGACCACCGTATGACAAGCATCCGCAAACTGAAGGAGCGTATCCGCCGCGAGAACTGGCTGACCGACGCTGACATCCTGAACGGCGAACAGATACGACGGTACATCAGTGGCGAAACCCGGCTGAACTGCTGCACGCAACTGCGCTGCCACCATGTGCGCCGCCTCGCCATCATCAGAGCAAAGAAAGGACACAAGCAGCAATGGAACAAATGACCCCCATCGACAGCCACAGTGCCCGTCGGTTTTCCGACGGGACAGCCGGGCCAACCGGGTCAGCAGCCCCCGCCCCTCGCTTCACCTACGGCGACGTGGTGCGCCGCAGGAGCGACGGGCGACGGCTCGTGGTGGAGCGCATCGGGCACGACGGCTATCACTTCCGGGGCGGCGGGTACGCGCTCATCGAGGACCAGGACTGCTACACCCTCGTGGAGAAGGCCAGCGGCTACTTCCGCGTCAGCGAGACCATCGACGGCGCACCGCTCGCCGACCACACCTCCCACGGCTACGAGACCCGCGCCGACTTCCGCGAGGCTCTGCGCTCGCTCACCGACCGCTTCGGCGGACGCACCGGCCAGACCACCGGCGAGCGCAACGGCTTCCTCCGCCTGCTCTTCCGCGACCTCCCCGGCCACGGCACCGAGCAGGCCTGGCTCCCCCTCTACCTCCTCACCCCCTGCCCCATGCCCGACTACCTCATTCCCCCTCCCCCGCCCGACCCCATCGAGCAGGAACTCGACCGGGCGTTCGGGTTCGACTGGTGGAAATGAAGAATGAAGAGTGAAGAGTGAAGAATTTCCTACCGGACAGCAAGGCGGCAGCCGCTCGACTTGTCGCTTGCTACCATCGGGACGTAAGAAATTCTTCACTCTTCAATCTTCACTTTTCACTTAGAACGGATACTGGTCTTCCCCATCCCAGTCGCCGTTGACGGTGAAGCCGAAGCCGCTTTGGGTTATCGTGCCATCGCCGTCGGTGAAGAGGGGGCCGGTGAAGGTGGTGATGCGGTTGCGCGTGATGGGGACGCTTTCGAGGGTGCGCTTCTTTATCACGGTGCCGTCGGCGGTGAGGGCTGAGAGGGTGATTTTCAGGGTGCCGGTGGCGGACTGGTAAGGGAAGGTGAAGATGCGATACTGGTCGTCGGCGCTGACGGGGCGGGTCTCGCTCTGGGTGCTTTTGGTCGTTCCCTCAGAGGTGGTGGGGTTGAAGTTGGCAGAGCCGCCGGTGTAGTCGAACTTGATGTGCGTAAGGGCGGCGGGGATTTCGTCATCGGTAAACTGGAAGCGGACCATCGCGGCGACGCGGTTCATGGTGAGGGCGTGCTGCTCAGGCTCGTCGCCCACGGTGACGGTGCCCTCATAGCAGAACGTGTCGGTGAGCTTCTGGCCCTCGCTGGCGGTGAACTGCACCATCTCCGGGCTCTTGATGGTGGCCGACTTGGCCGACGAGTGGCCCACGGCGACGACGGTGTATTCGCCGGCGGGCAGGGTGAGGGCCATCTGTCCGAAGTCCTCGTCGGTGCTGTACTGCGTGCGCACCTTGTCGAAATACTTGGTGCCGTCGTCGTTGAACAGCATCACGTTGAGTTTCGTGAAGTAGGAGGAGATGGCGGTGGTGGCGGCGCGGGTACTCCCGTCGGCAAAACCGCCGGGAACGGTGGCGGCGCGGGTCTGTGCGCCGGATGCGCTGAAGGTGAGGACTACGTTGCCCCGTGGGGCGGTGGTGCCTTCGTCGTCGCCCAGGATGGGCTTCTCGCAGGCAGTGAGGGCGGCTGTGATGCAGCCGCAGACGAAACAGAAAATCTTTTTCATTTTGTTTTTTGGGTTTTAAGGGTTTAGAATA
>JAFUVM010000130.1 GCA_017483665.1 Bacteroidaceae bacterium
CCTTCCTGCTATGATAGCGACGAATTGTCTCGTCTGTCTCTCGTTTGCGTCTCTGAGGTACTCCATTTCCTTGTCTGTTACTATATCTGCTGGACTATTCGTGACCTGCATAACTGCTTGGAATTCAGCTATAAAGGTACGAATTTTTCAGCAGATTTACAAATATAAAGTGTTAATAATCAATAAAGTTATAAACTAAAAATATATAGAATATGACAGATGTTTTAAAGCCCGAATTTTGTGTATCACATATCGTTTCAACGGAGCGGAAATTGTACTAAGTTATTTTTTAACGATTACATAAGTGGACGTCTGCATTCTTTTATTCCGTCACTTCCGTAATCATTTATAATTACACATATAGGTGAGACCTTATCTCGCTCCCAAAGGAAGTAATTAACCCCTCCCTTTATTTCCACACCTGTAAAGCAAAGTGAAGCATCCTTAAAGTCGTGAATAACAGAAAGCCTATTGTCCGAAAGGAATTCCCTCCTGAAATCATCTAAGCCTCTGCCTCCTGTCATCCACCTTGATGGAATAATCATCGTCAAATATCTTGGTTTTAGCTTCATTGCTTGAATAACAAACTTGTTATATATTGGAATAGCACTTGCACCATTTCCTCCATCGCTCAATTGATATGGCGGGTTGCCTATAATTACGTCGAAAGTCATATTATTATATAATGTATTAGGTTTGTCTGTGTGGATGAACTCGTAGGCGTGGGACTCGAGGGTGTCGTTTCTGTCATAGACTTCCTGCGAGGCTCCGCAGTAGCGGCACTTGCCGTTCTGCCATGTGTGACGGATGTCCTTGAAGCGGACGTTGCCGTCTTCTGTATCGAAGTGGGAAAGTGAATACTTCCCGCTGGCATCCTTTGAGCAATAGAGGCTGCGGCGGCTCATCAACGAGGTGAGGCGAGTGATGGCTATGCCATAAAGCTGATGGTGCAGGATGTGGTCAATACGTTCCTGCAAGTCAGGTATCTCGTCGACCAAGCCTGCTATCAATCGCTTGGCAATCTCTCGAAGAAAGACGCCACTCTTGGTGCAAGGATCAAGGAACTTTGTCTCAGGGCTTCGGAACAACTCCTGCGGCAACATGTCCAACATCTGATTGGCAAGCTGTGGAGGCGTGAACACTTCGTCGTTGCTCAGGTTTGCCAAGCACGACAGCACATCGGGGTTGTAGTTCAACTTACTCATAGTCGGGTAGTTTTAGGTAGTCAGTCAGAGGGTATTCTCTCTTGGGCAGAGGCATGAAGACTGGTTCGTCCAAATCGCTGAAGAGGTTGCCATATTCGCCTGGCTTAGGCTTGTCGAACTCCACATTACGAAGAAGTTCAGCCAGTTCAAAGTCGCGCCGCTTCACCTTGCCTTCCATGCCGATAAATGTCCATTCGCAGAAGGTGATGGGCAGGTCGTCCTGCCCGAGCATGGTCAGGGCATCGCCGCAAAGGATGTTCTTCCTTAAAAGAAAACGGATGCATCGTTGCAGCTCGGGAGAGGCTTCGGATGTTAGATGCCGTCGATAGGTATCAAGGTACTGCTCAAGGAGTCTCTGGCGGCAGTTCTCCACATTGTCGGGCAGGAGTTCGATGCCATAAATCGAACTGACGGCCTGTGCCGAAGCAAGATCGTACTCGAAGCGGTTCCGGGCAAACTGCCTCCTCACCGCCTCCATCTTCCTGTTAAGGATTTCCACAAGGAAGTTCCCCGTCCCACAGGCGGGTTCAAGGAAGCGGGAGTCGATGCGCTCCGTTTCTTCCTTCACCAGATCGAGCATGGCGTTGACCTCTCGCTTGGCCGTATATACCTCGCCATGGTCGGCCACACGCTGACGCGAAACTACTTGTCTTTCCTGTTCATCGTTCGTTACGTTCATAATTGGTCGGATTTAAGCGTGAAACGACTACATACTAACATATATATAAAGAAAGTGTACCACGTTCCTCATATACTTCCACGCAGGTATCCGACCAAGGACCTTGAACGAAATATACAGGAACGGGTACACCTTAATGAAAAGGTGTATCCCGATTCCCAGAGGCTCGTTCTGTTTTGGTCGGAATTTGCGTGGAGCCTCTTTTAGAATATAGATACAACTATCTATTCACCGATAAGATCGTACCGCCACCCTGCGCTCAGGGTAGTGTCGCCCGAAGGCATACACATTGAGCAATACTTGTCGCAAAGGTACGACTTTTAATTGAAATAAGGAAACAGAACAGGGAAAATGTGTGCAAGAAGACTATAATTCCCCGCTGACGATACAAAATACCCTTGGCGTTCAGAGCGAATGCCAAGGGTATGGGGGTTAGGTTCTATCCTCGCAGACGCTTCAACCTTCCGGCTGGTGCTGCGGACGGAGCAGGTCGTTGACGGTCTTGACGGGATTGAAGGTTGAGAGAGGCACTTCGACCATGATGGTGCTCCAGTCGCTCATGGCGCCGTTCCAAAGGCCAGGCAGCTCCAAAGCTTTTAGTTCCCTGCCATCCTTGCTCTTGTGCGAGATGAAGCCGGTGGCGGGGTCTACGAAGTCGGGCAAATGGAACTTCTCACCCTTGTAGTCGCGAATGGCACAGACGAGGTCGACGGGGTTGAAGTGGGTGCTCTGAGTGAACATCTTCATGTAGGCCTCGTTGTCCTTGTCTATCTGACTGCTTTCCAGGATTTGCAACGAGACGCTTCCGTCGGGGTTGTAGGCCTGGAAGGGACCGCCGCCTGGCTCGCCGACGTTCTTCACCACGCCGCAGACACGGATGGGCCTGTTGAGTTTCTTGCGGAGGAAGATGGTGAGGTCGGCATCCTCCATTTCCTTCAGGCCAGGCATGTCGCAGCCAAGAGTATGACGGACAAAGCGGATAATGTCCTCGAGGTCGGCATGACTATATTTGCCACTGTCCAACAGGCGCAAGTAGGCAAACACTTGCCTCTGTGCCTGGACGAGCGTGCCGGCTATGACCTGCTTCCAAAGGACAGTGTCGGCCTTCAGGCGGTCGGGCACCACATTGTCGATGTTCTTGATGAAGACGATGTCGCTCTCCAGGTCGTCGAGGTTCTGGATGAGTGCCCCATGACCGCCCGGACGGAAGAGGAGCTTGCCGTCTGCTGTGCGGAAGGGTGTGTTGTCCATGTTCACGGCAATGGTGTCTGTGCTGGGCTTCTGCTCGCTCAGGCTGACCTTGCACGTTATCTTGTACTTGTCCTGCACTTCGGGCAGAACGCGCTCGATGAGCTCCTGGAAGAGTTCGCGATGTTCGCTGCTGACGGTGAAATGCACTTCAGCCTCTCCCCTACTGCTGGCGTAGAGTGCAGCTTCGGTGAGATGCTCCTCCACGGGCGTCTTGGCACAGTCGTCGTAGGCATGGAACTGCAGCAGGCCTTTGGGCAGCTGTCCGTAGTTCAGCCCGTCTGCACCAAGCATGTTTGCTACGACAGCCTTGTAGTCTCCCTCCTCGACGAGGGCGTCCACGCCTTTGCCTTCGTTGAGGAAGCAGGCATCGTTCAGGGCATCGAAGAAAGCGAAGCTGTGTATGTGGGCAAAGAATGTCTTCTCAAAATCGGTAGTCGGGACGTCGTAGTCGGCATCGAGGAACTCAAACATATTCTTGAACATACGGCTGGCAGCACCGCTGGCAGGCACGAACTTGGTAATGGTGTGCCCCTCTGCCTTGTAGTCTTTCCAAGCCTGGACGTAAGCCTCGGCCTCTTCCGCTGAGGGGGCAATGATGCCGTCGCCCACGGCTGCCGCTCCGCGCAACTTGAGGTAGTCGAACCCATTGCGGAAACTCTCTAACTGCGCCTCTATCTGCGCTTCGCTGATTCCCTTCTGCTGCATCTGCAGGATGTCTTCTTTGCTGAACATGTCTTTGTGGTTTGTTAGTTAATGTCAAATTCTCCACAAAGGTACGAAAATAATTCATAGTTCATAGTCCATAGTCCATAGTTTTTTTGTAATTTTGCATAACTAAGATGAAAAATTATCAGAAGATGGATGCCAATATATATTTTACCGACGAGGAACGCGGACGTGCAGAAGCCGCCCAGCGCCAAATCTTTGCCCTTGCCTGCGATGTCGTCCGCGAAGGCGACGAGGAGAAACTCCGGGCGTATCTTCGCAGGGCAGCCGAGGCGGGAAAGCTCCAGCGCGACGCCTTCGGCATCAATCCGATAGTCAAGGACCTGGAGACTGCCATCATCGTGGGCGAAGAGATTGGTCTGTCCAGGGGCACCGTGCTGAGCGTCCTGCTCTGGTCGATAGTCAAGAGCGGCGCAGCTTCCCTCGACGACATCCGCCGCGACTTTGGCGACGAGGTGGCTAAAATCCTGCATGGACTGATGCGCATCCGCGAGGTTTACGCAAAGAGCGCGACCGTAGGCAGCGAGAACTTCCGCAGCCTGCTCGTCACCTTTGCCGAGGACATGCGCGTCATCCTCATCATGATAGCCAACCGCGTCTGCATCATGCGTCAGATAAAGGACACGGAGAACGTAGAAGCCCAGCGGAAGGTCTCGATGGAAGCAGCTTACCTCTATGCGCCCCTGGCCCACAAGCTCGGCCTATACAAGCTGAAGAGCGAGCTGGAGGACCTCAGCCTCAAATACCTCGAGCACGATGCCTACTACCACATCAAGGAGAAGCTCAACGAAACGAAACGCAGCCGCGACGCCTACATCGAACGCTTCCTGAAGCCGCTCGACGCGAAGCTTCAGGCGGCAGGCCTGCACTATCACATGAAAGGTCGCACGAAGAGCATCCACTCTATCTGGCAGAAGATGCAGAAGCAGCACGTCGACGTCGACGGCGTCTACGATCTCTTTGCCATCCGCATCATTCTCGACTCGGCTCCCGAGCGCGAGAAGATGGAGTGCTGGCAGGTGTTCAGCATCATCACCGACATGTACCAGAGCAACCCGAAACGCATGCGCGACTGGCTCTCCGTGCCCAAGAGCAATGGCTACGAGAGCCTGCACATCACCGTGCTTGGCCCCGAACAGAAGTGGGTGGAGGTGCAGATCCGGACGGAACGCATGGACGACATTGCCGAGCACGGCCTTGCCGCCCACTGGCGCTACAAAGGCGTGAAGAGCGGACAGAGCGGTGTGGAGGAATGGCTCGCCGGCGTCCGAAGCGCTCTGGAGGCTAACGACGACGCACAGCTCATGGACCACTTCCGCCTCGACCTGAAGGAAGACGAGGTGTTCGTCTTTACCCCAAAGGGCGACATCTTCAAGCTCCCGATGGGTGCCACCGTGCTCGACTTCGCCTACCACATCCACTCGAAGGTGGGCAACCAATGCGTCGGAGCCCGCATCGGCGGCAAGAACGTCACCATCCGACAGAAGCTGCAGAGCGGCGACCAGGTGGAAATCCTGACTAACAGCAACCAGACTCCCAAGCAGGACTGGCTGAACATCGTCACGACGACACGAGCCAGGGCTAAAGTCCGCCAGAGCCTCAAGGAGATGGAGAGCAGCCAGGCACTCCTTGCCAAGGAGGAACTGGAGCGCAAGATGAAGAACAAGAAGCTGGACTACGAGGAACCCGTCCTGATGCACACCATGACGAAACTCGGCTACCGCATCGTCACAGAGTTCTACGCAGCGCTGGCCGACGGCAAGCTCGAAATGAACGAGGTGTTCGAAGCCTACGCCCAGCAGCAGCGCTTCGACCACGGCGAGGCCGAGAAGACCGTTCCCACGCAGAGCGCCGACCAGTTCGTGATGCCCGACAAAGCACTCCCCCTTAAGGGGGATGGGGGGTCCTCCGACGTCCTCGTCATCGACCAGAACCTGAAGGGCATCGACTTCCAGATGGCACGATGCTGCCAGCCTGTCTACGGCGACGATGTCTTCGGCTTCGTCACCAGCGGCGGCGGCATCAAGATACATCGCGAGAACTGCCCCAACGCGCCCCAGCTGCGCCAGCGCTTCGGTTATCGCATCGTCAAGGCCAAGTGGGCAGGCAAGCGCGGCACGCAGTACCCCATCACCCTCCGCGTCATAGGTAACGACGACATCGGCATCGTCAACAACATCACCAACATCATCAGCAAGGAAGAGAAAGTCCTGCTCCGCAGTATCAGCATCGACAGCCACGACGGCCTCTTCAGCGGCACACTCACCGTCATGCTCGACGACACCAGCCGCCTGCAGCAGATCATCAAGAAGCTCCGGACGGTAAAAGGCGTCAAGAACATATCAAGAAGCTGAAACGCCCCGCCGCCGGACAGGTCTGTTCGCAGCCATAACTTCGCCATTGCCCTCAAGCAGGCAATGGCTTTTTCTTTATACTTATTGTTCGCCTATGCAGGTAAGCTTCAGGATGTGACGTGTGTTCTTGCCGACACGGAAACGGTTGTCGCTGCGCTGTCCGATAAGCCAGATGATTTCGCCGCCACAGGTGGCTACATACTGCGCGGCTTTCTGCAGGCGGTTCATCTTGCGGTCGGTCAGGTAGTCGCTCACGAGCTTGCGCCCCGTCATGCCGAAGGGGACGAAGGAGTCGCCCCTGCGGACGGGACGGACCTCGATGGGCCCTGCCAGCAGGTCGGCATCGAAATAAGCCACGTCGGGACCTGTCCGTCCGATGGCCGTCACTATCTCCTGCCGCAGCTCGGGCTGCAATGCGGTGACCGGCTCGCGGGGAGTGACAAGCAGGGCGTCGCGGTCGCGGAGGACGCTGTGGCTGCGCGAATGCCACATCCTGCCCGTCTCCATTGCCGCTGCTCCGAGCATCTCCTGCTCCTGCGAGGCGTTGAAGCCTTTGCCCAAAAGCCATTCGTGGAGAAGCGTCCGCTCGGAGAGGGAGGCAAGCGGGAAGGCGGCCGGGGTGATGTCATGCTGCCGGAAAGACGCGCCGATACCCTGCATGTAGTACGGCAAACTCTGACGCACGTTCTCGCAGGCAAGGCTCAGGTGCCGGACGGCTGCGGGATTGAGCGAGCGGAGCAACGGGACGACGTCGAGGCGCAGGCGGTTGCGAAGGGCATCGCGCTCGTTGTTGGTGCTGTCGGTGACGTAGGTTTGTCCGCGGCGCTCCAGGTACTGCAGTATCTCTTCGCGGCTGAGGCAAAGCAGCGGACGTATGATGCCGTCGTGCCGCGGGTGCATGCCTGCCATTCCGCGCAGGCCGGTGCCGCGTATGAGGTTGAGGAGAAGCGTCTCTGCCTGGTCGTCGAGGTGGTGGGCAACGGCAACTGGTGTCTGCCAGCCGGGAAGATGAGTCGCGGGGTCGGTGGCGGCATTGCGCATCGAGCGGAACCATTCGTAGCGCAGGTCGCGGGCTGCCATCTCGATGCTGACGCCGCGCCGACGGGCTTCCGCCTTTGTGTCGAAATGCTTTACCGAAAGGGGCACTTCCTGCTGACGGCAAAGTTCCTCGACGAAAGCCTGATCGCGGTCCGACTCTTCGCCACGCAGATGGAAGTTGCAATGCAGGGCATGAAGCCTGAAGCCCAGTTCCTTCAGGATGAGCAGCAGAGCCGTGGAGTCAGCCCCTCCGCTAAGCCCCACGAGCACAAGGGGAGCCTGCCCGTCTTCGCCCGCGGCCGTGGGAAGGCGAAGTCCCACCTCACGCTCGATGAATATGCGCAGTTTCTTAAACCCTGTCATTTTGAATTTTGAAGTTAAAGAAGTTAAAGAAGTTTAGTGGTTAGGGGTTAGAGGTTAGAGGTTAGAGGTTAGGGGTTAGAGGATTGTTGGGGAAGTTGATTAGGAGCCAAAACTATTCTCTAACCCCTAACCTCTAACCACTAACCACTAATCCCACTTTAACTTCAGAAACTTGAGTTATTAATTTTGAATTATTCCATCAGGAGTTGCCGTGCGTTCTCGAGGGCTGCTGCTGTGAGGGTGCTGCCGCTGAGCATGTGGGCTATCTCGGTGACGCGGCGCTCGGGGTCGAGCTGAACGATGTGCGAAAGCGTGCGCCCCGATTTGTCCTCCTTGTAGACAAGGTAGTGTGCATTGCCCTTCGCTGCAATCTGCGGAAGATGGGTGATGGCGAGCACCTGTCCGCCACTGCTGCACATCTGCTGCATGATTTGCGCCATGGAGCTTGCCACCTTGCCGCTGACGCCTGTATCTATCTCGTCGAAGACAATCGTGGGCAGATGCACCTGCCTGCTGGTCAGCGCCTTCAGCGCAAGCATCACACGCGACATCTCGCCGCCACTCGCCACGTCGGCCAGCGGTCGGGGCGGCAGGCTCTTGTTGGCCGAGAAGAGGAAGGTGACGATGTCTGCCCCCATCGGCATGAGCTCGTCCGACTTCGAGACGTCGGCACAGAACTGAGCTGCGGGCATGTCCATAGCAACCAGCGTCTTGCGCACGAGCGTCTCCACCTGCGCGGCGGCTTTCTTCCGTCCTTCGGAAAGCTTTGCCGCAAGTTCACGGGCTTTTCCCGTCTCTGCCGCTATCTGCTGCTGCAACTCCTGGATGCTGTCGGCTGAATCTGTCAGTGAATCCAATTGCGAACGGATGTCGGCGGCGATGCCGATAAGCTCGTCCGACGAACCGACGTGATGCTTCTGCTCGAGGGCATAGAGTTTGTCCAGACGCTCCGTGACTTGCTGCAGACGCTGGGGGTTGTACTCCACGTCCTCTGCCCGTCGGCTGATGTCGTCGGCAATGTCGCGCACTTCGATGCTTGCGCTCTCCAGGCGTTCCAGATACGCCTCGATGGCAGGATAGACGTGCGCTATCTGCTGCATCGACTGGCATGCGCGGCGCAGGGAATCGGTGATGCCTGCCATCTCTTCGTCGTCTCCGTCGAAGAGCTGCGTGATGCCGGAAAGCGTCGACTTTATCTCTTCGGCATGCGACAGGGAACTCTGCAACTGGTGCAGCTCCTCGTCTTCGCCGGGCTGCGGCTGGAAGTCGTCGAGCTGTGCGAGCTGGAAGCGGAGGTACTCCTCGTCGTCTTGACGTTTTGCCAAGTCTTCCTCTGCCTGCCGGAGCTGTCGGCGGGCTTCCGCAAGGCGTGCATAGCATTCGCGATACTCGCGGAGCAGGTCGGTGTGGCCTGCAACGGTATCGATGATGCCAAGCTGGAAGGTGGGCTGCTCGAGCAGGAGGTTGCTGTGCTGCGAATGTATGTCGAGCAGGCGAAGGGCTATCTGCCGCAGCGTAGCGGCACTCACCGGGCTGTCGTTGACGAAGGCACGGCTCTTGCCGGCTGTCGTCACCTCGCGTCGCAGGATGCATTCCGTCGGCTCGTAGTCGAGGCCGTTCTCTTCGAATAGTGCCTGCATGCCGTATCCTTCGATGCTGAAGATGCCTTCTACGGTACACTTCGCCGCGCCGGGCATGATGCTTGCCGAGTCGGCACGCTGCCCCATGAGCAGCCCCAAAGCGCCGAGGATGATGGACTTGCCGGCTCCCGTCTCGCCCGTCATGACCGAGAAGCCCGGCTGCAGGTCGATGTCGAGCGACTCGATGAGGACGTAGTTATTGATGGTCAGATGGCTTAGCATGAGAATAAATTATAATTCAAAATTAATAAATTCAAAATTCAAAATTAATCATTTCACTCAAGTAACTGAAGTTAAATTGATAATTCAAAGCTAACTGTCGGCAATCTTCTTCAGGAGGGCAACGGCTTGGCTGATGTCGTTGACCTCGTCGATGAGGAGGTTTATCTTGCTCTTTTCCTGTTTGAAGTGACTGCGGTAGGCGTTGGCTTTCGCAAAGTCGACGATTTGCCCGAAGATGTGCCCGTCGTAGAAGGGATTGTTGTCGTCCGGCCCGAAGAAGAGACGCATGTGTCCGGCTTTCAGAACGATGCGCTCGCAGCCGAAGTGCTTGCCGAGCCGACGCAAAGTGACGACCTTCAGCAGGTCCTCGGCCTCTTGCGGAAGCGGTCCGAAGCGGTCGACGAGCCGCGAGCGGAAGCGGTCGACGTCCTCGTCGCGCTCCATCGCGTCGAGCTCGCGGTAGAGGAGCATGCGCTCGCTGCTGGTGGGCACATAGTCTTCGCTGAAGTACATGGGCAGGTTGCTGTCCAGCTGACACTCGTCCACGACGCTGGTGCTCTCCACAACCCGTCCTTCCCTCACCTCTTCGGCATAGAGCTCGTGGAACTCTTCGTTGCGCAGTTCGGTGACGGCTTGTGTGAGAATCTTCTGGTAGGTCTCGTAGCCAAGGTCGGCGATGAAGCCACTCTGTTCGGCTCCGAGCAGGTTGCCAGCCCCGCGGATGTCGAGGTCCTGCATGGCGATGTGGATGCCGCTGCCCAGGTCGCTGAAGTTCTCGATGGCCTGCAGCCGTCGGCGTGCCTCGGTGTTGAGGGCGGAAAGCGGCGGCGCAAGCAAGTAGCAGAAAGCCTTCTTGTTGGAACGGCCTACGCGACCGCGCATCTGGTGAAGGTCGGAGAGGCCGTAGTTGTGGGCGCCGTTGATGATGATGGTGTTGGCGTTGGGGATGTCCAGTCCGCTCTCGATGATGGTGGTGGAGACAAGGACGTCGTAGTCGTGGTCGGCGAAGGCCAGCATGACTTTCTCGAGCTCTTCGGGCGGCATCTGCCCGTGGGCAACGGCAACGCGGGCGTCGGGAACATGCTTGCGGATGAGCGCGGCAAGCTCCGGAAGCTGGCTGATGCGGTTGTTGACAAGGAAGACCTGTCCGCTGCGACTCATTTCGAAACCGACGGCCTCGGCTATGACTTCGGCGCTGAACGTGGCTATCTGCGTCTGGATGGGATAACGGTTGGGCGGAGGCGTCTGAATGACGGAGAGGTCGCGGGCTCCCATGAGGGAGAACTGCAGGGTGCGGGGGATGGGCGTGGCGGTCAGGGTCAACGTGTCCACGTTGGTCTTCAGCTGGCGGAGCTTCTCTTTCGTCGAGACGCCGAACTTCTGCTCCTCGTCGATGATGAGCAGGCCGAGGTCCTTGAAGCGCACGGACTTGCCGATGAGCTTGTGTGTGCCGATGACGATGTTCACCGAGCCGTCCTTCAGCCCCTCCAGCACCTGCTTGGCCTTTTGCGGCGAACGGGCGCGGGTCAGGTACTCTATCTTGACGGGGAAGTCCTTCAGTCGGCTGGTGAAGGTGCGGAAGTGCTGGTAAGCAAGCACGGTGGTCGGCACGAGGACAGCCACCTGTTTGTTGTCGGCACAGGCCTTGAAGGCGGCGCGGACTGCCACTTCCGTCTTGCCGAAGCCCACGTCGCCGCAGACGAGGCGGTCCATCGGCCGCTGCCGTTCCATGTCGGCCTTGACGTCCTGCGTGGCTTTGAGCTGGTCGGGCGTGTCCTCGTAGAGGAAGCTGGCCTCCAGCTCGTGCTGCATGAAGCTGTCGCGGCTGAAGGCGAAACCCTTCTCTTCGCGCCGACGACTATAGAGCAGGATGAGGTCACGCGCAATGTCCTTGATTTTCTTCTTCGTGCGCTCCTTCATGCGCTCCCAAGCGCCTGTGCCCAGATGGCTGATGCGCGGCGGTTCGCCTTCCTTGCCCTTGTACTTCGACACTTTGTGGAGGGCGTGGATGGAGACGTAGACGGTGTCGTCGCCCGAATAGATAATCTTGATGACCTCCTGCACGCTGTCGCCGTTCTGCATGCGCACCAGTCCGCCGAAGCGGCCTACGCCGTAGTCGACGTGGACCACGTAGTCGCCCACCTCGAACTGCTGCAGCTCCTTCAGCGTCAGCGCCACCTTGCCGCCCATCGCACGCTCGCTGCGCAGGTTGTACTTGTGGAAGCGGTCGAATATCTGATGGTCGGTGTAGAAGGCCACGTGCAGGTCGTCGTCGCTGAAGCCGCCGTGAAGCGTATGGTCCACGGGCGTGAAGCGGATGCCCGTCTCCTTGTCGTGGAAGATGCTTTCCAGCCGGTCGGTCTGCTTGCGGCTATCGGCCAGCACATAGAGGTCGAAGTCCTGCTCCTGCATCGACTGGAGGGACGAAATGAGCAGGTCGAAGTTCTTGTGGAAGACAGGCTGCAGATGCGTGCGGAACTGGATGAGAGTTGAGAGTGGAGAGTTGAAAGTTGAAAGTTGAGAG
>JAFUVM010000131.1 GCA_017483665.1 Bacteroidaceae bacterium
GACCCCCTTTAGGGGGAAATAAATAGTAAACGGTAAGGACCCCCTGACCCCCTTTAGGGGGAATAAATAGTAAATCGTAAATCATTAAATAGTAAATACCATCATGTCAATCTACAAATCAATCACCGACCTCATCGGCGGTACGCCGCTGGTCGAGCTTAACGCTTATGCAAAGAAACGCAACCTGAAGGCGAATGTCATCGCCAAGGTGGAGTACTTCAACCCGGGCGGCAGTGTGAAGGACCGCATTGCCCTGAACATGGTTCTCGATGCCGAGCAGAAGGGAATCCTGAAGGCTGGCGGCACCATCATCGAGCCGACGAGCGGCAACACGGGCGTGGGTCTCTCCCTCGTCGGAGCTGTGCGCGGCTACAAAGTCATCCTGACGATGCCCGAGACGATGAGCATCGAGCGCCGCAAGCTGGCGCAGGCCTACGGTACGGAAATCGTGCTGACACCCGGCAGCGAAGGCATGAAGGGCGCCATCCGCAAGGCCGAGGAACTGCGCGACGCAACGCCGGGAGCCGTCATCCTGCAGCAGTTCGACAATCCCGCCAATCCTGCCATCCATGTGCAGACTACGGGCGAGGAGATTTGGCGCGACACCGACGGCAAGGTGGACGTGTTCGTAGCAGGCGTAGGCACGGGCGGAACAGTCTCCGGCGTTGCCAAAGCCCTCAAGAGCCACAATCCGGACATCCGCATCGTTGCCGTGGAGCCTGCCAGCAGCGCAGTCCTCTCCGGCCAGCCATCCGGTGCGCACAAGATTCAGGGCATCGGTGCGGGCTTCGAACCGAAGAACTTCGACCGTCCCCTCATCGACGAGATTCTGCCCGTCTCGAACGAGGATGCCTTTGCAACGGCACGTGCCTTGGCGAAGGAAGACGGCCTCTTCGTAGGCATCTCGTCGGGCGCAGCAGCCTATGCCGCCACCGTCGTTGCCCAGCGTCCCGAGCTGGCAGGCAAGAACATCGTCGTCCTGCTGCCCGATACCGGCGAGCGCTACCTCTCCACAGCCCTGCTGGAAGAATAGCTTCTCTACAAACAAGCATATTCGTTATTCGTACTACCAAACCAGGATTACATACATATAGTTTTGCCGAAATAATCTGCCAATCTGCCACAAGGCGTGCAATCTGCTGTAAATAATCAGTTTACAGCATGACAGATGATGTGACAGATATGACAGACAGGGTTCGTGAGGCTATGCTCGTTCCCGCATGCAGGAACAATGGTCACGGCACGCGGGAACGGTAGTCACGGCATGCGGGAACACAGGACCACTGGTGGTATGGATGCGGATAATCATGGCTATTTCACACTTTTAACAGAAAAACACACTATAATTCAAAAGAAATTTGTACCTTTGCTGACGTAAATAAGAAGAAACGCCCATCTATGCCAGAGATAAGCAGTGCGATACGGCGACTACCGCTGCACCGTCACCATCAGCAAGGGTGTGGTGAAGGGGCAGTTGCCACGCAAAGCACTGAAGAAAGTGTTTGAGTGGATGGACGTACACTACGACGAACTGATGGCAAACTGGGCACGCCTTCAGGACGGAGACGATGCATTGCCCATTGACCCGTTAAAATAACAACGAAACATGGAGAATCAGGAATTGCTTAGAGTGGTCGATGTGGACTACCTGCACGACTACACGATGGAACTGGAATTCAGCAACGGTGAGCGTCGCATCGTCGATTTCAAACCGCTGCTAACGGGTAAGCTTCGCGAACAATTGCTAGACCACGATAAATTCGTGCAGTTTGCCCTCACCGACTGGACGCTGGAGTGGTACAACGGCGTGGACTTCGCTCCCGAAAGGCTCTATGAGCTGGGCGTGGCAGCATAGCGTATAGGATTTGGGGTTAAGACAGACACGCGGCGCGTGGCTCTTTCAGAAGCACCTCTTATTTCAGAAGTGCCTCTTATTTCAGAAGTGCCTTGCCTTTATTTTGGAAGGTAAGGCGCTTATTTTGCAGGTTCGAGGCGCTCCACGGCGGGCTGTATGTCCTTCAGCCAGTCGGTGCCCGAGGCGGCGATGCGTCCGTCGGGTGTGACGAGGACGTAAAACGGCAGGTTCCTGATGCCCCACTCCCTGACGAGCGGGCTGGAAAAGCTGCGGAAGTCGCAGTAGCTCGGGTAGTCGATGGTGTCGCGCTTCTCGATGGAAGTGAGGCGCTTCGTGTCGACGTCGAGCGAATAGCTGAGGAGGTTGACCTCCTTGCCCTTGCCTTTCATCTCGCGACGGAAGCGCCGTGAGCGGTAGAGGGCGCTTTGGCTGCCGCTTTTCCATCCGGCCCAGAAGGCGATGAGCAACAGCTTTCCCTCGTAGTCGCTGCGCCCGATGGTGCGTTCCTCGTCGCCGTTGCCGCCATGTCCGGGCGTCAGGGTGAGGGAGAAATCGGGCAGCGGCTGGCCCACGCGCATCAGGCCCAGGGCACGGACGTGCTGCGAGAGCTTCGAGAGCGCGAGGTCGTCGGGGCGTGCCCGGCTGAGGCTGTCGTAGAGTTCCGTCGCCTCTTCGGGTGTCGTCGTGCTGTCGCAGAGGAAAAAGGTTGTGAAGAGGTAGCGGCTCATGTCCAGCGTGGCGTGCTCGAGGATGAAGTCGCGGGCAATGGCCTTCTGTTCGGAGGCGGACTTGCCGAGCGCCTCTTGGCGGAACTTGGTGTAGGCCTCGTTGTCGTCCGAGCCGCTGACTTCCACTTCGCTCAGGTTGCGTGCGTCGCCCTTGATGAGGATGTCGGCACCGGGGTTTGCGAAGACCACCAGCTCCGAGGCGTTGGGGTAGAGGATATGCAGGGTGGCTGTCTGCAGGGCAGGCAGGGTGTAGGAGAAGGAGCCGTCCTGCAGTTTCAGCGTATCCAGGCGGTCCAGCTCCTCGTCGGTGCTGTAGATGAGGAATTCTCCCTGCTCCAGATGTTCGAACTTGCCCTTGAGCCGTGCCTCGTCCGGGTGTCCGGTGCAGCACAAAAAAAGGAAGAAGATAGAAGAAGATAGAAGAAGATATGCTGCTTTCAGCAGCGAAGATAAAGGACAAAACATGTTATGTCCCGTTGTATCTTCTTCTATCTTCATTCCTTCCTCTACCTTCTTCTATCTTCCTCTACCTTCTTCTATCTCCTTTTTGTCCTTTTACTTCACCAGGCTCTTCACGGCGCTGGCGTACTTGGCAAACTCCAGGTCGCCTGCGGCGCGAGTGGCGAGTGTGGGATCGAGACGGATGGCATTAGCCAGAGCGCTGGTCACCGTGGCAGCGTCGCCAGTGCGTGCAGCCAGGATGGCCTGCAGGTAGCTGGTGATGGCATCGGCATTCTTGATGCCGGCCAGGGTTGTCTTGGCGCTGGTGTAGTCCTTGGCGAGAATCTGAGCCAGGGCAGCGCTGTTGCTCTTCACGCCGGCCAGGTCGCTGGCAGCCTGTGCGTAGTTGCCCTTGGCGATGTTCAGGTTGCCCATCACCTCCTTGAAGGTGTCGGAGCCGCTGCCCTTTGCCAGATAGCCCTCAGCCTCGCTCACTTTGCCGTCCTTCAGGGCGAGCAGAGCCAGGTTGGTGTTCACTTCGGGAGCATTCTTGTTGATGCTGGCAGCCTGCTTCAGGAGGCTCTGTGCCAGTTCGTTCTTGCCGTCGGCAATAGCCTGCTGTGCCATGTTGTTGACGGCGCGGTAGTCGCTGGGATACTGGCGGGCGATGGTCTCGTTCCACTGCTGGCGTGTAGCCTCGTCCTTCACCAGGGTGTTGGCACCGTAGACGAGCTCTTCTACGCTAAGCTTGCTGGGATCCTGCTTGTACTGCTCCAGAATCTGGTCGTCGCTGCGGCCGATGATTTCGTAGTTCACGATGAGGCGTGCACGGCGCAGCTCGGGCAGGATGCTCTCCTTGATGTCGGTGAAGACCTCGCTCATGTTGCGTATCTGCTGCTCGCGCTCTTCGGGGTCCTGATACATCGAGAGGACGCGCAGGATGACATCCTTGTCCTGCAGGTTGCTCTTGCTGACGAGTTCCTGGAAGCCGTCCCAGTCCTCGGCGGTGAACTTCGTGTCCACGTCGGCATTCATCTGTATCTTCTTGAGCTCACCCTTCAGGTAGTTGGCGCTGACGTTCTGGCGCTTCTCGGCCAGCTTCTCGTTGATGTCGAACTTACCGTCGGGGCTTGCGTATGCGCTCACCTCGATGTTCTGCAGGGCACGGGTCTCCGCATTGTCGTTTATCTCGCGCAGGATCTTGCCCAGGTCCTTGATGCTGGCAGTGCCGAGCTCGCTGGCGCGGAGGTTAGCCTGGTTGATGAGGAACTTGATGTTGGCTTCCTGCTTCTGTGCAATGATGCGCTGGTAGGCATCGGGAGCCGTGGCGCCGTTGATGGCGCAGCGGTTCAGGAGCTGGCTCGTGGCGAGGACGCCGTAGCCGATCTTCACCTCGGGGATGGTCACGGTCTTGTTCTTCAGCTTGGCATCGAAGCGTGCATAGAGGTCGCTCTGAATCATGGGCTCAACGTAGGAGAAGTTGCTCTTCATCGTGTAGACAGCGCCTTCCTTGTACAGCACCTTGGTGGCATTGCCTTCCACCTTTTCGCCCTGGAACGTAGCGCTCTGGCCCACAGCCTCGCCGCCCTCGCACTTCAGCACGGGAGTCACGGTCACTACGGCCTTCTTCTTCATGTACTTCACGGGGATAGTGCCGTTGATGGTGACAGGCACTTCGCCGCCTACTGCCTCGAGGGGAGTGGGCGTTACGGTGAAATTCTCGTTCGTCAGCTTGCCGAGCTTGCTGCATGATGACAGCACAGCGACAGAGGCGGCTGCCATAAGAAAATACTTAACGGTTTTCATTGATGGGGTTATATTTGTTTTTGTGTTCTTTGTTTTTGCGGGCGCAAAGGTACGACTTTTAATTCACAATTCATAATTCTTGATTCATATTTTTGCGCTATGGGCAGAAAAACGCAGCCGATGTCCTCAATTAATAATTGAGAATTGTGCATGACGGGCCGGAATCAGGTCAGCGAGAGGATGTCCTGCGGCGTTTCGGCCAACGTGGTGGCTCCGTGAGCGATGAGGAAGCTGCGGCTTCGGAACCCCCAGAGGACGGAGATGCAGGGCAGTCCGGCAGCCGTTGCGGTCTGTATGTCTACGTCGGAATCGCCCACGTAGACAGCTTCCTCGGCAGTGACTCCGAGCTGCCTGAGCGCGGTCTCCACCATCAAGGGGTCGGGCTTGCGCGGAATGCCGGGCTGTTCGCCGATGGCAACGTCGATGATGCCGTGGAAGAAAGTGCGTGCCAGTTCCGTCACACCCGTCTGCATCTTGTTGCTGACCACCGCCATGCGGTAGCCCTTGCTCTGCAGCGTGGTGAGCAACGTGGCGATGCCCGGGTAGAGCTTCGTATGGTCTTGGCAGTGAACGAGGTAGTGGGCGCGGAAGGCATCGAAGCACTTCTCTGTCTGGCCCTTCGGTGTGCCTTCGGGAACGGCCCGTTCGATGAGCTTCTTCACGCCGTTGCCCACGAAGCGCCGCACCTCGTCGAGCGAACGCTCCGGGAAGCCTTGGCTGCACAGCGCAAAGTTCGTACTCAGGAAAAGGTCCTCGAGCGTGTCGGTCAGCGTCCCGTCGAGGTCGAAGATAATGGCTTTGTACTTCATCTGTATCTATTTGCCTGCAAAGGTACGGCAACTTGTGCGATTTTCCTTTGAAGCAGGCCGAAAATTACTGAAAGAAAGCAAAGATTTTACGAAAGTGTGCGAAATTTTGCACGATTTAGCATGCTGTGTCAATAACATTTCGTTGTTTAATGATGCTCGAGTTCTCGTGTGAAGCCAGCGGACTTTACACGTGTAGTCGGACGTCTATGCACGTGTAGTCCGGAGACAAGCAGAAACGCAGAAAGGAGGAAAAGAGGAAAGTAGACATTTGATACTTTTGCCCCCAAAAATGAGACGGAAGCATCGTAATAGCATCGTATTTTTCGTAATAACGATATAACGTAATATCGTAATAACGACATAACGGTATACATTATTCATTATATTATAATAATAATTATTAATTATATAA
>JAFUVM010000016.1 GCA_017483665.1 Bacteroidaceae bacterium
AAAGTTATAAACTAAAAATATATAGAATATGACAGATGTTTTAAAGCCCGAATTTTGTGTATCATGTACCGCTTCAACGGAGCGGAAATTGTACTAAGTTATTTTTAAACGATTACTTAATTTAATCAAGATGAACGTAATTACAAAGACAGTCGAGTTGCCTGATGGGAGAACCATCAGCATCGAGACCGGGAAACTTGCCAAGCAAGCCGATGGTTCCGTGATGCTCCGCATGAACAACACGATGCTCCTGGCCACTGTTTGCGCAGCCAAAGATGCCGTTCCCGGAACAGATTTCATGCCCTTACAGGTTGAGTACAGAGAAAAGTATTTCGCAGCCGGACGTTTCCCCGGCGGGTTCACAAAGCGTGAGGGTAAGGCAAACGACGACGAGATACTGACTTGCCGTCTGGTGGACCGCGCACTGCGTCCACTTTTCCCCAGCAACTACCATGCTGAAGTGTATGTGAACGTAATCCTCTTCTCTGCCGATGGTGTGGATATGCCCGATGCTCTGGCTGGCTTTGCAGCCTCCGCAGCCCTGGCCTGCAGCGATATCCCCTTCGAGGGACCCATCTCTGAGGTCCGTGTGGCTCGCATTAACGGCGAGTTCGTCATCAATCCCACCTTCCAGCAGCTCGAAGAAGCCGACATGGACCTCATGGTCGGCGCCACCGAGGAGAACATCATGATGGTGGAGGGCGAGATGAAGGAAGTGCAGGAGACCGACCTGCTGGCTGCCCTCAAGGCTGCTCACGAGGCCATCAAGCCCATGTGCCGCCTGCAGAAGGAGCTGAGCAAGGAGCTCGGCAAGGACGTGAAGCGCGAGTACTGCCACGAGGTGAACGACGAAGAACTGCGCGAAGCCGTCAAGCAGGCCTGCTATCAGAAGGCTTACGACGTGACGAAGCAGGGCCTCGAGAAGCACGAACGCGCTGACGCTTTCGAGGCTATCCGCGAGGAGTTCAAGGCAGCATACGCCGAGGCTCATGCCGACATGGCCCCCGAGGAGCTGGAGGAGAAGAACACACTTATCGACCGCTACTACCACGATGTGGAGCGCGACGCCATGCGCCGCTGCATCCTGGACGAAGGCATCCGCCTCGACGGCCGCAAGACAACCGACATCCGCCCCATCTGGTGCGAAGTCAGCCCCCTGCCCGGACCTCACGGAAGCGCCATCTTCACACGCGGTGAGACACAGTCGCTCGCCACATGTACGCTCGGCACGAAGCTCGACGAGAAGCTCATCGACGACGTACTCGTACGCGAATACCAGCGCTTCCTGCTGCACTACAACTTCCCGCCCTTCTCCACAGGCGAGGCCAAGGCACAGCGTGGCGTAGGCCGCCGCGAGATCGGTCACGGCCACCTGGCATGGCGCGGCCTCAAGGGCCAGCTGCCGAAGGACTTCCCCTACACCATCCGTGTCGTGAGCGACATACTCGAGAGCAACGGTTCCAGCTCGATGGCCAGCACCTGTGCAGGCTGTCTGGCACTCATGGACGCAGGCGTTCCCATCAAGTCCCCCGTGAGCGGTATTGCCATGGGCCTCATCAAGAACCCCGGCGAGGACAAGTATGCCGTGCTCAGCGACATTCTCGGTGACGAGGACCACCTGGGCGACATGGACTTCAAGACCACTGGTACACCGAACGGACTGACCGCCACACAGATGGACATCAAGTGTGACGGACTCTCTTACGAAATCCTGGAGAAGGCGCTGATGCAGGCCAAGGCCGGTCGCGAGCACATCCTGGGCGAGATGATGAAGACGCTCGATGCTCCGCGTCCGGAGTTGAAGCCGCACGTTCCGCGCATCGAGCAGATAATCATCCCGAAGGAGTTCATCGGTGCCGTCATCGGCCCCGGCGGAAAGATCATCCAGGGTATGCAGGAAGATACCGGTGCCACCATCACCATCGACGAAGAGGATGGCGTAGGCAAGGTGCAGGTGAGCGGCCCCAACAAGGAGAGCATCGACGCTGCCATCGCCAAGATAAGGGCCATCGTGGCTGTGCCCGAGGTGGGCGAAGTCTACGAGGGAACGGTGCGCAGCATCATGCCTTATGGCTGCTTCGTAGAGTTCATGCCTGGCAAGGACGGCTTGCTGCACATCAGCGAGATTGACTGGAAGCGCCTCGAGACCGTCGAGGAGTCAGGCCTCCAGGAAGGCGACAAGATTCAGGTGAAGCTGCTCGATATCGACCCCAAGACAGGCAAGTTCAAGCTGAGCCGCCGTGCATTGATGGAGAAGCCCGAGGGCTATGTGGAGCGTGAACGCCGTCCGCGTCCCGAACGCGGCGAACGTCGCGAGCGTCGTCCGCGTCCCGAGCGTGGCAACAACGCTCCCGTCGAGGAGTAAGACCCGCAGGCGTGCCTTGCGCGCGTATATATATATAATGTAAAGAGGGTGTGTCATAACAATCGAACACACTCTCTTTATTGTTTAACCACGAACCAGCACGAATTACACGAACTGGTTAGCTGCTGGTTGTTAGCTAACTATAGGTTCGTGTAATTCGTGTGATTCGTGGTTAAATGCTAAGGTTGAATTTTGGCACGCCTTCTTCTTTGTGTCGTGGCGGCGCGTCGGTGCGGCTACAGCAGCAGGCGTTTGTCCCTGAATTCGCGTGCCGACATGCCGGTATAGGTCTTGAAGTAGCGTGCGAAGGCAGCTTGGTCGGGGAATCCGAGGCGCAGGGATATCTGCTGGATGGAGAGCTGGTGCTGGTAGCGTAGCATGTTTTTGGACTGTGCGATGACGTAGTTCGATATCCAGTCGCTCGCGTTCTTGCCGGACTGTTGCTTGATGATGGCGGAGAAATGTTTGGGCGAAAGGCAGAAGAGGTTGGCGTAGAAGCGCACCTCGCGCGACTCGGCGTAGTGCTCCATGACGGCGTCCACGAAGTGGGCCAGTATCATCTCGTGGGGCGAAGGCCTGTGCGTGTTGAGGCCGTCTGCCTGGCAATAGTCCTGCAGGAGCACGAACAGCGACTCCATCAGGTGGTGGTAGATCCTTATCTTGCGCTTGCTCTCCGACCAGCAGACGGAGTGGAGTACGTGCATCACCGCATAGATGTTCTCCGCCTGGCTTTCGGTCAGATGGATGTGCGCCTGCCAGTGGTAGTGCAGATTCTCGTGGTAGCCGTCGGGGTAGTCGTGCTTCATGCGGTCGAATTTTTCAGGTGAGACGACGATGACAATCACGTTGAGGTCGTCGGAGACCTGCAGGATGTTGACCGTATGCTTGGGCATGAGCACGAACATGTCGTTGGGAAGGAAGTCGACGGGCTGTGTGTCGTATTCCACTTTGGCCGAGCCCCCAGTGTTGAGACCTATGACAAGGTTGCGCGAGATGAACGGTTCGCCCAATGTAGGCAGGGAATTTATCCTGTCGAGCACAAGGAGTCCTTCACTTTCCAAAATTTTGCGATTTTGTTCTACAGCACTGAGAATTTCTTTCTTTGTCATGGCATTTTGTACGATTTTCTTTGCAAAATTAGCATATTTATTTGACATAAAATGCATAAAAGGAGTTTTTGCTAAGTTTTTCATCCGTTTTGTTTGGCACACTTTGCAGAATAGTTACTAATTTTGCAGCAGAAAAACTAACATCTCAACCACAATACGTGAAAAACACACTTTAGCAGATATCTTCTTCAACCGGTAAGTCTGACACCGGTCTGTGACCGGGTGTCAGACTTCAACCGAACTCCAGAAGATGGTACTCGAAGATAACAGACAGACCTAAGAACAAAAAAAATCATAATATACTCTGTTTTCACTTATCTCTTTTTTTTCAATCCCTGGCACATAGCGATGGGCCGGGGATTGTTTTTTTCTGTACCCTTCCGGCGGTGGCGGCACGCGCTTCCTGGGGGGTCGGCACGGGGGATTGGGGCTTTGGGCGAAACATTTTTACGGATTTTTGCCGATATGTGCGAAATAATGCTTAACTTTGCCTTCACAAAACACGTTTGCACAAAGATGAACAACAAGGAATACCTCGTCATGAGCCGCAGCAACGGGACGACCCGCACCGGTGCGCCCTATGCCTCGCTCAAGGTGGCGAACCTCACCGAGACGATGAATGTGGCCGTCTGGGACATGCCGCCAACGGTCGGACCGCAGGTGGGCGGGCTGGTCGTCTTCTACAACATCAAGGACAACGACGGCAAGAAGTCGTGCGACCTGCGCGACCTCAAAGCCCTTGGCGAGCCGCTGCTGGACCACCCGCTCTACAACCTGTTGCCGCGACCCGTGCGTCGCGACGTCTGGGACGACACAGTCAAGAAGCTGCTCGGCTACTGCTCGGACCGCCAGATTATGGACATCATCGAGGAGTTTGCCGCACGTTTCTACGAGCCTTTCAGTCAGTATCCTGCTGCCACAAGCATGCACCACGCCTATCCCGGCGGGCTGCTGAACCACACCTGGCAGATGCTGCACATGCTCGAGGGGCTCTATCCCTGCCTGCCCTACGCGGTGAAGGTGGAACATTGCATCCTGGCTATCCTCTTCCACGACTGCGGCAAGACCAGCGAGTACAGCCGTCAGGGCGAGGGACTGCCCGACATGTACCTGCTCGGCCACATCTACATCGGGGCGCACTGGCTGCACAACATACTGAAGAGCAAGGGAGTGGACGACGACGAGACGAAGCGCATCGTGCATTGCGTCCTGGCCCACCACGGCACACGCGAGTGGGGGAGTCCCGTCGTGCCCTGCACACAGGAGGCCATCGTCGTGAACCACATCGACAACCTCAGCGCCAAGACCGACATGTGGGAAGGCACGGGCGACATGGAGTACATGAACGCCCTGGGGACGAAGAAGGTGGCTCCGTTAATTCACAATTCATAATTCTCAATTCAATAAAGGAAGCGAGAACAAAAAGGAAGGTCTCCGATGGTCCAAAGAATCTAATTATGAATGATGAATTGTGAATTATGAATTATAAAGAGCAGGAACTGCAGAGGCTTCAGGACGCGCTCTATGCGACGCTCTCCGAGGTGAAGCGCATCTGCGACAAGCACGGCATCCGCTACTTCATCACGGGCGGGACAGCCGTCGGCGCTTACTTCTGGGGAAAAATCCTTCCCTGGGACGATGACGTCGACGTGGGCATGCTGCGCCCCGACTACGAGCGTTTCGCCAGCGTGGCACAGCAGGAGATGGGCGACCGCTTTTTCCTGCAGACACCCCAGACCGAGCCGCACACCCCCTTCTACTTCATGAAGGTGCGCATGAACGGGTCGCGTTTCTCCGAAGCCACGTTCAGCCACATCCGCATGCACCAGGGCATCTACGTCGACATCTTTCCCTTCGACAAGATTCCGCGGCAGCGATGGCTCGAACGCCTGCAGCACAACGTCATCTACTTCCTGAACGGACTCTTCATTGCCACGGAGATATGGCAATGGAAGCACTGCGGCAAGTGCGACATCCCCGAGCCGCGGCCCCGCAGCTGGCTGGCCTGTCTGGGCACTCGCGTGCTCATCACCCTGCTGGGCAAACGTGCCATATATAATATAATGTACAGGGTGCAGACGATGTTCAACGGCTGCCGGCTCGGCGAAGCCAAGAACATCATCACGAAGAGCGAGCACCTGCCCATCGCCGACGTCACCGAGGCGCAGACCGTCGCGCTCGGCTCCCTGCAAGTCACGGCGCCCCGCGGCCTCCTGCTCTACCTGAACAATCACTACGGACAGGTGCGCAAGGACATCCCCGACGAGATGAAAGTCAGTCACAGGCCCGAAGAACTCGTCTTTCCGGAAATGAAGAATGAAGAGTGAAGAATGAAGAAACAACGGAACCACGCCTTTGACATCCTCTGCGGCATCTGCATCATCCGTATGGTCACGCTGCACATCATGTCCTTCTGCGGAGAGGACAAGCAGGACTGGTGGCTCATGGTGATGCAATGGAGCTTCTTCTTCATGAGCTTCTTCTTCTTCAAGGCCGGCTACTTCAACAAGGGCACGAACGCCGGCTCCGACCTCGACTATCTGCGCGACCGCAGCCGCCGTCTGCTCATTCCCTACTTGGCGAGCGGCATCATCGGCGCCGTCGTCTACTTCAGCTTCTATCCTGCCTTGACGGAACGCTACGGCAAGTTCGTCGAACCGCTGGAGTGGGAGCACGTTTGGATGAAGAGCGGCTTCTATGGCAACTCGCCCATCTGGTTCCTTTTCTCCTTCTTTACCGTCTACATGATGGTGCGCTACATCGACAAGGTGCGGCACTTGTGCTGGCTCACGGTGCTCTTCCCGGCCCTGAGCTACCTGGCCTACAAGACGGGGAACCGTGTGCCGATGAGCCTCGGCAACGTCTTCATCGCCTGCTACTTCTTTTACCTTGGACGGCTGTGGCACTGGGTGATGCAGCGCTTCGAGGGCGAGACGGTGGCCGCCGCCTCGTGGGTGATGGTGGCGGCGTTCGTCGTGCTGAACATCATGCTGCCCGGCACGTACAACATGAGCCAGAACCTCTTCACGGGCAACCCTGCGATGGCTGTGCTCAACGCGACCCTCGTGCTGTGCGGCCTCGCTGGCGTCCTGCTCACGGCGCACGTGCCGCGCATCCCTCTGCTATGCTTCATCGGGGAGCACAGCATGGTCTTCTTCATCTCGCACTACCCGATGCTCTACTTCTACAAGTTCATGCATCTCTCGTACGGCCGCAGCATCTATGGCAAGGCCGACGATGTGTTCATCCTCCTGCCCGTCATCTTCGGTCTGTGCGCCTGGCTGGTGCCGTACATCGAGCGTGTGCCGTGGCTCAGCGGTCGCTGGCTTGATGCTCGGCATGCCGCTGCAACAGACGCTCCACGCCCCGACTGATGGACTTCAGACCGAACTCTTCGGGCCTGACTTCTGCCCAGGGCAGCCACAGAATCTCCGCGGCATCGTCGTCGGCGACAGCTCCCGTTGTGTCCGTCACGCGGCAGAGGAAGAACTGGTCGATGGTGTGAATGTCCAGTCCGCCGAAGGGGTAGATGTTGGGTATGGTGAAGAGGAACTCCACTTGCTCCACGTCGAGCCCCGTCTCTTCCTTCACCTCGCGGGCCACACCTTCCTCGCTCGTCTCGTGGCAGTCGCAGAAGCCGCCGGGCAGGTCGAGTGTGCCGCGGGCCGGTTCCTTGGCGCGTCGGACAACGAGCAGCTCGTCCCTCTTGTTGACGATGACCGCCACGGTCGAGGCGCTCGGGTTGAAGTAGTAGACGAAGCCGCAGTCCTGGCAGCGTTTGCTCTTCACGTTGTTCTCCACAAATCTGCTTGACCCGCACAAGGGGCAAAAGCGGAACTTTTCCAAAGGGTGCTGTGCCATATTTGTTTGTTTTTGTAAATTTCGACTTGCAAACATATAAAAAAGGTATAGAAAATGCAACCTTATTGCGTTTTTTGTTCGCTCGTTGCGAAAAAAAGTCTAACTTTGTAGGTGAATACGACGTGAACAAAACGACAAGAACATGAATATCCTGACAGATTGGTTCGCAGGGCTCGACCCGTCTCTGCGCCCCTATTGGGTGGTGGCCGTAGTGGCCTCGGTGGTGTTTCTCATTCAGATGGTGATGACGTTCGTAGGTATCGGCGATGCCGACGGCGCGGACCTGGACTTCGATACGGGCGGCGATGCCGACGGCGGCACACTCGATGCCGGCGGCACCCTCCAGCTCTTCTCCGTGCGCAACATCGTCAATTTCCTGCTCGGCGCAGGCTGGGGCGGCGTCTGCTTCGCTCCGATGATAGGGAATCCCTACCTGCTGGGCCTCGCTGCCCTGCTCACCGGCTGTGCCTTTGTCGCTATCTTCGCCTTCGTCTACCGGCAGATGCGGCGGCTCGAGCACGACGGCGCGTTCCGCATCCAGGAGTGTCTGGGGCAGGTGGCCGACGTCTATCTGCGCATCCCGGCACGTCGCAGCGGCGAGGGACGCATCCAGTATTCCTTCCAAGGGTCGGTGCAGGAGCTGCCCGCCGTCACGGACGGAGAGCTGATTCCCAGCGGGGCGAAGGTGCGCATCGTGGAGATAGTGGGCGACCACACCCTGCTCGTGGAGAAAATATAAGCAAGCAATAAACCAAATAATAACTGAACATCATGGAATTCTTCTATCTTACCCTGATTGGCGCGGTAGTGGGCTTGCTGCTCATCATGGCGCTGCTCAACCGTTATCGCCGTTGCCCGAGCGACAAGATTCTGGTCGTCTACGGCACATCCCGCTCGAGCAAGAGCGCCAAATGCGTGCATGGCGGAGGCACTTTCGTGTGGCCCGTCATCCAGGACTACGCGTACCTCTCCCTCACGCCCATCGGCATCGATGCCAACCTGACCAACGCCCTGTCGCGCCAGAACATTCGCGTCGACGTGCCTTGCCGCTTCACGGTGGGCATCAGCACAGAGCCTGAGAGCATGCTCGCCGCAGCCGAACGCCTGCTCGGACTCTCGGCGCAGCAGATACAGGAACTGGCCCGCGACATACTCTTCGGGCAGCTCCGTCTCGTCATCGCTACGATGAGCATCGAAGAGCTGAACTCCGACCGCGACAAGTTCCTGGAGGCCATCACGTCGAACGTGGAGGTCGAGCTGAAGAAAATCGGCCTGCGACTCATCAACGTCAACGTGACGGACATCAACGACGAGAGCGGCTACATCGAAGCCCTCGGGCAGGAAGCGGCTGCGAAGGCCATCAACGAGGCCAAGGTCCGCGTGGCTGAGCAGGAACGGAACGGCGAGATCGGTAAGGCCGAGGCAGTCCGCGAGACACGTATCCGCACGGCCGAGGCCAACGCACAGGCTGTCCAAGGCGAGAACGAAGCCAAGATAGCCATCGCCAACTCCGATGCCAACCGTCGCGAACGCGAGGCCGAGGCACAGCGCAAAGCCGTGGCTGCCGAGAAGGTTGCACAGGCCCAGGCCCTCGAAGAGGCGTATGCTGCCGAGCAGAAAGCCGAGAATGCCCGTGCCGACAAGGAGCGTGCCAGCCAGCAGGCCAACGTCATTGTGGCACAGGAGATAGAGAAGCGTCGTGTCGTTATTGCTGCCGAGGCCGAAGCAGAGCAGAAGCGTGTCAACGCCAAGGGCGAGGCAGATGCCATCTTTGCCAAGATGGAAGCCGAGGCAAAGGGCCTCTTCCAGATACTGACCAAGCAGGCCGAGGGCTACGACAAGATGATTCAGGCCGCCGGCGGCGATGCGACGAAGGCCTACACGCTGCTCCTGCTGGAGAAGCTTCCCGAACTCGTCAAGACACAGGTCGAAGCCATCAAGGGCATCAACATCGACAAGGTGACCGTCTGGGACGGCGGCTCCGGCTCCTCCGACGGCAAGACGAGCACCGCCGGATTCCTCTCCGGACTGATGAAGAGCGTGCCTCCTTTGGCCGAACTCTTCGACCAGGCAGGCATGTCGCTGCCCGAGTATCTCGCCAAAAAGAAGGACGAAACTCCCGAAGAGCCCGCGGAGTAAACCGCTCCGCCGCGCGGGGCAGCATGTTCCGCCCCGAAGCAACAACCCCTTCCCTCTGCGGCAACAACTTCCTCATCCCGCAGGAACAATTTCTTCGCCCCGCGGATAAAAACTTTTTCAGAGGCACGGAAATATATTTCAAAGGCTTGGAAATATATTTTAGTGCCTCTGAAATTTATTTCCAAGCCTTGGAAATAGTTTTATGACGAGCGGCAAAGAAGTTTATCAAGCGTCGTGAAGAAGTTTATGATGCGTCGCGAAGAAGTTGATCAAGCGAGGCGAAGAAGTTTACAAGGAGGGAAAGAGGTTTCCGGGCCTCGCTGCTCACCTTTTTTAGGTATTTTCCTGCGATAGAGCAGACGGGTGCTTGCCGTCTGCTCTTTTTTTCGTATCTTTGCAAAGCAAAGTGTCAAAAAGGACAAGAAACGATGACTCTGAGAGAACTTGAAAAAGGACAGACGGCCGTGATCCTCAAGGTCGGAGGCGATGGCGCACTCCGGCAGCACTTCCTCGACATGGGCGTGATACCCGGCGCACAGGTGACGTTGCAGAAGTTCGCGCCCCTTGGCGACCCGATGGAACTGCGCATCCACGGCTACGAACTCACCCTGCGACTCGACGACGCGGAAGAGATAGAGATTGCCCCCATCCCTGACAGCCAGAGCCCCCGGACCCCCTCCAACTCCCCCTTGCAGGGGGAGGGTATATACCCCTCTCCCTACAAGGGAGAGGATGGGAGAGGGTCTTACAAGGGAGAGGATGGGAGCGGTTCTCTTTCCCATCCCGGCTTCGGCGAGGAAGGCCGCTACCACGATGAGGACGCGTTCCACCCTGCTACGCCGCCAATAAAGGGACCGCTCACCTTTGCCCTCGTCGGCAATCAGAACTGCGGCAAGACGACGCTCTTCAACCAGCTGACGGGCAGCAACCAGCACGTCGGCAACTTCCCGGGCGTGACCATCGACCGCAAGGACGGCACCATCAAAGGCCACCCCACAGCCACCGTAACCGACCTGCCCGGCATCTACAGCCTCAGTCCCTACACGAGCGAGGAGGTCGTGAGCCGCCGTTTCATCCTGGAAGGCCATCCGAGCGGCATCATCAACATCGTGGATGCCACCAACATCGAGCGCAATCTCTACCTGACCATGCAGCTCATGGAGCTGGGCATCCCTATGGTGCTTGCCCTCAACATGATGGACGAGGTGCGGGGCAACGGCGGCACCATCCGCATCAACCACATGGAACAGATGCTCGGCATACCCGTCGTGCCCATCAGCGCCATGAAGAACGAGGGCGTGGACGAGGTGGTGAACCACGCCATCCACGTGGCCCGCTACAAGGAAGGCCCGGCGCGGCAGGACTTTTGCAGTCCCACAGAGCACGGAGGCGCCGTCCATCGCTGCCTGCACGCCATCATGCACTTCATCGAAGACCACGCCCAGGCCGCCCACATACCCGTCCGCTTCGCCGCAAGCAAGCTCATCGAGGGCGACAAGCTCGTGGCCGAGGCGCTCCGGCTCACGCAGAACGAACAGGAAACCGTGGAGCACATCATCCGGCAGATGGAGGAGGAACGCGGGCTGGACCGCCAGGCTGCGATGGCCGACATGCGTTTCCGCTTCATCCTCGGCGTGAGCCAGCGTTGTGTCGTCCACCCGGAGGAGAGCGCCGAACACCGCCGCAGCGTGCGCATCGACAAGGTCCTGACCGGCCGCTACACGGCCATCCCCGCCTTCCTGCTCATCATGGCGACGGTCTTCTACCTGACCTTCAACACCATCGGCGCCTGGCTGCAGGACCTCTTCCAGGAGGGCATCGACCGCTTCACCGCCTACTCCGACCAGCTGCTCACCGAGTGGGACATCGCGGCGCCCATCCATTCGCTCATCATCGACGGCATCTATTCCGGCGTCGGCACCGTGCTGGTCTTCCTGCCCCTCATCGTGTGCCTGTTCTTCTTCCTCAGTATGCTCGAGGACACCGGCTACATGGCACGCATCGCGTTCGTCATGGACCGCCTGCTCAGAGGCCTCGGACTGTCCGGGCGGAGCATCGTGCCCCTGCTCATAGGCTTCGGATGTTCCGTACCCAGCATTATGGCAAGCCGCACACTTCCCAGCGAACGCGACCGCAGACTGACCATTCTGCTCACCCCCTTCATGTCCTGTACGGCCAAGATTCCCATCTATGCCTTCTTCGCGGCAGCCTTCTTCCCCGGAAACGCCGCGTGGGTCATGTTGTCGCTCTACGTGCTGGGCATCCTGACGGGCATCGTCGTGGCACTCATCCTGAAGCGGACCCTCTTCCACGGCGAGGCTGTGCCCTTCGTCATGGAACTGCCCAACTACCGCATGCCCGTGCCGATGAACGTCTGGCATCTGCTGTGGGACAAGGCCAGGGACTTCCTTACCCGAGCCTTCACTGTCATCTTCCTGGCAAGCATCATCGTGTGGCTCCTGCAGACCTTCGACTTCCATCTCCAGATGGTGCCAGCGGCTGAGGCATCGCGCAGCATGCTGGCCCGGCTCTCCAGCCTCGTGGCACCCCTGTTCGAGCCGTTGGGCTGCGGCGACTGGCGCATCGTCACAGCGCTGGTTTGCGGTTTGCTGGCAAAGGAAGTCGTAGTGAGCACGCTCAGCACCCTCTTTGCCGGAGTAGCCATCACCAGCATCTTCTCGCCCGGCGTGGCCTACACGTTGCTCGTCTTCTGCCTGCTCTACACCCCCTGCATGGCAACGATGGCAACCGTCCGCCGCGAGCTCGGCACCCGCTGGATGCTGTTCATCATGGTCGGACAATGCACCATAGCATGGCTCGTAGCATTCGTCGTACACCAATTAGCCCCCCTCTGACTCCCCCAGTAGCCCCCCTCTGACTCCCCCAAAGGGGCGAACTTCCGGCGAAAAGGACTCTAAACACTCAACTCTCTTCAC
>JAFUVM010000132.1 GCA_017483665.1 Bacteroidaceae bacterium
AGCCATCCCCTTGCTCCACAGCAGCGGCAACCTCCACTCGTGGGGCATCTGCCAGAACCAGCTGGGCGACATCCTGGCAAGCGAGGGCAAGGACGAGGAGGCGGCGGCAAGATACCTCGAGGCGGCAAGGCTCTTCCTGGGACAAGGAGATATGTATAATGAACTGCACGCGCGCGAGGGGCTCTACAAAGCCATGAAGGGCGGCGAACCGGCGGAGGCGATGCTCCATCTGGAGAGGGCCAAGATGCTGAAGGACTCCATCTACAGGAGCGAGACGGCAGAGGCGCTGGCCAAGTACAACGCCATCTACTACAACGACATACTGCAGGAGCAGAACGAGCACATTGTGCGGAGGAACCGCACCGTCCTAAGGGCAGGCGGCATCTTCTTTGCCCTGCTGCTGGTGCTCGTTGCCATTGCTGTCTTCGTCACCTACCGCCGCCACAGGCGGAAGGTACAAGACTATGAGCAACACATCAGTACCATCGAGGACCAGTTCAGCCAGATTAATCAGAAGTACCAGAGCGTAGTGGCTGACATGGTTCAGGGCTTTACCGAGCTGACCAACGACGATAAGAAGTTCCTGCAGGAACTGACGAATACGATATATGTCTTGACCGATAAAGGCATCACCGACATAGATACCATAGCGAGACACATGCACATCAACAGCCTCACCCTGCGCCGTCGCCTCGCACAGACGCTCTCCATCACACCGAAGAAGTACGTCATGCAGACACGTATGCAAAAAGCCATGCACCTTCTGCAGAACTACCGCGACATCACCATCGCCGAGGTGACAGACCGCTGTGCCTATGCACAGGTGCCAAACTTCACCCGCGCCTTCAAGAACTTCTATGGCATCATGCCGACAGAAGTGAAGACGAGAACGAGGAAAGAATGAAGGAATGAAGAAATGAAAAAATGAAAAAACTCAGGAGCGCTCCCAGCAACAAGATAACATACATTATATATATTAACTTTATTTATTAACTTAAATTACAAACACTATGAAGAAACGATTACTTCTGCTCCTTTGCCTGCTGACAGCGGCAGGGAGTGCAGTCTGGGCCAACATTGCTCAGGGCAACTGCAAGCGAGGCTCGTGGGTGATTGACAACAGCGGCAAGCTGACTGTCAACATCAACGGCGACATGGCCGACTACGGCGAAGGCAAGGCGCCCTGGTATCATTATGCCGACCGCATCACGGCCATCCACATCGGTTCGGCCTGCACAAACATCGGCCGCAACGGCTTCTACGGCCTTGGAATGGTTGGAAGCGTGACGGGCGGCGAAAACGTCGAGGCTTGTGCCATGTACTCGTTTGAGAATTGTGGCGGCGGAGAATTTATCGATGGCGAAGGCTATACAACACCCATCCCCTCGATTTACTTTCCCAAGTGCAGCTATGTGGGCGAGTGCGCCTTTTCTGGTTGCTGCGTCAATGCCATCTCCCTGCCACTGGTGAAGGACTGGAAGTTGGCTGCCATCGCAGGTCGTGATACTTATGGCCTCAGAGATGAATACAATAAAGGAGGAGGCTGGGGCTACTGCGACATTATTGACCTCGGCAGCAAGGCGAAGGAACTTCGTCCAGGCTCCCTCATGGGACCTGACTATGTATTCTGCCAGAACCCGACGCCTCCCAACTGGGAGCGTCTCTATGACAAGGACGAAGGAAGCTATGCTCTGGGTATTTTTACGCAAGGATTTTTGACAGTTGCTTCCCTTGGTTCCCTCTGGCAAATGGCTGGCGAGATAGGGGACGACATACGTGGCGAACGCGAGTACGAGTATCCCTTCGGCGACAATCCAAACGTGAAGGTCATCGTGCCGCAGAACTTGGTGCAGACCTACATCGACTACTACCGCGACAAGAAAGACATGGCGGAAGGCTACATGATGAACTACTTCACCGGCGAGCACGGAAAGAAGACGGACACCAAGCCCACCGGCAAGATTGTGGCAGGCGAACCCATCTACGAGGACGGCAAGCTCATCGGCGGCTGGTATGTGGATGACGCCACCGCCTCGGGCCTCCATGTCTTCTTCGCCGGCGACATGCCCAGCTACGAAGGCAAGGCCGCTCCCTGGACGAGCCTCGTCAGTTCCAATGCCCACGGCGCCACACACATGGAACTCAATGTAGGCGGCAAGATTCCAGCCCGCGCCTTCAAGGGCGGACAGGCGCTGAAGGGCATCACCTATATTAACATCCGCCACGACTATGAAGTCACCATCGGCGACAATGCCTTCGAGGGCTGCACCGACCTGGTTTACTTCCGCGACATGACCGGCGGCGAAAAATGCAAGGCATACGTTGGTAACAGTGCCTTCAAGGGCTGCACTCAGCTGCTGCACTTCGGCCCCGAAATCCGGTCGCTCGGCACGTCGGCCTTCGAGGGCTGCGCCAAGGTGGGAGGCTTCTACTATCCTCTGAAGATGGATGTCAGCAGCGTGCCCGACAATGCCTTCAAGGGCTGCATCGCACTCCACGGCCAGGAAAAGGGCGTTGACCTCTCGAAGGTGCGCACCATCGGCAAGCAGGCCTTCTACAACTGCACAGGCATCCGCGTAATCAACCTGAGCAACTGCACGCAGGTGGGCGAGGAAGCTTTCGCCCAGACGGGCGGCGTGGCGTCGATACCGTCACTCACCTTCGGCCCCTCCACCTACGCCTGCACCTTCGGCTCGAGGTGCTTCGCAGGTGTCCAACCGAGCAACATCTTCGTGAGCTCCAACCTGGACGAGAACAAGATGCCGTCGGACATCTTCAGCGGCGCCACCCTCTCCAGCATCACCCTGCACTGCAATCCCGAGCTGTACGGACAGTGCTACGAGAACCACAGCCTGTTCGGACAGATGAAGGTGGACAAGGTGTTCTCCTTCCCCGTAAAGGGCAGCATCATCGGCGGCTCGGCAGGTGCCACATGGAGTCTCTCCTCGGACGGCACGCTCAAGATCTACAACGGTGGCGGCTATATGCCCAACTTTGCCTCCAACACTGCTCAGCCCTGGTATCAGTACCGCGAGTACATCCGCGACGTTGTGCTGGACGGCGTAGCCAGCATCGGCAAGAACAACTTCTCGGAACTGCCGATACTGAGGAACGTAAGCATCCCCCGCGAGTGTACCGAGATAAGCGACAATGCCTTCAAGAACTGCCCCGAGCTGAAGAACATCTACATCACCCGCGTGGAGACGCTGGGCAACAACGTCTTCGAGGGCTGCACCAGCCTGAAGAGCATCGAGCTGGGCTCGAAGCTGAAGAACGTGGGCGACTACGTCTTCAAGGACTGCCACAGCCTCAATGAAATAGAGAACATCACCAGCACGCCTGCCACCACTACAGCGAACTCTTTCGCCAGCATCAAGAGCGAGGCCTACAGCCTGAAGGGCGGTCCGCGCAAGGCTAACGACGGCGGACAGAGCACCGTGACGCTCAACGTGCCCGATGCCCACGTGACGAAGTACATGACGGACCCGAACTGGAGCAAGTTCCACATAGCATACGCCGACGAGCGCGGCACATGGGTGAAGGCCGGCAACTTCGGCGACGGCATGTGGGTGCTCTACGACGACAGCACGATGGTCATCTCTGCCAGCAAGAACCCAAGCAACACCAGTCCCATCAGGATTGGCTTCATGACCAGCGGCGGACCGAAGGAAGGCGAAGCCATGCTCCTAACCAAGAAGATAGAGTTCGCCGGCACCCTGACCGAAGTCGAAGACTGCGGCTTCAGCCAGTTCGTCAACCTGGAGAGCGTGCTGCTCTGTCCCTCCATCAAGAAGATAGGCGAAGGCGCCTTCATGGGCGGTGACTACATCGGCTATGGCAACAAGCTGAGGAGCATCAACTTGGAGAACGTGGAGGTCATCGGCAAGAGTGCTTTCAGCGGGATGGCCTTCGACTTGCTCGACCTCACGAATGTGAAGGAGATAGGCCAAGGTGCCTTCTCCGACTGCCCGAACCTGACCGCCGTGACGCTCGGCAATAACTGCAAGGTGGGCGGCTCTGCATTCAGCAAGTGCAAGAAGCTGACGGTTATCAACATGGGCGAAGCCGACCTGGACAATGCCACCGCCTGCTTCTCGGGTTGCACAGGCCTGAAGGCTTTCGCATACAACGGCAAACGCCTGCCCTACATGATTGTGCAGAACTGCACGGCTCTGGAGAAGGTGAAGCTGGGCAGCAAGGTGGAAAGCATCGACTGGACGGCCTTCCTGGGCTGCACAGCGCTCGACACCGTCTTCGTTGACCGTGCCACACCTCCCGCTCTGCCTACAGGCAAGACGGCCGACGTCATCGGCTACAACGAGCTCGGCCCCGTCTATGGCGACGAGTACGATGTCTGGGCCTTCCACGGCCTCACGCTGAAGAACATTCACCTCGTGGTGGCTCCCGACTACATCCCCGCCTACAAGAAGGCCAACATCTGGAAGGACATGACCATCGAGGGCGACACGGAGGCCGTTGAGCCCGAACTGCCCGCAGGCGGCTCGCTCTATGGCTGCGGCAAGGATATGTACGGCAACTATGTAGAGGGTGGCGGCGGCACATGGTACCTCGACACCGACGGCACACTGACCATCGACGCTCCGGGCGCCATCGCTGCCTACGACAGGAACGGCAAGCCCTGGTGCGAGACGTTCAACGCCTACGTCGGTCTCATCAAGAGCATTGTGGTGAAGGACGAGGTGACCAGCATCCCCGACAACTTCTTCGGCGGCGAGCACTTTGCCGAGGCTTCGGCAGGCGTAGAGACCATCACACTGGGCGAAGGCCTCACCGTGGTGGGCGAGAACTCGCTCTCCTTCAGCGGCGTCAAGACAGTCTACATCTATTCGGGCGAACCGCTCAGCCTCGGCACGAACGTGTTCGACCAGGATGCAGCCGTCAGCAACAACGCCACGCTACACGTGCTCAGCGATGCCGGCTACAACAGATACCTGAGCCACTACAAGAGCCACAACAGCACGAAGCGCTTCCCGAACATCGTGGCCGACCTGACGCAGAGCGACCCGAAGGTGGAGGCCGTGACGTTCCCCATCACAGAGCTGACCATGTACGTCGATGAGACCATCAACCTCTACGACCTCATGCCGCAGTTCACACCCGCAAACGTGAAGAACACCAAGCTGCGCTTCAATAACCTGCTCACGAGCGGCAACGTCTACATCGACGACGATGGCAACATGAGAGCATGGTGGGAAGGCAAAGCCTACATCGAGGCATGGTCGAGCTACACGGCCGACGGCACCGAGCTGCAGGCACTGTGGGGCCCCGACCGCGCCAGCACCTACCTCAAGGTGACCATCACCGAGAAGCCCAAGCCCGAGGAAATCTTCTTCGACTACATCGAAGGAGAGGGAACGGATGCATCCTGGATAACCTGCCACGTGCTGAAGGATGAGGACATCGATGTTGACACTCAAATCCGCACCTGCGAGATTGCCGGCCGCTTCGACGAGGACGACATCCCGACACTTGCCGTCCCCGAGTGGAGGAAAGGCAAGGTTGACATACCCGAGAAGCCTCATGACTTCGAGGTAGTCCGCATCGGCGCATTCTCCTTCGAGGGTCGCGACATCACCGAAGTAACGATTCCCTGGACCGCCACGCAGATAGGCTATAATGCCTTTGCCCGCTGCTATATGCTGAAGGACGTCTATATCCCGCAGCCTCAGCCCATGACGTTCACCGACGGCTTTGGAGACGTTATGGAGCCCGACATGGGTCACAACTTTGCCTTCGACCGTGTGGGTGAAGACGTTGGCGGCGCCACGCTGCACGTTCCCACAGGTTGCGTCCCGGCATGGAACGTCTATCCTTGGAACGAATGGTTCCGCACCATCACGGACGATGTTCCGATACCTGACGGCGTAGCCTCTCCTAAATCCTCTCCTGAAGGAAAGGACTTCGGCTGGTTCGACCTGAGCGGACGCAAGCTTGGCGGCAAGCCCGCAGCTCCCGGCCTGTACATCAGGAACGGACGAAAAGTTGTGATTAAGTAAATAGCCTCACCCCTAAGCCTCTCTCCTCGGAGAGGGGCATGGGGATTTTCTCAAACTTGAAGCGGCAGACGTCCCTGATTCCTTTTATACTTTTTCAGGGCACAACTGCCGCTTCTTGTCCTTTTCCCCTCACTGATTACTCCCGTGAACTTTCCAGTACTCTCGTGTGAGTACTGGAGTTTTCTCTGGAGAGTACTGGAGTTTTCTCGTGTGAGTACTGGCGATACGACGGCACGATGCCTTAAAGGACAATGCTCCTGTCCCTGCTGCAGATGTGACTGCACGGAACGAATTGCACAAAAAGAGCACAAAAAGAGAGGCAATAGGAGAAAAAAGTGGCGGAATGTTTTGCCAGTTTCGAAAAAAGCTGTATCTTTGCACCGCAATTCAGAGGAAAAGCGTCAAAGACAATCGCCAAATGGTGGTTTTGACTTAATGAAGTGACTAAATATGGAGAGGTGGCGGAATTGGTAGACGCGCTACTTTGAGGTGGTAGTGCCGCGAGGCGTGGGAGTTCGAGTCTCCTCCTCTTCACACATGTCAGGCGGAAATAGCTCAGTTGGTAGAGCACGACCTTGCCAAGGTCGGGGTCGCGAGTTCGAGTCTCGTTTTCCGCTCTTAAGCGAGGCTCAGTGTAATTAAGAATGAGGCTCGTTTTATTTTGATTAGAGATTAGTGACGAGTGAAGAGATAAACTATGAACTCTTAACTATGAACTAATGAATGCCCAGGTGGCGGAATGGTAGACGCGCGCGTTTCAGGTGCGCGTGCCGCGAGGCGTGCAGGTTCGAGTCCTGTTCTGGGCACCAACAAAAAGAGGAACTGACAGCAATGTCGGCTCCTCTTCTTTTTTTTATTGTTATCATCCGTATTATAGATAATAAAGAAGCGGCTTCCTCTTTGTGGAGAAAGCCGCTTCCTTTTCTATGTAACCGAATTGTTCGGCGTTAGTTTCTGCGGGTTGCTGAGTAGTTGATACGCAGCGCCCATGATTTACGCAATACTTCCTTGATGTCGATGATGTATCCCATCTGTGTGTGCTGGTCGGCCTTGATGCTGATGACCTGTTCTGCCTGATTCGTCATGCCCTGACGTTCGGCAGCGATGAAGTCCATGACTTCGCGTGCCTCGGCATAGCGGTCATTGAGCTGAATACGCGTGCCGCTACCCATCTGGGCGCGCAGGTTATCTGTCGGGGGACCTACGTAGATGAATGATACTACCGACTTCTTCTCCAGCTTCTCGAGTTCTGTACCTGCGGGGATGGTGAACTTGACCTTCAGGGTCACTTCGCGCATCGTGGTAACCATCATGAAGAAGAAGAGGATGGTAAAAATAAGGTCGGGCAGAGATGAAGTGTTCATCTCCGGCATTTCGCGACTTTGCTTTCTCTTAAATCCTGCCATTATTGGTCTCCTCCATACTTTTTAGGTTC
>JAFUVM010000017.1 GCA_017483665.1 Bacteroidaceae bacterium
CTGAGCTACAAGTCCGATGATATGCTTTTCGGCTTTATCGGCTGCAAAATTAGACATTTCTTGCGAATTATGCAAATGAATGCCTGAAAAATTTGGTTTCGCAAGGAGTTTTGAGTAATTTTGCACCTTGGAATGAAGAAAAGCTGTGCTGTTACTATAGGCTTCTTTGACGGGGTGCATCAAGGACATCGCTTCTTGCTGCAACAGTTGGAAGAGATAGCTGCCAACAAGGGGCTGTCGGCTGTAGCCGTGACGTTCGACCGCCACCCGAAGGAGGTGGTTTCCAGGGACTTTGCTCCTTCGTTGCTTACGACTCAGGCAGAGAAGCTTTCGCTACTATCGCAATTCTTCAAGGGGGAGATTGTCGTGTTGCCTTTCACACAGGAACTCAGTTCTCTGACAGCAAGGGAATTCATGCAGTCGGTCCTTCGCGAGAAACTGAACGCGGAAGTGCTGTTGATGGGATACAACCATCGGTTCGGGCACGGAGGCGGTTCGATGGAGGATTACGTGAATTGGGGGAACGAGACGGGTATCGAGGTCCGTATGGCAAAGGCGCTTGAAGGGGAAAAGGTGAGCAGCAGCAGGATAAGGAAGCTCATTGCCGAGGGCGATGTGGAAAAGGCCAACACTCTGCTTGGCTATCGATATTTCATGACAGGAAGTATCGTCGAGGGCAAGCAAATCGGTCGTCAGATAGGATTTCCCACGGCCAATCTCTCCCTGCCAAAACGGAAACTTCTACCAGCATGCGGCGTTTATGCCGTGGAGGTTGAAATGACAGACGGCACGAGAAGAAGCGGTATGCTTTGCATCGGACATCGGCCGACGGTGGAAGCCAACGGAGAACTGAGTATCGAGGTGCATATCTTCGACTTCGACGGCAACCTGTACGGAAAGGAGATTCGCCTGGAATTTATCGGCAGATTGCGCGAAGAACGTCGGTTCTCTTCGCTCGAAGAACTACAGCTACAACTCAAAAAAGATGCCGTAGCAGTTCAAGAACTGATGGGCAAGAGCGTATGACCAACCAGGAATTCATAGCGAAGAATAAGGATGCTGATGTGCAGGCTTTGGCTTTGGGCAACCATCCGAAGGAAATCGACCTGCATTTCTGCCTGGAACAGATTACCGGACTTCAGACTATCCGGAAGAAAGTCCCTTCGATTGCACAGAAGGAAGGTATCCTTTTCCCAAAGAAACTTTCGTTGGAACAATGTAGCAGCGAGCAGACGGCTTTATATAAGCGACAGTTGACAGAGCGACTTTTGCCGATGAAACGTGCAAAAATGGCCGACTTGACCGGCGGCTTCGGTATCGACTTCTCCTTCCTGGCAAAGCTCTTCGGAGAGGCAGACTACGTGGAGCGGGACGCCCAACTTTGCGAGACAGCCCGCCGCAATTTCCCTCTGCTCGACCTTCCGCACGCAAGGATTCACAACACTTCATGTGAAGGATTCCTCGATGAAACAGGCGATTTTGACCTTCTTTTCCTCGACCCGAGCCGTCGTGATTCGGCAGGAAGAAAGGTGATTGCCCTGAACGATTGCTCGCCCGACATCGAGGCTTTGAAGAACAAATTGCTGGGGCATGCTCCCTTAGTGATGATAAAGCTCTCGCCGATGCTTGACATCAAGGATGCCATTCGTCGTCTGCCGGAGATACATGAAGTGCATGTGGTGAGCGTGGATGGCGAATGCAAGGAGGTTCTGCTGGTGCTTTCCCGGCAGAGAGAAGGTGTTACTTTCTATTGTATAAACATCAGCTCACGAACGCAACTTTTCTGTTCAGATGACTTGGATGCTAAGCCGGAAATTGCGACCCGACCGGAGCACTATCTCTACGAACCGAATGCCTCGATACTGAAGGCCGGGGTGCAGAATGCGCTCTGCCAAACTTTCGACATCAAGAAGCTGCATCCCTTCAGCCATTTGTTCATTTCTTCACGTTTCATCGAAGATTTTCCAGGTCGAGCATTCACGATAGAAGACTCCTACAGCTTCTCGAAGAAGGACATCAAGAGACTGCAGGCAGACATCAGCCAATGTAATCTGACCGTCCGGAACTTCCCTGCCACGGTTGCAGAACTCAGAAAGCGACTTAAGCTGCGCGAGGGGGGAGACGTTTACCTTTTCGCCACGACACTCAGCGACGACTCGCACGTTCTGCTACGTTGCAAACAAATCTGATGACCTATACATTATTATATATAATACAGACAAACGAACATGTTAGTAAAGACATTCAGCGCCAGCGTACAGGGCCTTCAGGCATCGGCAGTTACAGTTGAGGTGAATGCCACCCGCGGCATCCGTTTCGTGCTTGTAGGCTTGCCCGATAGTGCCGTCAAGGAAAGCTACGAACGCATCACGGCTGCCATAGAGAACAGCGGCTATACATTTCCGACTCGTGCCATCACGGTTAACATGGCACCTGCGGATGTACGCAAGGAAGGCACTGGCTTCGACTTGCCTATAGCCATAGGCATCCTGGCAACAGGTGGTCATGTCGAAACCCGTATGCTGAACCACTACATGATGGTGGGAGAACTGAGCCTGGACGGTTCGCTGCAACCCGTCAAGGGTGCATTGCCCATCTCCATCAAGGCCCGCGAGATGGGATTCGAAGGTCTTTTCGTGCCCGAGGAGAATGTCCGCGAGGCTGCGGTTGTCAATAATCTGAATGTATACGGTGTGCGCCACATCAATCAAGTCATCGGTCATCTGAACGGCACAGAGCCCATGCAGCCCACCGTCATCGATACACGAGCCGATTTCCAGGCACGTCAGGGCAACTTCGAGTTTGACTTTGCCGACGTGAAGGGGCAAGAACAAGTGAAGCGTGCCCTTGAGATAGCGGCAGCAGGCGGGCACAACCTCATCATGATAGGCCCGCCGGGAAGCGGAAAGAGCATGATGGCAAAGCGTCTGCCAAGCATCCTGCCGCCCCTGTCGCTTCGCGAAAGTCTGGAGACGACGCAGATTCACTCGGTAGCAGGCAAGCTGCAGAAAGGCAGTTCCCTTATCGCCCAGCGTCCCTTCCGCTCGCCACACCACACCATATCGCAAGTGGCCCTGGTAGGCGGCGGAGCCAATCCGCAACCCGGCGAGATTAGCCTGGCGCACAACGGCGTGCTTTTTCTCGATGAATTGCCGGAGTTCAGCCGTTCCGTTCTTGAGGTGCTGCGACAACCTCTCGAGGACCGCGTCATCAACATCTCGCGAGCCAAGCAGACCATCACCTACCCCTGTTCCTTCATGTTCATTGCCTCGATGAATCCTTGTCCCTGCGGCTACTACAACCATCCCGACAAGCCCTGCTGCTGTACGCCGGGACAGATAGTGAGGTACCTGAACAAAATAAGCGGACCGCTGCTGGACCGCATCGACATCCAATGCGAGATAACGCCTGTGCCCTTCAAGGACATTTCGAAGGCCGTGCCCGGGGAACCGTCGGCAGCCATTCGCGAACGCGTCACCAAGGCACGCAGGGTGCAGGAAGAACGTTTCCGCGAGCATCCAGGCATCCATTGCAACGCTCAGATGACCGAACGCATGATACACCAATATGCCGAGCCCGATGCCGATGGAATCGAGCTTCTCCGCATGGCGATGGAGCGTCTGAGCCTCTCGGCCAGAGCCTACAGCCGCATCCTGAAGGTTGCCCGCACCATTGCCGACCTTGCCGGAAGTGAGAAGATAGAGTCCATGCACCTCGCCGAGGCTATCGGGTACCGGAATCTGGACAGAGGCGACTGGGCAGAAAGAGGAGCTTAATCGTATTCGTGCCTCTGCTTGGCGAAGGGGCCGAGAGAACAACACAAAGGGGTGTGCCGCAGTCGGCACACCCCTTTTGCTTTTGCGGGTTTGTTCTTAGCCGTGGATTACCAGTCGATGGTGTATTCCTTTGCCTTGAACTCGCCATCATATTCATCTTCGAAGATTGAGATGGTCTGAGAATCCTTGTCCGGGTTGAGCAAGCTGACTGCCAGCATTTGTTCTGCCTCTGCCACGTCAACGGTGGTCTGAGGGATAATATATGCTTTCTTCATCATAGTGATTTACTATTTGAGGATTTACGGGTTTTCTGTTAATTATTCTCTTTGCTGTTTGCTATAAAACATTTGTTCCATCCCCTGCGCTCCCCCTTTCGGGGGAGTTCGGGGTGTCTGTTCTTTAGTAAAGCACTTTCTTACCGTTAACGATGTTCACGCCCTTCTGAGCCTTCTGGATGCGCTGACCGGCAAGGTTGTAGGTCTCGGTGTTGAGCCATTCGCCGTTTGCGATTTCAGCGATGCCAGTTGCATCTTCGCCGTCGAAGGAGATAGCCTTGATCTGTGTGCCGGGAGCAGCCTCGAAGTAAGCGCGGAAGCCCTTGATGCTTGCGTTAGCAGTGCCCTTCAGGATGCTGCCTTCGTTTGTAACGCCATACTTGCCCTGCATGCCGGGAGCGGCAATGGGAGCGTATGTGCCCTGGAAGGTGACGCCGTTCTTCTCTACGCGGAGGTCGGCGGGTTCGGTGCTGTTGTTGAAGTCAGCCACGTTGTAGAACTTGAGCTCGTCCATATCCTCGGGTGCATAGATGATGTAGGGAGTCTGGGCTTTCAGCTGGTAGACGGTGTTGACGCTGAGTACGCCGTCCTGGGCATCGGTGAGCTCGTAGGCCTTTGCACCTTCGCAGAAGGGCTCGAGGTCTGTCGTGAAGGGCAGGACGATGGTGTTCCAGCCGGCCTTCAGGGTGTACTTCAGGGTTACGACGTCGTATGCAGCCTGGGTGTATTCAGCAAGCGAGCCTTCGGTTTCCTTGAGGCTGTAGGGCTTGATGGTATACCACTGTATCTCGGTCTCTTTGGTTTCGCCTCCGCCTGTGTAGATGCTCTTGATGCCGAGCTTGTTCCATTCGTCGGAAGAAGTGTTGAGATAGACTGTGCTTCCGCGGTAGATGTCATAGGCATCGTCGTAGTTGTAGGGAATGACGGAGAGGTCCTCTTCGAGGTACTTGAAGTTTGCAGCATTGAGAACCAGGGGCTCTACAGTGCCTTCCACATCGGTGAAGAACTGATAGTACAGCTTTTCGGGAAGGAGGGCGTTTCCTTCGGTGTCAGACGTGGGGATGCTCATTCTTACCACAGGGCCGTAGTTGCCTACCGAGAAGCCTGTGATGGCAGGATTGGCGGGTGTTGCGGCAACCTCGGTGAACGGCGAGATGGTGACGTCGTTGTAGAGCATGTAGTACGCGAGGGAGTCGGCTGCGCCGTTGAGTGCCAGGGTCTGGTCGGTGGTGAAGGTGCTGGTCTCGGGGTTGAAGTTGAGCACTGCGTCTACGCAGGCACCCGTTTCGTCGACAGCAGTCCAGTAGTAGGGGAAGGTGTAGATAGATATTTCATAGTCGCCCATGTACTGGTTGGCGGGGATGACGTACTTGCCTTCCTTGTTCTTGATAGCCTTAACCCACAGGTCGGGAACGTCCTTGCTGAGGCCCTGGATGTAAGCCTTGTCGCCGTCGAAGCCGACGCGGACAATGCTGGCATAGTCGGGATAATCGATGTCGCCGTTCTGGCCGTACTCCTTCATGAATGCCTTGAAGGTGTAGGGTTCTACGGCCAGGCCTTCAGGAGCAGTGACAGCACCGAGGAGCTCGGTGGTTACGTTGATGCTGTTGATCTGTGAGTTGCCGGCGATGGAGACGACTACGGTCTGAGCTTCGCCCGTCCAGGTTGAGCCGTTGAACTCGCCCCAGTCGGCCGTGTTGCCCTCGTTCCACCTTGCAGCATTGAATTCCATGCCGGTGATGGCATAGCCGCTGGGAACGGTGAAGGTGAGTGTGCCGCTGTAGACGCGCAGCTGCGGGCCGTTTTGCGTAGCCCAGAAGCGGTTTGCAGTCGTCGCACCTTCAGCCTTCGGCGAAACGGTCAGGGTTACGTTGCCCTCGATGAAGTCCTTGAAATCAAGGATGTTGCCGCCATCGGGTGTTGCGTTGCTCGACGTGCGCACGTCCATTTTGTTGAAGTTGAAGGTCTGTGTCGTAATCCTGTAAGGCTTGATTTCGTACCACTGGATTTCGGTTTCGTTGGTTTCGTCGCCGCCGTAGTAGACGCTCTGGATGCCAATCCTGTTCCAGTCTTCGGAGAAGAGGTCGTTGAAGTAAATCTGAGTGTCGTAGAAGTCATAGTTCTCTGTGAATCCATAGGGGAACTCAGACATGTCTTCCGTCAGGTTCTGGTGTGTGGCAGGTGTGAAGACGAGGGGAGATACCTGGCGCTCTACGTCTACATAGAGTCTGTAAGCCAGCTTGGAAGCTACAAGGCCGTCGCCGTTGACGTCCATCAGAGGAACATTGAAGTTCATGTACCAGCCATAGTTGCCGTTTGCCACGTTTGTGATTTCGGGATCGGCAGGCATGACAGCCTTCTCGACGATGGGAGCGATGACGGGGTTGGTGTAGTTGCCGTCGTAGTATCTGTCGGCCAGGACACCAAACACCTGACCTTCGGCGCTGTACGTACCGGCCTCGGCGTCGTAGGTGAACACGGTTTTGCCATTGTAGAAGAAGTAGCTGGAGCCATAGGAGCCATATTCACCCATGTACTGCATTGCTTCGAAGGTAACCTGGTCGCCTTCCTTCGTACCCTTCACCCAAGCATCGGGGACATAGTAGCTCATGCCCTGGAAGTAGACGTCGTTGCCGTCGACTGCCACATTGACGGGAGTGGAACCGCCATCGTAGGTCATCACGTGGGCTACCACCTCGAGGCCTTCGGGAAGTGCAACGGGTGCGAGGGGTTCTGCGGGAGTCAGAGTGCTGCCTTCAACCCAGTAGGGAGTCAGGGAATAGCCGTCGTACTGGCCTCCGGTGAGGACACGGCACAGCCAGGGATTGATGACGATGGAGCCGTCCTCCTGGATATAGCCATAGATGTCGCTAAAGTACCATCCACCAGCTGTCTCGTCATCGCCTTCATAGAAGAACATACCATTGAGGACGTAGTCGCCGTAGCTGGATGAACCAGCTAACTGGCCGGCGGCAATCTGGAAGTAGTCGCCGTTTTCACTGCTTACCACTGTTGCCTCAAGGCTGTTGGGGAACATACCGGTGATGGTGATGCCGCCTTCTGTGGTCGTGGACTCGCTGATGGTGACATGAGCAGAACCGGAGGTCTTCTCGATGTCATCAAGGTTCGTCGAACTCTCATTTGCAGTCTGGTAGTTCCAGGTGTAGTCGCCAACGAGGTCGGCTGCCCCGGCTGCCAACTTGCGGGCACGTGAGCGGGTGCTCATCTGAGCATTGCCAACCTTGTCCTTTGAGAGTTGCTTGGCAGAAATCATCTGGCCCAACTGGGCCTGCGCATTGAACGGAACAGGGTTCCGCAGAGCTTGCTTCTGTGCAAATGCCACTACTGAGAACAGTACAGCAAATGCGAAAAATGTAATCTTTTTCATAAGCACTAGTTATTAATTAATAAATAAGGATTTTGGTGTGTTATTCATATCTTCTCGGCAAAGTTATGACATATTTACGAATTACGTGCATATTTTTGCTAAAAATCGTCAAAAAAAGTGCATTGTGACCTTCAAAATGCAACTTTGGCACATAAAAATGCACGTTTTGTGTGATTTTGCGACAACATTCGGCATTTTTATTCGAGCCAAGGGGTGAGGTAGTCGACGAGGGGGCGCTGGCGCAGGGCGGCCTCGAGCTTGCGGAGGGCCCGGCGGTGGAAGGCGGAGGCGCGGGCCTTGCTGATGCCCTGGGCTGCGGCCATCTCGGTGAGGGAGAGGCGTTCGGTGTCGATTCCGTAGAATTGGACTATGGTCTGTCGCTCGCGCGGATGGAGGCAGCGGAGGGCGTCGTCGATGCGGCGGAGCTGTCCCTTGCGGAGCAGGTCGTCGTTCTCCCGCTCGCGGTAAGGCGCGGCCAGGAGGCTGTCGGTCTGAGCCTCATCGTCGTCGTCCTGCTGCTGCTGCTCTGTGTCGAGGCTATAGAAGCGGGCAATGGCGCGCTGCTTGGGCGAGAGTTGCATGGGCGACCCGTAGCGGCTGATGGCGCCGAGCATCATCTTGCGGCACCAGTGGCTGGCGTATGCGGCGAAGCTGCACTCTGCCTGCTCGTCGTAGTGCATGGCGGCTTCGCACAGGCCCAGGAAGCCTTCCTGCCGGAGGTCCTCCTGACTGACACCGTAGCCTCGCAACCGCCAGGCCATTGCAGCGGTCAGAGGCATGTGGCTGATTACGAGCAGACGTGCGTCGTCGGTCAGCTCGCGGAGTTTCTCTGTTGTTGCTTCCGGCTGTCGTGCAGCCTGGATTGCACACGCGTTTGTTTGAACATCTTGTCTCATTTTCGTTTCCTTTCTGTTTTGGGTTAGTGAAATGAGACAGCCGGCTGTCCGTGTTTTGAATTCGTCGGCAAAGTTACGTCAAAAGGCTGTAAGTCAAAACAAAAGGCTAAAAATACAAGCATTTGTACAAGTCGCACAAGCGCCGCACAAACTTCTACAAGCGCAATACAAGGAATCGGGCGGAACGGCGGGGAGGAGAGAGACGAAGAAAGTAAAGGAGAGGGACGAAGAAAGTAAAGGAGAGGGAAAAAGAAAGTTAAGGAGATAGAAGGAGATAGTTAAGGAGATAGAAGAAGAAAGAGGGAGATAGAAGAAGATAGAGGACGATACTTTGGGGAGCTCGAGGCGCTTATTTCGGAAGCGCGAGGCGTTTATTCTGGAAGCGCAAGGCGTTTATTTCGGAAGCGCGAGGCGCTTATTCCGGAAGCGCGAGGCGCTTATTTTGGAAGCGCGAGGCGCTTATTTCGGAAGCGCGAGGCGCTTATTTTGGAAGAGCGTGCCGTGTTGATAACCGGAGAACGGTCATCCACTCGCCGTTCTGTCGGATTTGCAATCCGACAGCAGGGAATATAAGCATTTGCAATGCGAAAAAACAGAACCGACAGCATGGAATATAAGCATTTGTAATGCGATAAAAAGAATTGCGGGATTACAAATCCCTATATTCACTGCGTGCGGATTTCAAATCCGCACGAACGGGTGTCGGCGGCAGCGGAACGGTCTTCCACCCGCCGTTCTGTCGGATTTGCAATCCGACAGCATGGAATATAAGCATTTGCAATGCGAAAAAACAGAACCGACAGCATGGAACATAAGCATTTGCAATGCGAAAAAAGACTTGCGGGATTGCAAATCCCTATATTCACCACGTGCGGATTTCAAATCCGCACGAACGGGGGTCTGCGGCAGCGGAACGCCCGTTCTCGGCACCTCTCAATGCGTGTAATTCCTACACTCAGTCCTCCCCCTGCTTCCGGATGATGAAAAGCTTGTCGCTGGCCCGGACTTTCGTGGGAAGGGGTATGCTGATGTTCCAGCCCTGACGGGCGACGTCGACGGGCAGAAGCTCGTAGCGTATCTCGCTCACCGTAGCGCGGAGGGCGCCGGTGGTGGGGCCTGTCACCAGAATGTCGTCGCCCACCGCGAGCTCGCAGGCCTCTATCTTGAACTCCGCTACCCGCAGCTTGCTGTAGTAGCGCACGGCCCGTCCGCAGTAGACCTTGCGCTCGGTGGCCTTCGAGCCGTGGCAGTCGTTCCACTCCATGATGGTCTTGCCCTGGTAGTAGCCGTCCCAGAATCCGCGGTTGAAGACGCGTGCCAGCCGCTCGTCCCACTCGTCGAGCCTCCGCAGGAAAGCCTCCTGCCCCAGCTCGGGCGAGGTGAGCGTGTCGATGGCCTCGCGGTAGCAGCGCACCACGGCGTCGACGTATTCCGGTCCCCTGGCACGTCCCTCTATCTTGAACACGCGCACGCCGGCCCCGATCATCTTGTCCAGGAAACGGATGGTCTTCAGGTCGCGCGGCGACATGATGTACTTGTTCTCGATGTCGAGCTCGGTGCCCGTCTCCACGTCCTGCACCGTGTAGCGTCGGCGGCAGAGCTGCATGCACTCGCCGCGGTTGGCCGAGCGGCCCCAGTTGCTCTCGCTCAGATAGCACTTGCCGCTGATGGCCATGCACAGCGCCCCATGGCAAAACATCTCGATGCGCACGGGATTCCCCGACGGGCCGCAGATGTTCTCATCGAGGATGGCGCGGTGTATCTCCGCCACCTGCTCCATGTTCAGCTCTCGCGCCAGCACCACGACGTCGGCAAACTGTGCATAGAAGCTTAACGCTTCTATGTTACTGATGTTCAGCTGCGTGCTCAGGTGTACTTCCTGCCCTATCTGTCGGCAATAGAGCATCACCGCCACGTCGCTGGCAATGACCGCCGAGATGCCGGCGGCCTTGGCTGCATCCAGGATGGTACGCATCAGGGGCAGGTCCTCGCCATAGATGATGGTGTTGACCGTCAGGTAGCTCTTGATGCCGAAGCGGCGTGTCTCCTCGGCAATGCGCCGGAGGTCGTCGATGCTGAACGTGCTGGCCGAGTGCGCCCGCATGTTCAGGTTCTCTATACCGAAGTAGATGCTGTCGGCCCCCGCACGGATGGCAGCCGCCAAGCACTCCGGCGAACCCACCGGAGCCATTATCTCGAAGTCGTTGTTCATAGTTCGATAGATTGCTAGAAGGAATAGAAGGACTAGAGGGACTAGAAGGACTAGTCTTCAATTCGGCTGCAAAGTTACGACTTTTCCCGTTTTAAGCAAAA
>JAFUVM010000133.1 GCA_017483665.1 Bacteroidaceae bacterium
AGGCACGACGAGCAGGAGCAGAACGCCTGGCAGGACGTACCAGATGATGCTGTCGCCCCAGGCATCGAACACATAGCCGAGACTCTTCCAGACCGTGGCGTAGTGCGACTCCATGTCTATTGTCATGTCCACCTGCTCGTCGGCGTGCATGGCGTTGTAGCGTGCCTCCACCTCTTTCATCTCCTGCATGAAGGCCTTGCGCTTTGCGGCGGGCACGCTGAAATAGACTTCCACGCAACCGTCTTCGTAGCTGTTCCAGTTGTACTCCTGCAGCAGTCCGTCGGCAGCGTAGGGCACGTAGATGTCTGCCACGCACTTCTCCGTCAGCTCGCTCGGTGTTTCTACAACGCCGCAGATGCGGTAGTCCTGGTGGCGGAAGGTGACGGTGGAGCCCACGGCTTTTGCTTCCTTCGGGAAGAGCAGGCTGCGCACCTCTTCCGTGATGACGACGTTGCTGCGGCCGCTGTCGAAGTCATCTTGTGTGAAGGGAGCGCCTTCGATGAAGCGGAACTGGAAGAAGCGGAAGAAGCCCGGCTCTGTCATCTTCACCTTCACCTCGTGGTCGTGGATGCCGTCGGGCAGCTTCATGTAGTCTCCATCGCCTGTATAGAAATCCATCACGGCTGTCATGCATTCCGGCGTCTGCATCTTCTGGAACATATCACGGAAGAGGGCAGGCGGGATGATAAGGCCTCTGGAGTTGTCTTTCATTCTCATGACATCCAGATAGTACGTCTTGCTGCGACGCACTTCGGGTGCGATGTTGGCAGTCTTCACGTAATAGACCTCGGCAATGAGCATCGTGAAGGCGATGGCGAGGGCCGTGCCCAGGATGTAGAGGGCGGAGTAAGACCCCCCAACCCCCTTTAGGGGGAGAAAAGGATTCTGTATGTTCATTTGTTGCTTTCTTTTTTCGTTATGACGTGATAACGTTATTTCGTGATGACGACTTCTTCCTTTCTTTGTTCGGTCGGATTTGCAATCCGACCGTGAGGAATATAGGGATTTGCAATCCCGTAATGTCTTGATGTCGGCATTTCAAATGCCTATATTCGCATCTGGCGGATTCTTGCGCTCCTGTAAAACGGGTGCTCAGGCGGCAAAGCCGGAGGTCAAATCCGCCAGAACGGTGGGGTCAAATCCGCCAGAACGGTCGTGATGACGAGGCTTGGGCAGTCATTTCACCTTCAGCTTCTCGCGCCCCTTGTACTTTGACATGTCGCTGATGACGACCTGCTCGCCTTCCTCCAGGCCTTCCACCACTTCGATGTAGTCGTAGTTGCATTCGCCGAGCCGTACATTCTTCATTCTTAATTCTTCATTCTTCACGACGAAGAGCGTGTAGTCGCCCGGGCCGCTGTAGAACGAGCCGTTGCGGATGCGCAGGACATCGTCCTTGATGCTGGTGATGACGAACACTTCGGTGCGGAGGCCGGAGCGCAGTCGCGGGTGACTCATGTCGTCGGGCACGGCGGTGAAGGTGATGGCTCCGCTTTGGCTCAAAGGCGTCACGGTGCCGACGGTGCCGTTGAGTTTCTCCTTGCCTATCTTCAGGATGAGCGGACCTCCCACGCGGACGCGGTCGGCATGTGTGTCGCTTATCTCGCATTCCGCCTTGAAGTGCCGGAGGTCGCTGACGATAGCGAGCTTCTGACCAGCGCCGACTGTGGAGCCGACCTCTGTGTTGATGTAGGTCAGGGTGGCGCGTCGGGGCGAACGTATCTTGGCGTCGTCCAGGGTGCGACGCTTCTCGCCGAGTCCCTTCTCGAAGATGCTGTTCTGCAGTTGCTGCATGCGCAGGTCGGCCTGCTTCACGCGCTTCTCGTTCTCGTACTGCTGCCTGAGTTGGCGGAGCTGCAGCTGTGCCGTGCGGAGGGCTGTCTCGGCCTGCCGGACACGGTCGCGCGTGCCGGAGCCGAGGCTGTCGAGGTAGAGCTCGTTGCGGAGCTGAGCCTCCAGCTGCGACACCTTCATCTCGTCCACCTCAATTTGCATCCGGCGGTCGGAGAGCTGCGTCTCGGTGTTCGCCTTGAGCTGTGCCATCTGCTGCCGGCGTATCTCGCGCTCGTCGAGGGCCTTGGCGTAGTCCGTCTCGGCCGATTGGAGATCCAGTCGGCACAGTGGCGTGCCTACGTCGACGCTGTCGCCGCTATGGGCATAGACCTCGAGGATTCTGGAGCTGATGGGCGAGACGATGACCTCCTCGAATGCTGGTACCACCTTACCTGTAGCCGAGACGCTGACGTCTATCGTGCCGCGGTCCACCTCCGAGATGATGAGCTTGTCCCGCTCCAGCGTCGGCACCATCTGCCCTCCGAGCCATGCGGCTGCGCCCATCACGGCCAGGAAGCCGCCCGTCCACAGGGCTGTCCTCTTTATCTTACGTTTGCGCTGAACGCTGACAGGTATCTGCCTGTCCATTGTCTGACTGTCGTCCTTCATTTTCTTTCTTACGTTGACTGTTTTTCTGATTCACGCTTCCACATCTTCTTTGCGGCTCGTAACAAAACTTTTTCAGTGGCTTGGAAATATATTTCAAAGCTTTGGAAATATATTTTAGTGCCGCGGAAATATATTTCCAAGCCACTGAAAAAGTTTTTGTCCGTGCGGAGAAGAATTTGTGTCTGCGTCATGGGGAATTTTATTTCTTGATGAGGGCCTCGAAGTCCTCCTGTATGTCGCAGCCCTTCTCGAAGTCCCAGAGGGCGATGGAGCGGAGCTGGTAGTAGTAGCGCCAGTAGTTGTAGAGCTGCACGATGCGGTTCTGCCGCGCCTCGTCCTTGGCGGTCTGGGCGTCGGAGAGTTCCAGGGTGGAGAGCGAGCCTATCTTGAAGGTCTCGACGTTCGTGTAGTACCGGCGGCGGGCAATGGTGTCGGCCTCCAGGGCGATGCGCAGCTGGTCGGCCTGGTTGTTGAACTTCTCGGTCAGGACGAACAGGTTCTGGCGGAAGTCCTGCGCCTGCTGCCGGAGCTGTCCCTGCACAATCTCGCGGTTGCTCTCCGCCATCTTGCGCTGACCCTTGCGTTTGCCCCAGTCGAGCAGCGGCACGGAGAAGCCTACCTGCACCACCTCCTTGCTCAGCAGGTCGCGGTATGCGCCGCCGATGCTCTTGTCCATTCCCGTATAGCCCAGCTGTGCGTAGAGTGTGATGCTGCGTCGGTTGGCCTTGGCCGAAGCGACGTTGTAGTCGGCTTCCAGCTGCCGGCGGCGCATCGTCGTGGCAAAGGCGTTGTTCTCTAATGCATGGCTGAGGACCTCGTCGTAGTCAAGGTGCAGACCCGGGATGTCTTCCGGCACTATCGGCACGATGTCGGCCTCCACATCGAGGAACGAACGCAGGGCGAACTGACTGGCCTGCCTTGTGCTCTCCGCATTGGTGAGGGAGCTGCGGGCTGTCAAGACGCCCAAGCGCATCTGCAGTACGTCGTTCTCGCTGATGGTGCCCATCTCGCGCTTGGCAAGCGCCACCTCGTAGAGCTTCTCGGCGTTCTGCAGGTTCTGCTCCGCGATGCCCACCTGCTCGCCGGCTATCAGGAGGTTGAAGAAGAGACTAATGGCCTCCATCGCCACCTGCTCCGTCTCGGTCAGGAAACGCGCCTGTGCCTCGCGGTAGCGCAACGGCTCGATGCGTCGGTTCCACTTCAGGTGGTTCACGCCGAACAGCGGTTGCGACAGCGTGACGGCAATGGGGAGCGACATGAACTGGTTGCCGCCGCCCTGACCCGACTGGTGCAGGAAGTCGAGCGACGACTCGACGGAGATGGTGCCGCCCGTGGGCCATATCTTCTGCGTGACGTGGAGCGAGCCTTCCGCGCCGAGGTAGTCGTTGCGGACGTACGAGATGCCGCCGTCCCCCTGCTGGTAGCTCGTGTAGCGTTTGTTGTAGCTGCCCGACGAGGAGAACGACACCTCCGGCAGCAGGTCAGCCTTGTAGCTGCGCCATTGCCAGTAGGCAGACTTCAGTTCGCCCAAGGCCACAGCAGCATCCACGCTTTGCCGCCGCGCCATCGCAATGCAGTCGTCGAGGGAAAGGATAAAAGCCCCCTCCCCGCTCCCCCTTTGGGGGAGTGCCTTTGCCTTGGTTGCTATCGGCTGCATGACAAGCAACGTCAGGGAGAAGAACCTAATCAGTTTTGTAAATAACCTATTCATATTTTATGTTTCAACGGGATTGAGGCACTCCCTCCCCCTAAAGGGGGACGGGGGGTCTTGGAGCGGGGAGGGGGCTTTACTCATGCCTCAGTGCTTCTACGGGTTTCTTATACATAGCAATCACGGTGGGGATGGTGATGCCCAGGGTGACGACGAGGAGCATCAGCAGCAGCTGAACGCCGCAGACGGTGAAGAAGTGCGGCCAGAACTGCGCCACCCAGTCCGCCTCGCGCTCCAGGGCACCATGCTTCTCACCCATGAAGAGAAGGTCGTTCATGGCAAACTGAAGCCAGATGGCCTGCCCGATGACGCAAGCCACGAAGGTGAGCAGGGTTGCTTCCTGCCATATCATCCGGAAGATGTCGCGCCGCTTGGCACCGAAGCTTCGCATGATGCCGATGTCCTCCGTCCGTTTGCGTATCTGAAGCCAGAAGCTGCCAAGTGTGCCGAGCATGACGTTGAGGAGCAGAATGCCGAGGAAGAGACCAAACATCGTTAACACCATGTGCGCATTGCTCAACTTGCTGTGGTTTTTTTTGTAGTCATTGTACGTCTCTAATGTCGTCAACTGATACGCGCCTTCCTGCGGACGCAGATTCGGCATGTCGTATCGCGCCAAGAATGCCCCGGCGTCGGCATCGGGCTTGAGGCGGATGAGCATGAACGGACTGTTGTCCCACAATCCATTGGGGAAGAAGATGCTGTAGAAGTACCGTTGGCTCTCCACGGCCTTCACGTCCTCTACCACGCCGCAGACTGTGAGGTGCTTTATGTCCTCTTCGCGATGGTACTTCCCGCCCCACACGAGTCGTCGGCCTATTACCTTCTCGGTGCCGAACAGCGCCACGGCCAGGCTGCGGGTGATGACGACATTGTCTTCGCCCCGCACCTCCGACAGCTCCTCTGCCGAAGGACTGCCGGGTGCAGGCGTCAGGCCAAGCGTCTCGAAGAAATGCTCGCCGGAGACAAAGGTGTGCTCGTAGGCAATCAGGCACGACCGGTCTGTCTCGGTGCGCACGCTGTCCCATTCACTGCTCTGGTAGCGCCCGCTATAGCTTTCATTGACCAAGCTCACGGACTGCACCTCGGGCAGGGTCTGCACATGGTCGCGCAAGGCATAGATGGGAGCAAAGATGGAGTCGGGGCTCATGTCGCCGGACAAGGCTATGGTGTTATTCACCTCTCCCACCAGCAAATGCTCCTTCTCGAACTCGCCGCTGGCACGCGCTATGTAGGTGTTGTATGTTTCGACGACAATAGCGTCGAGGGCAAAGAAGCTGAGGGTGGCAGTGAGAAGAATCTCCACGAATATAAAGGCGTTTTGCCCACGATGCGCCCAAACTCCTTTCCAACTCATAGACCCCCCAACCCCCTTTAGGGGGAGAGAGGATGATGTAGTGGATGCTTGTTTATTTGTGTTCATATACATGAGTTTTACATTCTTAATTCCCCCTAAAGGGGGTTAGGGGGTCCATTCCCCCTAAAGGGGGTTAGGGGGTCCATTCCCCCTAAAGGGGGTTAGGGGGTCCTTACCTCTTCTGATTTAAGGATTCTACAATAGGTTTGCGGAGTGAGCGCCATGCCGGGATGAGGGCTGCCATGAGATTGAGCACGGCGCAGCAGAGGAAGGCAATGAGGAAAAGCGTTGGTGTGAAGAACATGGCGGGGTCGAGGCTGAGTTCAAAGCTCTTGGAGTCCTCGCTGACGAATAATGTTTGGAACACCCTCGTGTGGCGCATTAGGCTGATGAAGAGCCACGAAAGCAGCCAGCCTGCAGCTCCCCCAAGAAGCGTCAAGACCAGGTTCTCGTTGATGACTTCTTGCAACAGCCACCGCCGCTTGGCACCGAAGGTCTTGCGGATGCCCATCTCTGCCCGACGTGCCTCCATGCGATTCGAGACGAGGCCGCTCAGGTTGACGGCTGGCAGAAGCAGGAAGAGCAGCATCAACAGGGCAATCGGCATGAGGTTCATGGCCTTGAGCGTCGTGCTCTCCTCCTGGCCGCGACTGCTGAAAAAGGAAATGTATCTGAAGAAATGACTGTCTGCCCACACTCGCCAGCCCGTTTCCTCGCCTGTCTGACTGCTCGCCACGGCTTCATACCTCTGCCGCCACGGCTCCAGCTCGCGCATGAAGTCCTGCTGCGTGAAGCCTTTCCGCAGGAGGATATGGACATCCAGGTTGCCGCTGTATGGAATGTTGGTTTGCCGCTCGGGATGAAGCCCAATGCCTTCCACCTTGTAGGGAATATAGACATCAGCCGCCGCGTTCATCAGCATGTAGCTTACCGTCTTGACTACTCCCACGATGCGAAATGGCTTGTCGGCCAGAAGAAGAGAAGACCCGGTCTCCAGAGAGAGAGCCTTTGCCATTCTCTCCGTAATGACGCAAACACGCTCGCCGTCTTGGAACTCCTGCTCGGAGAAGGGACGGCCGCTGAGGAACGTAAATTCGTAGAGGCGGAAGAAGTCGGTGTTGGTAGGAGTGAAGCTGACAGGCATCTCGTGCTGTCCGTCCATGTCGCTGACTTTATAGTCCAGATAGTGAAGGTACGACATGAAGCCGGCCACAGCCTCCACGCACTCCATCCTGCGGAAGCACGAGTCAATGGCCTCGGTGGAAAACTGCGTGTAGAGCCATTCCCCGTTACTCATTGATGCTTTGCGGTAGTAACTGTTGAGGTAGAGCGTGCGGCTGCGGTTCGACTCGGGCGGGATGTCTGCCAAAACGATGTTCACAAAGATGGCGACCACCATGGCCGAGGCGATGGCAACGGCTGTGCCTGCCACGTAGATGGTGGAGAACAGCTTGTCCTCGCGGATGAGAGCCAAGGCGTGTTCTATAAAAGAGAGTCTCGTCATATCGTTATTACGTTATTACGACTGTCAGGCTTTACTGAATTTGCCGTCCGTCGAGGAACTTGATGATGCGGTCGGTCTCGGCGGCTTGCTTCTCGTTGTGCGTCACCATGACGATGGTGCGGCCGTCTTCCTCGTTGAGGCGGTGCAGCAGTTCCATAATCTCGGCACCCATCTTGGAGTCGAGGTTGCCGGTGGGCTCGTCGGCAAGGAGTATCTCGGGATTGCCTATGACGGCACGGGCGATGGCAACGCGCTGGCACTGACCGCCGCTGAGCTGCGTGGGGCGGTGGCGCATGCGGTGGCTCAGGCCGACGCGGGCAATCATGTCCTTTGCCAGACGCAAGCGCTCGCTGCTGCGTACGCCACGGTAGATGAGGGGCAGCTGCACGTTGTCCAGCACGTTGAGTGTCGGGATGAGATGGAAGCTCTGGAAGACGAAGCCAAGCGTCCGGTTGCGAATCTCGGCAAGGCGGTTGTCGTTCATGTGTGTGTCGATCATCTGTCCGCACAGTTCGATGGTGCCGCTCGTGGGTTCGTCCAGGAGGCCCATGATGTTGAGCAACGTCGATTTGCCGCAGCCGGAGGGCCCCATGATGCTCAGGAACTCGCCCTTGTGAACATCGATGTTCACGTTCTCCAGAGCTTGTGTCTCCACTTCCTCGGTACGATAGATTTTGTTGATCTCTCTGAGTTTAATTACATTTTCCATAATGATATTTATTGATTTATTGATTTAATGATTTAAGGATTTCGTTATGACGTTATTTCGTTATGACGTTATTACGGGGTGTCGTTGTGAAGGGGAGGTTATTCGTCCCTCAGCGCGTCGGTGACTTTCGTATTGATTATCTTTAGGGCAGGGATGGCTGTGCCGATGAGGACGGTACATAATATAATAATGTATACCACGGCGGACACGATGAGGAAGTGCGGCATGAAGTGGTCCACCCAAGTAAGGTCGGAGCGTGGCGGCATGTTCAGCTGCGAGGTGTACATCTTGAAAGTCTCCAGTCCGTCTTGCACCTCGTATCCGCTGTAGGCATAGTTGAAGTAGATGAAGCATCCGATGAGGACGGCGACGGTGGTCAGCACGGCTCCTTCGGCAAGGAACGACAGCAGCAGTCGCACCCTCGTTGCTCCGAAGGCACGCCGCACGCCGCATTCCTCGGTCCGCCGCTTGGCCTGCAGCCACACCGTACCAATGACGGCCAGGCTCAGGTTCACGAGGAAGAAGAAGGCCAGAGCGAGGTTCATGTTCGTCTCCTGCGGCAGACCATCCTGCAGGTCGTCAGCCAGAAGGGAGTCTTCGTAGGGCATGATCTTGCTGATACGCATGAAGGGTGTCTTTGCCAGAGCCATGACGTCGCCGGCATGTTCGTTTACATATCGCGCCGGCTTCACGCCTTTCCTGAGGCGAAGCACAAGGTATTTGGTATAGTAGCTGGCCTGGCTTGGGGTGTAGAGCGTGCTGCGGGTGGAGCCGAAGCGCTCATGCTGCACGTCCTCTACCACGCCGGCCACCATCATGGGCTCCGGCGTGTTCTCTCCCTGACCTGGCTCTGTGATGCTTCGACCGACGACGCCTTCCGTCGTGCCGAAGATGGCTTTGGCTGCCGACTCGGAGAGCACCACCTGCCGCGACGTCCTTGTCAGCTCCGAAAGCTCTTCCGCCGATGGGCTGCCCGGCAAGGTCCTGAGGCCGTAGGTCTCGAAGAAATGCCAGCCTTCGCAGAAGGTGACGCTGTAGATACCTATCGTGTCATGCTCCAGGCAAATGAGCCGCTGGCCGCCGTATCTGTGTGAAATTGCCGAATAAGGGTACTCGTAGCCATAGACATTCTCTATGTCGTCCGTGGCTTTCAGCTTCTCCGCGAGCCTCGGCAAGTATTCGTTCACACGCTCTATAGCATCGGCGTAGCCTGTGCCGTCGGTGTCGTATATCCGCGTCACCTCGGCCAGGACGAGGCGGTCGCTGTCGTAGCCCGCCGGCTGGTTCATGTAGTAGAGGTTCACGACAGCCGGGTCCACGACGACCCAAGCGACGACGGTTATCACGACGAG
>JAFUVM010000018.1 GCA_017483665.1 Bacteroidaceae bacterium
AAAATAACATGTCAATGAGTGGATAAACAAACTATATCGCAAGCCGTAGCCTTCTGTGGAGGGTGAAATTCCGAAAGAAGATAGTCTAACGGAATGGCTTCCTCTCTAATTTATGAATTAATAGAAGTCCCCTTAAGGATGCGCTTCGCGCAGAAATTAAACAAAATTGCATTCAAAATTTATCAAAGACCCCCTTTTTGTTTAATTTTATATCCAATTTTGATAAATTTCTCACCATAGGCGATTCAATTCATAATTCGCAGAATAGTTTCTTTTCTATCATATCATCTGCCATATTGTAACCTGTTTATTTGCAGCCGAGTACATTCCTAATGGCAGATTTGCAGATTATTTCAGCAAAACTATATGATATATGACAGACTTCTGCGCTGGAGCGCACCCCCATAACTCTTAAAAACAACGGATTGAACGGATAGAGACTTTGGTTTAACATCGAAAAACACGAAAAAAACTAATTTTGATTCTTTAGTTTCTTTCGATGTTCAAAATAATTCTGTGCAATCCGTCGTTATAACATCTAAAAGCACGAAAGGCACGAATTTTCGTTATTTCGTTTCTTTAGATGTTATATTTTAATTCGTAACTGTTCAGCGAATTATAAATGTAATCGCCTGCGGCGAGAAATTTATCAAAATTAGATATAAAATTAAACAAAAGGCTTTGCTTTGATAAATTTTGAATGCAATTTTGTTCAATTTCTGCGCGAAGCGCATCCTTAAAAGCTATTCGCTGAACAGTTACGTTTTAACATCGAAAAACACGAAAGGCACAAATTTTCGTTGTTTTCGTTTCTTTAGATGTTATATTTTAATTCGTGCAATTAGTGTAATTAGTGGTTATGTAATAATCCGTGCAATCCGTTGTTTTTAGCGTCTTATCTTGTGGGTATGCTCAGGGTCTGCTGCAGGCGGCGCTGGCGGTCGGTGACTTTGAGCTGGACGGTGCCGGGGGTCTGTCCGCTGCGGCAGACGATGACGAGCTGTCCGCTGAAGAGCTTCATCGTGGGCTGCCGGAAGGACTCCAGGCTTGTGGCATCGCCGTTGCAGACGGCTTCGAACGCGCCCGCTCCGCTGACGTCGAACGTCAGCTGGTCGGAGGCATCGGGGATGAGCGTGCCCTGGGCATCGCGGAGCGATACGGTGACGAAGGCCAGGTCGTCGCCGTCGGCACGGAGCGTGCCGTCGCCTGCTGCGGTCCACAGGTCGAGCTGCAACTTGGCGGGCTTGCCTGCTGTGCTCAGCTTCTGTTCGCCTACGGGACGGCCTGCTGCATCATAGACGACGACCTTCAGCTCCCCGGGCTCGTACTTCACGTCCGTCCATCGCAGACGATAGCGGTCGAGCCGGCTGGCCGGGTTCTTACTGATTTTCCCTTGGCTCTTGCCGTTGAGGAAGAGTTCGGCTGTGGGGTAGTCGGTGTAGCAATAGACGGGCGTGACTTTCCCTTTGCGCTGTTTGCCCCACGTCCAATGGGGCAGCAGGTGAATGGTGTGCTCATCGCGGTTCCAATGGGAGCGGTAGAGCCAATAGCGGTCCTTGGGCAGTCCGGCCAGGTCGCAGATGCCGAAGTAGCTGCTGCGCGAAGGCCAGTACTCGTCGTAGGGCGATGGTTCGCCCAGGTAGTCGTAGCCCGTCCAGACGAACTCTCCGATGACCCATTCCTTGTCGTCCTGCCAGGTCCAGTCGTCGTCGGGCAGGTTGCTCCAGGGGCAGTATTCCAGGTCGTAGCCGGAGCACTGGCCGTCGGCAATCGCTATGGCCGAGGGGTCGTAGTTGGGCGTCCAGGAGGAGAAGCGCGAGTTGTCGTCGGGTTCTGCGGGGAACTTATAGATGCCGCGCGAGCTGACCGTTGATGCCGTCTCGGAGCCCAGGAGGAACCCGTGCGGGAGCTGGCGGATGTTCTGCTCGTATTTGTTCACACGGTAGTTGAATCCCGGCACGTCCATTGCCTGTGCAAAGCCGCTGCGGAGGGCTTCGTCGGCCTTGTCCATGCCCTGCGTGACGGGTCGTGTGGGGTCGAGGCTGTGGCAGAGCCCTTGCAGGCGGATGGATATCTGCCGTCCTTCCTCGCTGTACTGTTCGGGTATCTCGTTGCCTATCGACCACATCACGATGCTGGGGTGATTGCGGTGGGCAAGGATGAGGTTGGTGATGTCTTTGTCTGCCCACTGGCGGAAGAAGCGTACGTAGCCGTTCTTGCACTTGGGGTAGAGCCACATGTCGAAGCTCTCGGCCATGACCATCATGCCCAGCGAGTCGCAGACCTCCATCTGCATCTGAGAGGGCATGTTGTGCGAGGTGCGTATGGCATCGCAGCCCATAGCCTTCATCATCTTTATCTGGCGGATGAGGGCCGACTTGTTGACAGCGGCTCCCAGGGGCCCGAGGTCGTGGTGCAGGCAGACGCCTTTCAGCTTGCGCGTGATGCCGTTGAGCTGGAAGCCGTGCTCGCGGGAGACGCGGACGGTACGGATGCCGGTGCGGACGGTCTTGCTGTCCAGGGTCGTGCCGTCGGAGCCTTTTGCCTCGGTAGTGACGGTATATAAATAAGGTGTCTCGGGCGACCAGAGCTTAGGGGCTGCCACGGTGAGCTTGGCGTAGAACTTTCCGTCGCCCTCCAAGCTGGCCTTGCAGCTTCCGGCAGGCTGGCCGTCGGGCCCGGTCAGGATGATGTTTGCTGCGGTATGTTCGTCGGCACCGATTATCCTGCCCTCAATCTCCAGCTCTGCCTTGTCGTTGCCGATGGTCATGGTGCGGACAAAGATGCTCCAGTCGTCCAGACGTGTCCGTCCGGTGGTGATGAGCGTGACGGGACGGTAGATGCCGGCTCCGGGGTACCAGCGGCTGCTCTCTTCGACGTTCCTCAGATGTACTTCCAGGGTGTTGTCGCCCTTCCCGACGAAAGGCGTGATGTCGACGCGGAAGGAATTGTACCCGTAGGCCCAGTAGCCAGCCTTCTTCCCACCCACGAAAACCGTAGGCTCCGACATGGCGCCGTCGAAGAGCAACTCGGCATGGGCACAGCCGTCGGGTATCTGCAGGGTGCGTTTGTAGTGCCCCTCCCCTATCCAGGGAAGTGCCCCCGAGCGTCCGCTCTTCTCCGTGGCCTCGGTCTCGCCGTTCTGTTCGATGGCAACCCGCTGAAGGTCCCATTTCTTGTCGAACGGTCCGGCAATGGCCCAGTCGTGGGGTACCCGGACGGACTGCCAGCTCTCGCCGTCACGCGAGAACTGCCAGCCGTCGGTCAGTACCGTCTCCTGTCTCACCTGCGCCGACACCTGTGCCGACATCAGGAGCAGTATAGCAAGGAATGTCTGTTTCATCTTTTCCCAGAGTGTTATTTGAAGGCATCGAGGGCCACGGTGGGCTTACCGCCGTCGAAGCAGCCTTTGCGATAGCCTTCGTTGTAGCCAGCCGGTGCCTGAGGCTCCCAGTAGAAGATGCCCTTCAGGTGTCCGGTGGCCTGTCCCTTGGCGATGAGCGATGCGATGCAGTCGCGGCACTCTTCGGCTTGGTCGTAGTCCATGCCTATCTCGCAAATCATGACGGGCTTGCCGTAGGTGTCGAAGAGCTTGGTGATGTTGCTCACGCACTTGTCCACGTACTCCGAAGCCTTGCCCGTCTCGGGATAGAGCGACATGCCTATCATGTCGTACTTGCCGCCATTCGTCTTCATGTAGTTGAACACGCGTGTATAGAGGGCCAGGTTGTCGCCGCCATCGAGGTGTACGATTACGCTGGCCTCGGGGAAGACGGCTTTCACGGCATCATAGCCGGCATTGGTCAGCTCGGCATAGCTGGTGCCGTTGTCTATCTTGCCCACAGGCCACATCATGCCGGTGCGGGTCTCGTTGCCTATCTGCACCCATTCGGGCGTCACGTTGTAGGCCTTCAGCTTGCCGAGCACCGAGCCGACGTGTTCGGCCACGGCAGCTTTCAGGCCGCTGAGGTCGAGGCCGTCCCAAGCTGCAGGCATCTGCTGGTGTGCGGGGTCGGCCCATGTGTCGCTGAAGTGGAAGTCGATCATCACGCGCAGACCGAGCGCAGCGGCACGGCGTGCCTTGACCAGCACGTCGTCGGCACTGCTCCATCCCTCAGCGGGATTCACCCATACGCGCAGACGGATGGCATCCACGTTGCAGTCCTCCTTCAGCAGCTTCATGCATTCGGTGGTCACTCCGGCTTTATTCGTGAACGTCATTCCCTCGCTCTCCATCTGCGTGAGCCAGCTGACGTCGGCTCCGCGGGCAAACGTTCCGGGCTCCACAGCCTTCGCTTCCTCCTGCTGCTGTGTCGGTACGGTCACAGGGCTATCTTGTTTGCAGGACGTCAGCGCACAAGAAAGCATCATCAATGACAGGATAGTTCCAAACATATTTTTCATCATGGTTGTCAATGTTTTATTCTGTTAATGTATAGGTACACTTACACAAGTCGACGGTGAAGGTGTAGGTCTTGCCTACCTCCCATCCCTTCGGCGCGGCGTTCTCCTTCTTTGTCCAAAGCAGAGAGCCGTTGCTGTAGGTTCCGAAATAATAGTCCCATGAGCCGTTCAGCAGCACTTGCACGCCCCAAGGAGTGTCGGCAGTAGCCGTGACCTGAGCGGTATATACACCAGGATGCTCCGCGTCGGGCGTCATGGTTATCATATCCCACTGGTCGTTGAATCCGGCGCAGGAGACTGAGCTGATGGGCTCGTCCATGCCGTACCAGTAGGACATCCATCCCAGGGAAGCAATGGTGACGTAGAGTCCTTTGCCGGGAGCCTGGATGTTGTTGGCATCCGTGCCGTCGGCAATGAGCTTGCGCTCCGTCGTGTTGGGGTCTTGGTTGACGTGGTCCCAGCCCTGATATTCCTTCGAGAAGTAGTAGCCCCACGAGCAATTGAAGTTGACGGCTGCGGCGTAGCAGAGGTTGTCTTCGTCGTAGAGCGTCAGGAACTGGTCGTAGTTCCAGGTGTCGTCGTTGCCGAGCACGTAGAGTATCTGCTGCACCTCGACGGGCGTGTCGCTGCCTTCTGCAACTTCGCATGTCCACTGTTTCGGGTTACTCAGGTCCAGGGAGAGCGATACGTCGCCCGTTGCCTGAACGTCGATGGTGAGGTCGGAAGGCGTCTGGGCGAGGACGAGCTGTCCGTCCTCCAGGGCAAAGCTGACGGGGGTGCTGACGGCAGAAGCATCGTCTGTGCCTGTCTGAGAATTGTACAGGCTTCCCGTGCCTGATATCTGGATGGTGGCCGTGCCTGTTGCGGCAGCGTTGTATGCCAGTGTCCACTTGTTGGTCTTGCGGTCGTAGGTCATGTCTCCGGTGATGTCGCCGCAGACAGTGAGCGACGGGATGTAGAGTGCCGACCACTCCTGACGGATGGTGTTGACCACGACATAGTAGCATCCAGCTTGTCCGGGGAACCAGAAGTTCCAGTGGGCATCGTTGCTGCTGAGGACGAACGGCTTGCCGCCGCCGTCGTCGCCGACGTTGCCCCAGAGGATGCCGTTCCCTTCGAGCAGCCACCAGTTGTACCAACCGCTGGCACCCATGAAGCCGCTGTATATGCCGTCCGAATTGGGCGAAGAGAGCGTACAGCCGGAATCGCTTCTGTCGGCATTGAGAACGAAGCCAATGGACATGTCAATGCTGTAGGGCGTCACCTGCAACTGATAGACATTACTGTATTGCACCTCTGTGTTGCTTGCCAGCACAGAGCGCACGCGGATATAGAGCGGCGAGGCTACGTCGCTTTCCAGTCCTGCACGTCCGACAATCGAGTTCAACTCCTGTGCCGTAAATTGCATTGCTGTTACGCCCGTCTCGATGAGAATCTCAATGGGCGAATCGAAAGTACTGGTGCCGGAGAACTGCAGCGTGTTCACGACTGTACCTACAGGTGCCTTCACCCGTTCGTCGCTGGTCGTGAGACGGCTGTTGTCTGTCCAGTTGAGGGTTAGCGCCAGTCCCGTAGCATTGTCTTTATCGAGCACGACGTCGCCGGAGCCAGTGAGTACAACCGGCTGTGCGCCGCTGGCGGTGTCGACGGTGATGATGTCGCCGTCTTTGTTGCAGGCTGTCAGCGTCATGGCTGCCAACAGCGACGCAAGGATATATCTTGTTGTCTTCATTGTGGTTTATCAATAGTTAGGGTTTTTCATGTTGGGGTTGGCAGAGAGTTCTGCGGTCGGAATGGGATAGACGTTGTACTTGCTCTCCGTGGCACGTCCGTCCACCACGCCGCCTTTCCATTGCCACTTATAGCTTCCGCCCGTAAACTGTCCGTAGCGAATCAGGTCGGTGCGTCGGCAGCACTCCCAGTAGAGTTCGCGGGCACGCTCGTCCAGGATGAACTGCAACGTGAGCTGACCTTCGTTGATGTCGCCTGCCGTGCTGCCAAAGGCACGCTGGCGAATGCTGTTCACGACATTGAGGGCTTCTGTACGGCTGGAGCCGCTTCCGCCTCTCAGCACGCTCTCGGCCAACATCAGATAGACGTCGGCAAGGCGGAATACGGGATAGTCGATGCAGGCACCTACAGCTCCGGTGTTGGAAGCTGCCTCGCCGTCATCGGTCAGGTTGGAGAACTTCTCGCCGAAGTAGCCTTGGCTTTGGTCGTCGATAGCCTTGTTGAGCCATTGCTCCTGTCCGTCGGTATAGAACATGTAGCGCTTGTCAGCCGTCTCGTTGCCGGCAAACAGGGCAGGCAGTTCGCCGCGAACGCGGAACATGCCCCAGCCGGAAGTCAGACCGTATTTGGCAGGGTCCTGCGAACTGCTGTTGCCGCATTCGCCGCAGACGATGTACGTCGTGGCGCCCCAGCTGACAGTATTCTCGCCGTCCACGACGAAGGGGAAGATAATCTCGTTGGTGCGCAGGTGATTGTCGGCATTGAAGAGCTTGCTGTAGTCGTTCTCCAACACGTAGCCGGCGCCCATGACTTGCTTGCAGCAGGTGATGCAGTCCGTGTAGTGGTCGCCTGCATCATAGACTTCGGCATTCAGGTAAAGCTTGGCGAGCAGTGCCCAGGCTGCAGCCTTGGATGCCCGTCCGTATTCGGGAGAGCTGAGCAGGCCGTCGGAGGTGATGTCCTTCAGTTCGCTTTCGATGAATGTGAAGAGCTGGCTGTTGCTGTAGCACTCTGGCGTGTAGCTTCCCACGCCCATTGTCTCATCGACGAAGGGACCCTGCCCGAAAAGGTCGAGCACATAGTAATAGGCCAAGGCGCGAAGGAAGCGTGCTTCGGCACGGAAGGCTTTCAGTTCGCTGCTGCTTGCCACAGCCGAGGCCGTGGCATGGCTGAGGAACTCGTTGCACAGGGATATCGTGTAGTAGGCACGGTAGTATGTGTCGGCCACCCAGGGGTCGTTGGCATCCCAAGACATGTAGGTCAGCCCTTCGATTTTGTCGCCGGAGAGCCAAGTACCTGCCACCTCGTCGGTGGGACATTCCTGCAGGTTGAAGTAGCCGCGCAGGAAGTCGTAACCATTGTTGCTGGAGAGGTCCGCATTGCCACCTCCCTGTTCCTGACCGACAATCACGAAGGAAGCGTAGAGCTTGGCGAGTGCCTGCTTGTAGCCCTGCTCCGAGCCATAGACCTCCTCGGCTGTCGTCTGGCTGTCGGTCTGCGGCTGCTGGTCTAAATCGCCCACACATCCCATCAGGCTGCAGGCGGCTAAAAGTGTGATATATATCTTTTTCATTTTTGTTCGTATGTTTAGAATTCAAGTCCGAGAGTCAGTGAATAGGTTCTGGGGCGTGGATATACGCTCATGTCGATGCCGCCTTGGTTTTCGGGGTCAACACCCGAATAGTTGGTGATGGTGAACACGTTCTGCACCATAAAGGAGGCATTCAGGGAGCACCACTTGCAGACCTTGCCGAAGTTGTAGGCCAGCTGTATGTTGTCCATCTTCAGGAACGAAGCGTTCTCCACATAGTGGTCGCTCTCGTGCTGCCGCACCTGGAAGCGTGTGGCCAGATAGCTGCTGTTCAGACGGTTGAGCTGATAGTCGTTGTACGACATCGTTTCCCATGCACCTGTATTCATAGCCATGCCGTTGTAGAGGTAGTTGCCCAGGTTGGCACGGAGCGAGGTGCTGAGTGTAAGCTTCTTCCAGCGCAGAGAGGTGGAGAGGCCAAGCATCCAGTCGGGTGCCGGAGAGTGGTAGTGGTAGAGGTCGCCGGAGTCGACTTTCCCGTCGCCGTTCAGGTCGGCATAGAGGCCTTCGATGGGCATCCCCTTCTCGTCGTATATCTGTTTGTACACATAGTAGCTGTAGGGCTGGTATCCCTCCGAGAGCACCTGTACGTAGTGCGACTCGATGGCTCCGGCAGGCGTGTTGGGCGACTCTGCCTCTTCGTTCAGGCGCAGGTTGGTTATCTTGTTGCTCTGGTAGGTAGCGTTGACGCTCAGGTCCCATTGCCAGTTGTCGGTCTCTATCGGTGTGGCATTGATGGAGAGTTCTACGCCCTCGCTCTTGATGTTGCCCACATTGCTCAGCATCTGCTTGTTGAAGTTGGTGCCGGCTGCCACGGGAACTGTTGCAAGCAGGTCTTGGGTCTTGCGGTTGTAGTAGTCGAACGAACCTGTTACGCGGTCGCCGATGATGCCGAAGTCGAAACCGACGTTCCATGCCTTGGTGGTCTCCCAAGTCAGATTGCTGTTATACGCTGCGGGGCGGTAGGTACGGATAGGCGTGCCACCGAACATATAGTAGGCTCCGCTCTGGCTTTCCGTGTAGAGGGGAAGATAACCGTAGTTGGCGATGCCGTCCTGCTGACCGGTGATACCGTAGCTGGCTCTCAGCTTGAAGGTGTTGACGGCGCTTTTCAGGGGTTCGAAGAAGCTTTCCTCCGACAGACACCATCCCAGTGCCACAGAGGGGAAGGTACCCCAGCGGTTGTCCTTGCTGAAGCGCGACGAGCCGTCCCTGCGGACGCTGGCCGAGAGGAGGTACTTGCCGGCGTAGCTGTAGTTGAAGCGGCCATAGTACGAGAGCAGGACATGTCGCTGGTCGTCGGCTGCCGAGGCTGCCTGCTGCTCGGCGGGCGTCATGTCGTTCAGCTCAGTGTAGGCGGCGTTGGTGTATCTCCAGAACTGGTAGTCGTAGCCGGCTGTCACCTCGAAGTTGCTCTTGATGCTCTCCACATACTTGTTGTAGTTGAGGTAGAAGGTCAGCAGGCGGTTGTGGTTCTTCTGCGGTCCGTATTTGTAATTACGTCCGCCCGTATTGTAGTACTGGTATGCCTCGTGGGGCACATAGACCCTTCCCTTGCCGTGCGAATAGTCGTATCCCAAAGTCAGGTGGGCATGGAGGTCGGGCAGGAAGTGCATGCTGTAGTCTGCGTCGAAGCTGCCTATCAGTCGGTAGACGTCGGACGCATCGCTTCTGTTCATCAGCAGTCCCACGGGATTTCCGGTGGCTCCGGTGATGGGTACACCGTTCGCATCGGCAGCTTCGTAGTAGCCCAGGAAGGCATCGGTGCCGGAATAGATGGGCGAACAGGGGTTGTGTGTGGCACCGCCCCAAATGGCGCTGGTGTTGGCAAAGCGCGTGTCGCTGTAGGTACCCTTCAGGTTGATGTTCAGCTTCAGATGGTTGTCAAACAACGTAGGGTTCAGCGTGAGGCTACCCGAGTAGCGCTTCATATTGTCGGTCCTCAGTATGCCGCTCTGGTTGCTGTAGCCCAGCGAGACGCGATAGGGCAGCGCCTTCAGCTTGCCCGAGACACTCAGGTTGTTGTCCGTGCCGAAAGCTGTCCGGTAGATGGCATCGTTCCAGTCCGTATTGACATCAGGATTGAGCAGAGACTTCTGACGGTCCGTTCCATAAGCGCTCACCAGACCGTACATCTCGTCGCGGCTGATCATGTCGGCTGTCCTGGTGCGGGACTGCAGGGAGTTTGTGGTAGAGAAGGTTATCTTCGGCTTCTTCGAGTCGGCACCCTTCTTGGTGGTGATGATGATGACGCCGTTCGAGGCACGCGAACCGTAGATGGCTGTCGAGGAAGCATCCTTCAGCACCGTCATGCTCTCAATGTCGTTGGGGTTGATCAGGCTCAGGAAGTTGCCGCTGCCACTTACGCTGCCGCCCACTTCCATAGGCACACCGTCGAGCACGATGAGCGGGTCGTTCGAAGCATTCAGCGAAGCACCGCCACGGATGCGGATGGTGCTGCCAGCCGACGGCGAACCGCCGCTGTTGACAATCTGCACACCGCTCACCTTACCGTTGATGAGCTGTTCCGGCGAATTGATGACGCCCTGGTTGAAGTCCTTGCTGGTCACGTTGGACACAGCTCCCGTCAGGTCACTCTTGCGCTGTACGCCGTAACCCACGACCACCGTCTCCTGGAGCACCTGCACGTCGGGCTCAAGCTTTATGTTCAGCACACCCGATGCCGGAATCTGAAACGTCTGCGTCTTGTAGCCGATATACGACACCTGGACGGTCTTCACTCCGCTGCTCACCGTAAACTGGAAGTTTCCGTCCAAGTCCGTTATGGCTCCGTTGGCTACACCCACTTCGGCCACTTTCGCACCTATCAGCGGTTCGCCAAACTCATCCACCACTGTGCCCTTTAGGGTAATGCCGCCCTGAGCCATCGCCCCGGCGGACGAAAGCATCGCCAGCATTACAAACAGGCACAGTCTGAATGTAACTGTTTGTAAAAATCCTTTTAATCTCATAATGATTTGTTTTTTAGTTAATATTGCATTCTGTTGTTAATTATTCAGTACAAAGATAAGAATTTTATTTCACAAAGCGCCCCCAAAAAGGCAGAAAAATTGGATTAAGTTTCATAAAATGCACGTAACAGGAAGATATGCCCATGAGGTTAAATGTATTTCCACCGCTTAATTATACAAATACGCACCCCAATCGCTCCTCAGCTCCCGACATCGACAACCATCTCCCCACGCGTCTCCCCCAGAAGCCCCCAGCGCTTCCCCAAATAAGAGCCCAGCGCTTCCAAAATAAGAGCCCGGCGCTTCCGAAATAAGAGCCTGGCGCTTCCAAAATAAGAGCCCAGCGCTTCCGAAATAAGAGCCTAGCGCTTCCAAAATAAGAGCCCAGCGCTTCCAAAATAAGAGCCCAGCGCTTCCAAAATAAGAGCAGGGGGCTTCATGATAAGTCCCCGGCGCTTCCAAAAATCGAGTAGCTTACACCACCGTACAAGCGGTTCCGCATACGGCGGTTCCTCAACCTTTCGGCAGCGCGGATGCGCTGTAGTAACAACCTATCCAACTATAGCCTGCCCTGCGGAGCGACTCGTCACCGATGGCTCGGGCAAGTATCCAACTGTCGGCTATGCGCCAATAACCCTTGTTTGTATTGCCCCATTGATAGGCGTGCCACTTGTCTATGCCGCATCGGATGAGGTTCCTAACCCTCGTCCGTGGTCTCTTCCACGATTTCCAGATGCACATACGCAGACGGCGACGAAGCCATTGGTCTATGGCATCGACTTTGCTGCCCATGTAGGCTAGATTAAAATATTCAGTCCAGCCTTGCAGATAGTTCCGCAGAGCGGTCTTGCGCTGCTCATACCCCATGCCGTTACTACGTGAGGTAATCTGTTTGAGCTTGCGGCGAAGCTTGGCCTCACTCTTCTCATGCAGGCGCAGGCGGCATTTGCCCTTGCTTCTTTATCGGTTGTACACTTCGGTCGGGTTCAGTCCTTCCCTGCCGCTATCATTGGCAGGTACTATGACCTCGGCTGACTTCTCACGGCAAGCTTTACTCCGCAGCACCAGAGTTTGATTCGG
>JAFUVM010000019.1 GCA_017483665.1 Bacteroidaceae bacterium
ACGAAAAATATTTGACATATGCAAGTTTCTATACTTGATAATCAACAGGCTAAGTCAATTTTTGTTTTGCTCAAGACGGGGAGTCTGATTGACGCGAAAAACAGAGAGCTGTAGTCAACTTTTAGACTTTACAGACTACTACTATACACACTCCACAGGGTTTGTCGGTTGCGCCGTATCGGCGGCAAAGTTAGTATTTTTTTCTTAAACTCTCACCTTGTAGCTCAAATCTTTTTGATTTATGCACGATTCTGTCAAGACATGCCTCTGCTATGAGTTCACTTTTAAACACATTGTACCAGTCCTTGATTGGTAGCTGACTTGCCAGGATAAGAGCCTTTCGGTTGTACCTGTCATCGATAATCTGCTCAAAATCATGCTGTATCTGACCCTCGAGCCTGAGCATGCCAAAGTCATCGATAATGAGCAGGTCGTGGGCAGAGAGCTTGCGGAAGAAATTGGTCTCCCTGCCTTCAAGATGCACGAGCTTCAGTTGCTCGATGAGCATGTTCATGGTGAAGTAGAGCGTCTTGACCCCCTGGCGACAAGCGTGTTCACCAAAAGCACATGCCAGATAGGACTTGCCTGTTCCCGTAGGGCCGTTAATGATAATAGTACGCCCATCCCGGATGTAGCTGCCTGAGGCCACGTCTGCTACGTCTGTACTAGATATACCACGAGTAGTATCCGTCTCCAGTTCCTCCAATGTGGCCTTCAGGCGGAAGCCTGCATTCTTGATGAGCCTTGCGATACGGTTAGATGTTCGCATGTCGCGCTCATGCTGTAACATCAGCTGCATGCCGTCACGTAGTGAGATCTTGTCCAGCTGGTGCGTCTCTTCGAGCGATGTCCAGCATCCTGCCATTCCTGGCAGTTTCAGATCATGTAGGAATCTTACTGTTTCGTCTGTCATAACTTGATGGATTGATGTTGTGAATAAAGGGGATTACTTGAAATAGTCACTGCCACGCATGTTCACATGATTGGTAGGTACAGGTGCAAACAGACATGGCTCGTCATCGGACTGCGTGATGTAGTTGTGCTTGAGGATGGCCTCAAACTTCTTATACGTAAACACTCTGTTGTCGAGACATTGACGGCACGTGAGGTCAACCAGTGATGACTCGTATTTCTTATAGGAAGAGAGAATCGCGCCACAGAGACGGTAGTACACTTCCTCAGGCTTGTTGGTACGCTGTGGATTGAAGATCTCTGAGATATATGCCTTGCACTCCTCAGACTTCTTACCTGCCCATGAGACATAGTATGCTGCAGAGCGCTCCATGATGGCCCTTGAGTTGGAGGCCATGTGTTCCGGCTCATAGGTGTGTCCGTAATCATGTTTGCGGGTATGAGTTGCCACCAGCTGGTTGTCAACGTAAATCTTCACCCATGAGCGTGTAAAAATAACCCTGGCCATACGGCCTATGTATATGTAAGGAGCACTATAGAAGTGGGTAACCTTGTCGTGGCGCAGCTCTACGAAGTTGTTACTGCCGACCTTCAGGTCTGCGTAGTAGCGCATTTCGAAGACCTCTTCCGGAAGTGGCTGCAGCAGAGGCTTCTCCATGGCATGGAAGCGCTCTTCGCGAGTATAGGGACGTTTTTGCATACGGGTTTGGTTGAGCAGCATATTCTGTTCCTCGACACCGGCATTCAGTTCCAGCAGTGAATGGAATTCACGTCCTCGCAGCTTGGCAGCAATACGGTTGTAGGCGATCCTTACGGCATCCTCTACAAGAGCTTTCTGTGTAGGAGATGCAGGATCACAAGGCAGGACTGTGAAGTGGTAGTGATTGCCCATGTCACGCAAAGCCGTGTTCAGTTCCGGCTCATGCCTGTCGGGGGTGATGACGGCAGCCTTCAGGTTGTCAGGCACGACAATCGGAGGAACGCCTCCAAGATGTTCCAGACACATACGCAGGGCAAAGAGAAAGTCTTCTGTACGCTGGGATGGTACACAGATGACATAGATGTAGTCACTGTGGGGCATACAGGCAACAAAGACCTCGACCTTGATGATCTCGCCTGTCTCAGTATCGATGTACGACAGCTTGTCACCTGCAAAGTCTATCATCAGCTTCTCGCCTGGCTTATAGGTCTTTGCCAGTACGGTGGTAACATCCTTCTGCGCCACGAGGTTCTGCTTCAGGTGGTCATAGAACTGCGACTTCCCATAGCCGTCAGGATGTGTCTGGCGGTATTCCTCCCATAGCAGCTGCCGTGTGACATGCAGTTTGCGGTTGGTAAGCTGTTCCCGGAAATAGGGCAGCAGACGGAGAAACTCCTTCATACGGGCATCTGTGTAAGCAGGACTGCCTGCATGAAACATACGCTCCAACTCAGGATCGTCGATCTTCAACAGTTCGCCGGAAATACTAATTCATGAGGGAGTCAGAAGACAGCGGCTATGCGGCGAATCTTTTTGAGTTTCTCCATAAACGAGTCGTTGCGTTCGGCCATCAGCATGTCATATTCGTTCTGCATAGCCAACAGGGGGGCGGCGTCCACACCGAGAGCGGCTTCCATCATCATGGCGAGTTCGGGATTAAGTGACCGCTTGCCGTTCAACATCTCGTTGAAAGCAGAATAGGATACGCCTATCTCCTTGGCAAGCCCGCGTTGCGAAATGCCGCGGTATTCCAGTTCGTCCTTCAACACCTCGCCTGGATGGGTGGGCTGGAAAGGCTTCAGGTTGTTTGCTATCATTTGCGGATTAACACCTTCATGTGTGGTCATGTCTCGTTCTCCTTCTACTTATAATGGTTTGACAGTTCTGTGATGTTACATATCGTGGCAATCTGTTTGCCAGCTTCCATACCTTCAGTAAACTCGGGTACGGTACTGGTCGTTGACGCGGACAGACGATGTGCCCTCCCTGTCCCCATGCAGTTTCTCGTAGTGCAGGGAACCGTACTTGGCCAGTCCTAAAACATTTTCCAACTGCTTCATCAAGTTAATGACCTTGACGTACTTGCTGACAATCTGAGGTTGGAAACGGTGGTGCTTGTCGCTCGCCTTGCCCTTTGTGTAGAGTTCCTGTAGGTATGTCTGCTCGAATGTAACTATCATTTGGTTGCAAAAGTACGAAAAGTTTTTCTCGTTCGCAAATTTATGAACAAGTATTTAAGGTATCTTCTAAAAAAATAACGTAAGTTCAGCGAGCATTTGAACCATTTATTCTATCTTACTGCAAAAACTTTATCAAAAACATTCTCCATTAAGAAAATAATCCGTAACTTTGTCTTTTGGAATGTTTTCACAGGACATCATTAAAAGGTGAAAAAGTAAAAAGGTTAAAAGGTAAAAAAAATAAGGACATCATTAAAAGGTGAAAAAGTAAAAAGGTTAAAAGGTAAAAAAAGTAAATACAGAAAATGCAAAGCGAATGGTTTGAATGCAAGGTCCGCTACGACAAGACCTTGGAAAGCGGTCTCATCAAGAAGACCACAGAGACACATTTAGTTGACGCACTCAGCTTCACCGAAGCGGAGAAACGCTTCATCGAAGAGATTACACCCTTTATGACGGGCGAATTCATCGTCACCGACATCAAGCGTGCACGCATCTCCGAGCTCTTCGACAGCGACGACCTGAACGATGACCGTTGGTTCAAGGCCCGCATCGCCTACATCACGCTCGACGAGAAGAGCGGCGTGGAGAAGCGCACCGCGCAGACTGCCCTTATACAGGCAAAGGACTTCCACCGCGCCGTGGATCGTCTGGACGAAGGCATGAAGGGAACGCTGGGCGACTGGGTGATTGTCTCCATCACGGAAACAGCCATCATCGACGTCTACAAGTTCAAAGCTGACGAGGAAAACGAATCAAAAACAACCACAGATTAAGCGGATTGAACAGATTTATATTTAACAACGGATTTAACGGATTATAATAATTCACCACGAATTACACAAATTTCACGAATCAGAATTATTCATGGACAACGACATGGCAATTATAAAAGGTGAAAAAGTAAAAAGGTTAAAAGGTAAAAAAAATAAGGACATCATTAAAAGGTGAAAAAGTAAAAAGGTTAAAAGGTAAAAAAAAATAAGGACATCATAAAAAGGTGAAAAAGTTGTTGAATATAAACTGAGATTCGAGTAATTCGTGGTTAAAGTTGTTAAGAATATGGTAAGTGAAAGAATAAACAGTATCAAGAAGGCATTGCCCGAAGGGGTACGGCTCGTGGCCGTCAGCAAGTACCACCCTGCCTCACTTATCCGCGAAGCATACGATGGCGGTCAGCGCATCTTTGGCGAGAGCCACGTGCAGGAGCTTGTCGGGAAGTACGAGGAGCTGCCCAAGGACATCGAGTGGCACTTCATCGGGCACCTGCAGACGAACAAGGTGAAGTACATCGCTCCCTTCATCAGCCTCATCCATGCTGTCGACAGCGACCATCTGCTCCGCGAGATAGACAAGCAGGCAGGACGCTGCAGTCGCACCATATCCGTCCTCATGCAAGTACATGTAGCCCGGGAGGAGACAAAGTTTGGCTTCACCCCCGACGAACTGCTGGCCTACATGGAGGGCGGCACCTGGCAGCAATACAAGAACGTCAGCATCTGCGGCCTGATGTGCATGGCAACGAACACCGACGACGAAGCCCGCATCGCCAAAGACTTTGAGCAGGCAAAGAGGTTGTTCGAACAAATAAAAGAAAAGGTACTTCCCCAAAAAGGAAGCGGAGCGGAAGCTTGGAAAGAGTGCTCCTGGGGCATGAGTCACGACTACCCGATTGCCGTCCAGCATGGTAGCACATTGGTGCGTATCGGAAGCCTCATCTTTGGCGACAGAGTATATGTATGACACACGATGAGGCCTGGAACAAGAAGCATAAGGAGGTGCTCAGCTTCATTCTGGAGAACAGAAGGAATCCGTCACGACACGCCCCAGAGGAGCGTGGGAAGTATCTGAATTGGATAAAGCACAACAGGAAACTCCTGAACGCCGGCGAAATGAAGCCGGAACGCGCAGAGAAGTTCCAGGAACTGCTGAAGATGGTTGAGTTCTACAAAAGAGTCAACCAGTGGGGCTGAAAGGCTCCCACTCCACTTCCTACATCGACTTCAGCAAGCTGGCAACATACTGCATGCCGGAAACGACGATATCTGCTCCGGCATCCTTCAGGAGATGGTCTTCCAGCGGACCGGTATTGGCAGCTATGGTGAAGATGCCTGCCCGATGTGCCGACTCAACGCCAAGCGGCGCATTCTCCACGACAATGGCTTCCTCAGCCTTGACGCCTGCCTTCTGCAAGCCCATCAGGTACGGCTCGGGATGTGGCTTGCCGTGTTTCACGTCAAAGCCCGTCACCATCAGTTCCTGACGGAAGAAGCCCGGGTAGTGTTCCTCAAGGCGCTGCAGCAAAGAGATTTGTGCGCTGCCCGTCACAAGGACAATCTTGCAGCCACGTTCCTTAGCAGCTGTCAGCGCCTCGAACGCTCCTGGCATCGGTTTCGGTTCAGGACGAGTGTTGAACACCTCTGACTTTGCAGCATAGATACGTTCTATCTCTTCCTCCGTAGCATCGCGTCCCCAGTAGCGTTGTGCCAGGATGTTGATAGTGCCGCTACCCGTCCTGCCCTCATGCAGATAGGCCTCGTAGGTCGTCATCTCCAGCCCGAACTGCGTCATGGCGTGCGACCACGCATAAGCATGGTTGGGCATACTGTCGAACAGCACACCGTCCATGTCGAACAGCACGGCACGTGCTGTTAATTCAAATTTATTAAATTCAAAAATCAAAATTATTCCTTTCTCCTATTGCGTTTAGTTGAACTAATGATGGAACCAATCAGCTTCCGCAGTTCTTGGCAATCAGTCATTATTGACTTATACTCTTCTTCTCTTATATACTGAGTGCGATGAAGCAGCAGAATCCAATACTTCGTCTCATTAGCTTCCTTCAAGGAGATTGTAAGTTTATGCACGAAGTCATCCATAGATTCCGCAGCTATTGCTTCGCTTGCATTAGCACCGATAGAGGTTCCACTTCGAATAATCTGTTTGCTCATCACAGTTTCGTGACGTTCATCCCGAAGGCATTTATAAAGATTCACGATGCGGACAGAAAAGTCAAGAGTCTTCGCGACAAGAGGATTCTCCTCCATGTCGCGATACTCTTGACTATGTTCTTTCATTGGTTCCAATTAATATTGAATTTATAAATTATGAATTAACCCACGGCGTAGCCTAATTTTGAATTTTGAACTTATAAATTTTGAATTGGAACCGAAGGTTCAAAGTCTTGCTTTGATAGCTTCGGTTTCTTTTTCATAGCCGGGTTTGCCGAGCAGGGCGAACATGTTCTTCTTGTAAGCCTCTACGCCGGGCTGGTTGAAGGGGTTGACACCAAGGATGAGACCGCTGACACCGCAAGCCTTCTCGAAGAAGTAGATGATCTGACCGATGTAGTACTCGTTCAGGCGAGGCACGATGAGACGCATGTTGGGAACGCCGCCGTCCACATGAGCCAGCTGTGTGCCAAGCTCTGCCATCTTGTTCACCTCGTCCACGCGCTTGCCGGCCAGGAAGTTCAGACCGTCCAGGTTTTCCTCGTCGCTGGGGAAGAGCAGCTTGTGCTCCGTCTCTTCGACGCTGACGACGGTCTCGAAGATGCTGCGTTCGCCTTCCTGAATCCACTGACCCATCGAGTGGAGGTCGGTCGAGAAGTCAACGGCAGCCGTGAAGATACCCTTGTGGTCCTTGCCCTCGCTCTCGCCGTAGAGCTGTTTCCACCATTCGTTCATGTAGTGAAGCTTGGGCTGGAAGTTGACGAGAATCTCAATCTTCTTGCCACTCTGATAGAGTGCGTTGCGAACTGCAGCGTACTGCAGGCAGATGTTCTGTTCGAAGGGAACGTCAGCAGCGACAGCCTTCTCCATGTCGGCAGCACCCTGCACAATTTTGGCAATGTCGAAACCGGCTACTGCAATGGGCAGCAAGCCTACGGGAGTGAGCACGCTGAAGCGACCGCCCACGTTGTCGGGAATGACGAACGAGGTATAGCCTTCCTTGTCGGCACAAGTGCGGGCAGCACCCTTCTTGGCATCCGTAACAGCCACGATGACCTTGCGAGCCATTTCCTTGCCGCGCTGCTGCTCGCACTGCTTCTTCAGCAGACGGAAAGCCAGCGCCGTCTCGGTCGTCGTGCCGCTCTTGGAGATGTTGATGACACCGAAACGACGGCCCTTCAGATACTCTGTAAGCTCGTAGAGATAGTCCTCACCGATGTTGTTGCCAGCGAAGAGGATGTTGGGGTTCTCGCCCTTGTTGGTAAGCCACTGGAAGCTGTTGCCAAGTGCCTCGATGACGGCACGCGCACCAAGATAGGAGCCGCCAATGCCAGCCACAACCACGGTGTCGCAGTTCTCGCGGAGTGTCTGCACGCAAGCCTGAAGCTTTGTCATGAACTCAGCCGTGATACTGCTGGGCAAGTGGAGCCAGCCAAGGAAATCATTACCTGCACATGTTCCGGCCTCGAGAGCCTTCTGTGCCTCTTCTGCCTTCGGAGCGAAGGCTGCAATCTGCTCCGCACTCAGCAGAGCCTTTGAATAATCAAGTTTTAACATCTTTTTTATTTAATGATTTAATGATTTACTATTTTGATTATTTCTATTATTCCCCCTAAAGGGGGTCAGGGGGTCCTTATTCCCCTTAAAGGGGGTCAGGGGGTCCTTATTCCCCATAAGGGGGGTCAGGGGGTCCTTATTCCCCCTAAAGGGGGTCAGGGGGTCCTTATTCCCCCTAAAGGGGGTCAGGGGGTCCTTATTCCCCCTAAAGGGGGTCAGGGGGTCCTTATTCCCCCTAAAGGGGGTCAGGGGGTCTTTTCGCGTGCAAAGGTACGACATTTTATTCATAAATCACTGCACTTTGCTTCGTTTTTTCGTAACACGGTCTGTGTCACCATGCTTTTCTCTGTATTACCTTCCAAATGAACCAGGCTGACAAGATGAAACCTATCATGACTGTTATTACCGAAGCTTCTGCTCCGAAAGCTCCGCCAGTAAGCCAGTCCGAACCGCTGACCGATGCCTTCAGGAGGGAAACCCCGGCATCATTGCCGGACACCTCGAACCCGAAGACGTTGCCTTGCGTGAAGTTCCATGCCCAGTGGATACCTATCGGGAGCCACAATGTCCCGGCATATTTGTATGCTGCTCCGAGCAGGAGACCTGCCTCCACAGCAATAGCCAACGATGACCAAAGGGTGGCAACCGGTCCAAAATAATGCATGAAGCCAAAGAGCAAAGAAGAAACTATCAGTGCCGCCATGAAACCCCACTTCTCATCTATCCAGCGGAAGAGGACCCCACGGAACATAATCTCTTCGCCTGTTCCGACCAGGAGGAACATGAAGAATGCGGACAGGACATCGAGCGGTTTGTCCGTCCCGATGCTGTCAATGTGGTAAAGACCGAGGAGCATCATTACCAATACGACAATCACAAAGAACCCCAATCCGATTCCGAAACCTTTTGCCGTGTCTTGTGCAAGGCGCCTGAGAGGAATATCCTGCGCCCAGTGTTTTTCGAACCACCTCACAAACAAGGCATACAGTCCTATCATGCAGACAGGGGCAACCAATCCGACCAGCAATGGTATCCACTGATCCTCTGTAAACGCGAAATAGAGTACTTGGAAGATAGTATACATCAGCATGGCAAGCGCAAGGCTAAGCGCCAGCAGCAGCGCCCATTTCCATACGGGCATGGTTTTAATTGTAGATTGTGACATAATACTTCCTGTTTATTTGCACGCAAAGGTACGACAATTTATCGAGACGACAAAACGAGGAAACAAAAAATGTGGTCCGGCAGCAAGGCATAAACGATTTACAGATTTATCAACCATTTTTACGGATTGTCGAATATTTTGCGTATATTTGCACCCGAAATGGGAAAAATAACACCTATGGATTACCTACCGAATGACCCCGCAATACTCGTCTCGAGCATCAACATGCTGCTTCGCGACGAAGAGTACGACACGCTGGATTCACTTTGCAACGCCTTCAGCCGCGACCCGCAGGAGATAAAGGACTACCTGCTGGCGGAAGGCTACGTCTGGAGCGAACAGCAGAAACAGTTCCGGCCAAAAGGCTTCGACGCATGACTTCGCGCCACAGCATAGAGACCGCCTACAGCTTCCTGCACCAGAAGCGGAACGTCTACATCCACTCCACCCTCGACTGGCAGCGGGACGACAGCGAATAAGCCATCGCGCACTACGTCGACGACATGAACGCGGAACTGCTGGAAGCCCTCTCGGACGGCAGGACGGACTTCCTGCGCGACCATCAGCGGTTCGAGCAGGACATCACCCGCGCCGTGGAACGACTGGAAGCGATGCTCTGACACTCCCCGCTTCCCGTTCACTTCTTTTTCTTCTTCAATCCTTCGATGACAGCACGCATGTTAGGCGTGAGAGCAGGGATGTTGTGGCTGGTGGCATATTCTTCCAGCTGGTCGAGGGTCATGTAGAAAGTGTATTCTTTCTTCAACTCTTTCTTCCTTGCCTTCCACTCTTTCTGGTCCTTATAGCCGCGGTCGGTCGTGTACGTCTCGATGATGAGCTTGTCGCGTCCCCTGCTGCCGTTCCACTCCCAGTGGTTGGTGTGCATCACCAGGTCGGTCATGTCGCTGTTGCCCTCGGTATCTATGTCGAAGATGTCGGTGTAGCGGTATGAATAGTCTTTATCCTCGCGCAACTTCTGCAGACGGTACTCGCCATTCACTTTGTTGGCATACATCTGCGCCTTTCCTGCATCGAGCGTCGTACGGGACTGCCCGTTTCGGGTGTCGATGTAGCCCACCGTACCCTCGGCATTGCTGATGCGTTGCCGCCCGTTGCCCACGTCGGTCAGAGTCAGGTAGTATTTCTTGCTTGCCTTCCCTCCGGATTGCAGTGACTTGGCTGTTGGAGTGTGAATCTTTCCCGGGTTGAGGTTGCGTACCCTTGCCCCCCAGACGAGGCTGACACCCATAGACGGATAGAACTCACCGCAACAGTTATACAGACTGCCCGTCTCAAGCTTGTCCTTCTCTGCATCGTAGGCGTTGGGCATGATGCCGGCAGTGTAGTAGCGCAGCGAATCGTTGATGAACCCGTAGGCACGATAGTAGGTCTCGATGTAGATGTAGGACTTTGGCTTGACGACGATTTCCGAGAGGTTGTTGTCCAGGTCCTCCATTGTGACGCGCCCGTCGGAGAGCTGACTGAGGACAACCGTCTGGGGTTTGTAGGCCACATGGGTGAAGGTCAGACGCTGGGTTCCCTTCACGTCTGCCAGACAGCCCTCCAGGTCGGTGATGCCGACGATGACGCCGTCGTCGTTCAGCACACTGACCAGCGGGATGCCCTGTCCGTCAGCATCCACCACTTGCACCTGCTGCGCCCGAGCGCTGGTTGCAACCACCATGACGGCTGCAACCAGAAACAGGACCCGTCTCATACCGCTGCCACCACCTCAATCTCCATCAATGCACCCTTTGGCAAGGTCTTCACGGCAACTGCCGACCTTGCGGGGAAAGGCTCGCTGAAGAACTCTGCATAGACGGCATTCATCTCTGCAAAGTCGTTCATGTCGGCCATGAACACAGTCGTCTTCACCACGTCGGACATCGTCAGACCGGCCTCCTCGAGAATGGCCTTCACGTTCAGCAGCGACTGCCGTGTCTGTTCCTTGATGCCGCCTTCAGCGAACACACCCGTCGCCGGGTCGATGGGAATCTGACCGGATGTATAGACGAAGTTCCCTACGCGTATTGCCTGACTGTAAGGTCCGATTGCTGACGGAGCTTTAGCTGTGCTGATAACTGATTTTCCCATAATGGTTTATTTGTATTTGTTAGACTGTTTCTTTTATTGCTTTTAACAGACAATCCGTTGTTTCTGTTCTCATCCCGCCTTCGTTTACGCAACGGATTGCAGCTGCAAAGATAACAAAAATCAGGCACATATTTACAATCAGGCACATATTTACAACATTATTTACGATTATTTACCCACGAAAGCCCCTGCGATATGCCAAAAAACCGCGAGGCGCTTCCCAAATAAGAGCCTAGCTCTTCCGAAATAAGCGCAAGGCGCTTCCTGAATAAGCGCGTGCCGTGATACAAAAAACGGAGGGCACGTCGTTTCCTTTCGACGCACCCTTCGTTTGGGCACAAACTAACATTTTCGTCAATTTCGCGCTTTTAGATGTTCAATAAATCCGTGGTTATTACTTAATTCGCGTAATTCGAGCAATTCGTGGTTGAGTAATATATAATATAATGTGTCAGTCGTTGTCAGCAGCCTTCACCCGTCTCAGTCCGTAGTGCCGGTGGTTGATGGTGCGCGAAGTACCCCGCGGAAGCATCTTGAACAGCTGCCCCATCCTGCCGTCGGGCATGATCTGTTGGTAGCCCAGCTGCTGTTCGTTCTCCACCAGGATGCTGTCGTCCAGGTAGCCGCTGATGCGGTACGAGTGGTTATGGTCGTGCTTCACCACCAGATAGTCGCGGGCGATGATGATGTCCTTGTTGTAGAACATCTCCCAGACGTTGAAGCGCGGACTGACCTGTCCCGTCGAGACGCGCAGCTTCATGCAGGGCGTGTACTTCGAGTTGTGCTCGTTGGCATAGCCAATCTCCACGCCGGCCACCTTCACGAAGTTGGGGTCGGTGTCGTAGTAAGCGTTCCCCACAGGGTCCCAGCTGTTCTCGAAGAAGTAGTGTCCGCCCTCGAAGGAGCCGTAGAAATATCCTTTGCGCCACATGACATAGCCGTACAGCTTGACGCGCAGGTCCTGTCCGCCGTTGTCGATGACCGTCGTCACCTCCTCCAGCTTCCCGAAGTTATGCTCGCTCCGCGCCATGTATGTGCCCAGGGCAAAGAAGCCGCACCCCTTCTGCAACCGCTTCACACGCTTGAACTTGGCTGAGCAAGTTATCCTGCCGTTGCGCATCACACCGTAGAAACCGTTCTGCAGGAACACCTCCAGCCCGGCCTTCTTCTGTCCGACCTTCTTGATGCGTACCATCTGCGTGTTGACCAGCTCCGCGTCTTCCCCGTCGTCGATGACAACGCATCGCGACAGCTCCTGGCTGCCCCTTCCCGCCTCCTTTCCGAGGAACAACTGCTGCCAGTCGCGCTCCACAGTCGGCAGACCGAACGTCTGGTAGAGTCCCACGTTGTCGAGTATCAGCACATGCGGCTTTCCAGGGCTGACTCGCATGCCGCGCCCCACCTGCTGCAGGTACTTGGAGAGCGACAGCGTGGGCCGTGCCAGCTGTATGAACTCCACCTCGGGACAGTCGAAGCCCTCAGAGAAGATGTCCACGTTCACAATGACGTCCACCTTCCCGTTCCGGTAGTCCTCCACGAGCTGCTGACGCTCCTTGGCCGGTGTCTCCGCCTCAATCCAGCAGCAACGGATGCCCCGGGCGCTGTAGTACTCCGCGATGTGCTGGGCATGTGCCTTGTCGATGGCGTAGACGATGCCCTTCTTGCCTTGGGCAAACGACGCATAGCATTCGTAGAGGTGCGCGATGCTCTCCGGGCAGTCCAGCACCAAGGCCATTTCCTTCGTCTGGTAGTCGCCGTCCACGGCACGCTTCGACAGCGAACGCACCTGACTGAGCACAACGTTGTCCGGGCGGACAGACAGGTATTCAAAGTCCGAGAGCCATCCCTCATCGATGAACTCCGTGATGCTCTTCGCCTGGAGCAGCGCGTCGAACAGGTCCGTGAAGCCCTGACCGCTCATCCGGCAGGGCGTAGCCGTCAGCCCGAGGAACCTCGCCTCCGGCCATTGTTCCCACAGCTGCCTGTAGGTCTTGGCCTGCGCATGATGCGCCTCATCGATGATGATAAGTGAATATCCCTCATTATTAACTTTTAATTTTTCATTTTTAATTTTTAATTTTTTATTTTTAATTTTCCTCGTCAGCGTCTGAATGCTTGCCACCTGCACCTGTTTCGTCTCGTCGACAGGCTTACCGCTGACAATCAGTCCATGCTCGATGCCAAAAGCGTCCAACGTCTGCGAAATCTGAGCAATCAACTCCCGACGGTGCGCCACCACAAGCACCCTGCCCTTACCATTTTTAATTCTTAATTTTTCATTTTTAATTTCCTCAGCAAGGAGGATCGTTTTCCCCGTACCCGTCGGCATCTGCACCATCACATGATTCGCCCTGCGCCACGCCTTGCGCAACCGCTCAAGCATCTCCAGCTGGTAATCACGAAGAACAGTATCTTTCATATCACATTCCTCAATTACAGGGTAACTGTTCAGTGAACCCCGTCAACTTATCATATATGACATTTAGCCTTGCCGATGGACATTGCCATCAGCAAGGTTTTCACCTTTGTTTGCAAATTAATGTTTGTCGAATCAATTAATGTCTTCCCAAAACTCAGGAAGCAGTTTGTACATATCCTCCTCCTTGGTCGCCTTTATGTAATCAAGGACGTAGGTGAGCCAACGCTCAGGATTCTTGCCCGTCACCTTACAGGCACCAAAGAATGAGAACATCATGGCAGCACGTTCACAGGCATCATCAGTCTGGCAGAACAGGTAGGCCTTCTTTCCCATCACCATGGCACGAATCTCCCTTTCTGTATCATTATTGTCCAAAGGCATCTCCGGGATGTCAAGATAGGCTGTCAGTTCTTCATAATGACGGATGACATAGTTCAGGGCCTTGTACATCTGTGAGTTCTGGTCATAGTTGAGAATCTCATTCAGGCACCACAGATGGAATGTCTCCCACAAAGGACGGGCCAGATTATCACGGAGTTCAATTATTCCGGAACCCGTTGCCTCTTCTTTCCTGATAATCTCCTCAACGGCATATATTTCCTGGAACAGAAGCATTCCCGGCATGGCATCCTTCGGATTCTCCTTTAAGGCACGCTCATGGTCACGACGGGCGTG
>JAFUVM010000134.1 GCA_017483665.1 Bacteroidaceae bacterium
CGGATGCTCGGCGACGATGCGGAGAGCAAGGACGTGGTGAGCGACGTGTTCGCCCAACTGCTGCACAGTCAGACCGACTTGCGGGCAGACACGCTACAGGCCTACCTGCTGACGCTGACCCGCAACCGCTGCATCAACCTGTTGGTGCACAGGCAGAGAGAGCAGGCGGTACAGGTGGAGCTGAAGCCCTTAGGGCAAGAGCTGACACAGGAGGACGACGAGCAGGAACAGCTCGATGCGCTCCACCGGTACATCGACTCCCAGTTGCCTCCGCTCTCGCAGCAGATACTCCGCCTGCGCTACCAGCAAGGACTGAAATATCGCGAGATAGCCGAGGCACTCAAGGTCAGCGAAGTCACCGTACACAATCATCTGTCGCAGTCGCTGAAACAAATAAAGGAACATTTTAAAGCAAAAGGGTATGGAATCTAACGACAACAACAGACTGGAAGACCTCCTCCGCAAGATGTATGCAGAGGAAGACATAGACACCTCGACGCTGATCGACGAGGAATGGCAGAAATTCGAGGCAGAGCACTTCCCCCAAAAGCGTCACTCGTGGGGATGGGTGCAAATAGCAGCGATGTTTATCGGCGTGTTGATGCTCAGCGGCATCACTTTTGCTGCCGTACACGTCATCAGCAACATCGAGTCGAAGCCGAAAGTCGCCATAACCGACCGCAAGCCTGACGTGAAGAAGGTAAAGAAGACCTACGGCGTGGAGGTGGCACCGACGCAGAAAGCCCCCGTTATATATAATAATGTGGAACTCGGGCAGATTATGCAGTACATCGCCGACGGCTACGGCGTGAAGGTGGAGTTCAGGAACGAAGCCGCCCGCACCCTGCGCTTCTACCTGCAATGGGAGGCCGACGACACGCTGCAAGAGATCATCGACAAGATCAACCACTTCGAGAAGGTCCACCTGACCCTCACGGACGAAACCATCACTATTGATTAGTGAATAGTGAATAATGAATAGTGAATAGTTTATGAAACATCTTCACCTTATTATATTGTGCCTCGTCGCCATGAGCGTAAAGGCACAGCGACTCTCGCACGACTTCCAAAACACCTCGCTCAGCGAAGCACTCATCTGGATAGACAATGCCCAAGGCAACTACAAACTGAACTTCATCTTCGACGAATTGGAGGACTTCACCGTCACCACACAGTTGAAGAACGTCTCCGTCCGCGATGCCGTGCGCCAGGTCTGTGGCTTCTACCCCATGCACCTGACCTTCGATGCTCAGGACATCTACATCGAATGCGTGCAGAAGTCGGACACGAAACTCACTGGGCGCATCATCAACGAAAGTGGCCAGCCCGTTGCCTACGCCAGCATCTCGCTACTCTCTCTCGGCGACTCAACCTTCCTGACAGGCGGCGTGAGCAATGAGGCTGGCGACTTCGTGATACCCTGCAAAGAGCCCAAGGTCATCGCCCGCATCACCTGTATCGGCTATAAGACGATAGAGAAGACTTTCGATGTCGGCAAAGTCGGTACCATCCAGATGCCGACAGAGAAATACACCATCAAGGGCGTAGAGGTGAAAGGCACGCAACGGATGACAACCGCCACTGACCGCGGACTGCTGACGAAGATACAGGGCACACTCTTAGAGCAGTTCGGCTCCGTCAGCGATATGCTTAGCCATCTGCCCCTTGTCATGGCCGACGGGAGCGTGGCTGGTCACGGCAAACCGGAGATATACATCAACAACAAGAAGGTGCGCGACTCGCAAGAACTGGATCGCCTACGGGCTGACGATATCCTGTCGGCAGAGATTATCACCAACCCTGGTGCGGAATATGGTGCCGAGGTGACATCGGTGATTAAACTGAAGACCGTTCGCCGTCAGGGTGAAGGCTGGAGCGGTAACTTCTCTACAGCCTACCGTCAGGGCAAGGAACACTATGCCAACCTCAATGCAGCCCTGAACTACCGCCTGCGCAATGGCATGGACTTCTTTGTCCGCGGCTATCTGACGGACAATAACGCCCTTATCAACGCCACAGCCAACGACCAACTCCAAGCCTCCTCTACCTGGGACTACCAAAAAAGCGATACCTGGCGCAACTGCTCAAAGTACTACTTCGCCGACCTCGGCTGGAACTGGGAGATATCCGAGAATCATTCTCTCGGCCTGACCTACACCGCTAACAGTTTCATAGGTGATGCAGAGATGCGTATCACGAGCGACGAAGTAGTGCAGCGTGACGGTTTCACCGTTGACGAAGACAGCAATATTACGCTGACAAAACTACACCCTCGCCTGTCCCATGCCGTGAATGCCTACTATGTCGGCGAACTGGGCAAGTGGCAACTGAACTTCAGTGCCGACTACTACGGTGACCATTCCGACAAGGATATGGAGGGAGGTACCATCGGCGCAGCCGCCATCAGTAGTGAGACACGTACCAAGAACCGTCTCTTCGCAGAGAAACTCGTCGTCACAGCCCCTGTGCCAAAAGGTTCGCTGACGTTTGGAGAGGAGGCTTCGGACGTAAAACGCACAAGCAACTTCACCCAGAGCGGATTCTCTGCCGACAACAACGTGCGCCAAAAGACCCAGATGTGGTCGCTCTTTGCAGACTATGCCCTGAAGGCTGGCAAACTATCGCTGAACGCAGGACTGCGCTGGCAGCACGAATACAACGACTATGAGACCAACGGGCGCAAAGACAGTGAGCAGAGCCCAGACTACCACGTGCTCATCCCCCGCGCCTCACTTTCTTATCAGGGAGAGGTGTGGAAGCACAGCCTTGCCTATCAATGCTCTCGACGGAACCCGTCTTACAACCTGTTGTCATCGGCAGTCAACTACCGCAGCAAGTATGAGTACGACACGGGCAATCCTTACCTCCGTCCACAGACCACCCGCAAACTGTCGTGGACTTCTCAGTGGCGATGGCTCTATATGCAAGCCTTTTATACATACTTCAAGAATCCCTACACCTCGTTCCAAACGGCCTACGATGACATCAATCACCCTGGCGTCATGATTATGGACTACCGCAACTTGCCCAAGATGGAAAACTACGGTGTCATGTTCAACCTCTCACCAAAGGTCGGCGTCTGGCAAGCGGATTACATGATTTGTTTTGGCTTTAGCAAGCAGGACTTGGAGCCTATAGGCATCACCCACTTCTGGAACGATCTTATCTGTCAATTCGACTTTGACAACACCTTCACGCTACCCCACGACTGGCTGTTGAACATCGAGGCAGACCTGACTCCCTATCACAGGACCGGCCCTTCCCTGAGGAAAGCCACAGGCGGAATCAACCTCCGGCTTAACCGCCAGTTCCTGAAGGATAAGAGCCTCAACGTAGCACTTTCTGTTAAGGATATCCTGCACACCCGCTATACCGAGATGACAGCTTACAGCGGCATCAACATCCATACGCAGTTCCGCCAATACAACGACACTCGCCGCATCGGCATCGACCTCTCCTGGAAGTTCAACGCCACCAAGAGTCGCTACAAGGGCAGCCACGCCGGACAAAGCGAGCGCAATCGTCTGTAGAGTATAGAAAATACTTATTCCGAATTCATTCCAACATCCATTTCCAGCATGGGACCACCTCAATGGTTCCATGCTTGTCTGTCAACTGGTCTTCCTCGTCGTAGGTATTGTTTTATAAAATCGTATTTAATAAAATGTTGCATTTTTATAAAGTGTGATTTAATAAAACAAGGAAATCATCAAGAAATTCGGAATTAAAGCATTATTTCTGGCATACTTGCAATTTTATGCTACCTTTGCACAAAAAATGAAGCCGAGAGGGTTGGGAAATCGGAGGCTTAGGGGTATTATAAGCAAAACGAGTACGCAAGAATGACAGACAAGGAAACGATCAGGCTGCTCTTCGAGAGCCACTACGACAGGATGTATCTCTTGGCGCGGATACTGCTGCACGACGACGAGGAGAGCAGGGACGCGGTGGGCGACGTGTTCGCCCGCATCGCCGACGGCAGC
>JAFUVM010000135.1 GCA_017483665.1 Bacteroidaceae bacterium
AAGTTGGTTGCAAACGACTCGTCAACTCGTCAACTTGTCAACTCGTCAACTATGAGGATGCTCCACAACGACAGCCATAAGTTCGAGTCGGGCTTCGTCGGTCTGACCGTCCAGCCCAACAAGAGTGTCCTCCTGGAAAGCCTGAGCGGGTCGAAGCTCGGCATCTGGGTGGCTCACGGCGAAGGCAAGTTCAACCTTCCCGGCAAGGAGGAAGACTATAACATCGTCCTGAAGTACAGCCACGCAGGCTATCCCGCCAACCCGAACGGCAGCGACTTCCAGGCCGCAGGCATCGTCTCGGCGGACGGCCGCCACTTAGCCATGATGCCCCACCTCGAGCGTGCCTTCTTCCCCTGGCAGTGCGGCTACTATCCCGCCGCCCGTCGCGACGAAGTGACACCTTGGATTGAGGCGTTCGTGAATGCAAGGAAGTGGATTGAAAAAACGAGGAAGTAAAAGAGGAATTAAAAGTGGAAGTTAAAAAGGAAGTTAAGCACTTCGTGCAGGACAATACCAATCATCAGGCAAGCTATCGTCCACTTTTACTCCCATGAGCGTAGCGATTTACTTCCACTTTAACTTCCGTCTTAACTCCTAACAAGATTAACATGTTCGAACTCTTCAAGACATTCTTCCAGATAGGCTTTTTCACCATAGGCGGAGGGTACGCCATGATACCGCTCATTGAGCAGAAGGTGGTGGACGAGAAGGCGTGGGTGAGCAAGGAGGAGCTGCTCGACCTGATTGCCGTGGCGCAGTCCTGTCCGGGTATCTTTGCTGTGAACATCAGCATCTTCATCGGACAGAAGCGGCTGGGAGGCCGTGGCGCTCTGGTCAGCGCCATTGGCACCTGTCTGCCGTCCTTCGTCTGCATCCTGGCTATTGCGCTCGTCTTCCAGCAGTTTCGCGAGAACGTCTGGGTGGAACACTTCTTCCGGGGCATCCGTCCGGCAGTCGTGGCCCTCATCCTGCTGCCGGTCTTCCGTATGGCGAAGAGTGCGAAGATAACCCGAAGCAACGTCTGGATTCCCATCGTCAGCGCGTTCCTCATCTGGAAGCTCGGCGTCAGTCCCATCTTCATCGTGCTGGCCGCCGGCATAGCTGGCTATGCTTATGGGCAGTACCTGAAGAGTGAAGAATGAAGAATTAAAAGTGAAGAGTGAAGAATTAAAAGTGAAGAATGAAGAATGAAGAGTGAAGAATTTGCTACCGCCCGAATCCCTATTCCCTATTCCCGAATCCCTATTCCCTATTCTCTAATCCCTATTCCCTAATCCCTATTCCCTAATCCCTATTCCCTATTCCCCAATCCTTTACAAACGATGTTGCTGCTTCTTACACAATTGTTTTGGACTTTCTTCCTTATCGGCCTGTTCGGTTTCGGCGGCGGCTATGCCATGTTGTCCATGATACAAGGCGAGGTCGTCGAGCACTATCACTGGATGTCGATGGGACAGTTCACCGACATCGTTGCCGTCAGCCAGAGCACGCCCGGGCCCATCGGCATCAACAGCGCCACGTATGTGGGCTACACGGCTTTGGCCAATGCCGGCTACGAACCGTATTGGGGCATCCTGGGCAGTTTCCTTGCCACCTTTGCCGTAGTGCTTCCCAGCTTCATCCTCATGCTGCTCATCAGCAGGTTCCTCTTGAAGTACCGCAACCATCCCGCCGTGGAGAGCGTCTTCAGCGGGTTGCGTCCGGCTGTCGTCGGTTTGCTTCTTGCCGCCTCGCTGCTGCTCATGAACAGCGAGAACTTCAGCTCTATGTCAGAGAACCCTTGGCGCTATTGTCTCAGCCTCCTCATCTTTGCCTTCGCCTTCATTGGTCAGAAGGTCTATCGCCTCGGGCCTATCCTCATCATCATGCTCTGCGGAGTGGCAGGCATCGTGCTTGGGCTTTGAGAAGAGCGTGCCGTGTCTGCCATAAGAGCGTGCTGTGTCTGCCATAAGAGCGTGCTGTGTCTGGCATAAGAGCGTGCTGTGTTGTCTAATTCTCCGAGAGAGCCTTGAAGAGTTCGTCCAGGGCGGGCTGCGGTGCCTTGTGCTTTTCGAGCAAGGTGACGAACTTGCTGCCGATGATGGCGCCTGCTGCATTGGCCTGAGCGCTTTGCAAAGTCTGCCGGTTGCTGATGCCGAAACCAATCATGCGGGGGTGCTTGAGCTGCATCCCCGCGATGCGCTCGAAGTAAGCCTGCTTGGCCTTGTCGAATTCCTTCTGTGCTCCGGTGGTTGCTGCCGAACTGACCATGTAGATGAAGCCGTCGGTGTTCTGGTCGATGAAGCGTATGCGTTCGTCGCTCGTCTCGGGCGTGATGAGCATGATGACGCGGATGTCATACTTGTCGGCGATGGGTTTGACCTCGTCCATATAGTCCTTGAAGGGCAGGTCCGGAATGATGACGCCGTCGATGTCCACTTCCTTGCAGCGGCGGAAGAAAGCCTCGTAGCCCATGTGGTAAATGGGGTTCATGTAGCCCATGAGTATGAGGGGCAGCCGGACGCCCTGTCCCCGGAGCGGTTCCAGCTGGGCGAAGAGCTTTTTCAACGTCATGCCGCCGCGCAGGGCCTTGGTGGCTGCGTCCTGAATGACCGGGCCGTCGGCCATCGGGTCGCTGAAGGGAATGCCCACTTCGATGAAGTCTATGCCGCCGGCCTCCAGGGTCTTGATGATGTCGGGGGCGCTGTCGGGCGTAGGATGTCCTGCACAGAAGTAGAGCGAGAGCAGGCCTTTTTGCTTCTGCTCGAATAGGGAGTTTATTCTGTTCATGTTGCTTTTTTGTTGGGTTGGTGTTCTGGTTTTGCTAGTTGAACTAGTAGGACTAGTTTGACTAGCTCTTTCTGAGGGCTGCTATGAACTGCCTTATCTTCTCCACATCCTTGATGCCCGGCTCCGTTTCGAAGCGCGAGTTGATGTCGATGCCGAGGCATTTGTCGTGGTGGAACTGGCGGAGCGCCCCGACATCCTCAGGTCCGATGCCTCCCGAAAGCAGGAATGGCAGTTCGCCCCGATAGTCGCGGAGGACGTCCCAGCTGAACTTCCGGCCGCTTCCGCCGTGCGTCGGGCACTTGGTGTCGAAGAGGAGAAGAGTACCATCGACAGCGGACCCCCTCCAAACCTCCCCCTTTATGGGGAGGCTTTCCACGGCTGAGTCCTTCCCCTTTAAGGGGGAGTTAGAGGGGGTCTGTATGCTGATAGCCTTGATGACCTTGCACCCCGTCCTTTTACGCACCGCTTGGCAAAACTCCGGCGACTCGCTGCCGTGGAGCTGGACGTAGCTGAAGCCGAAGGCCTCGACACGCCGTTGCACATAGTCGAGCGACGGGTTGACGAAGACGCCGACGCGCGGACATTCGGGCAGATAGGCTGGCACTTCGCGCACGAACCGCGGCGAGCCTTCCCAACAGATGAAGCCCATCATGTCGATGCCCAAACGCTCCACTTCCCGGATGTTCTCGGCATCGCGCATCCCGCAAACCTTTATATAATTCATAATTCACAATTCATAATTCATAATTATCGTTTCCCCCGAACTCTCTTGCCATTCTCTTCGCATCCATAGAATTATGCATTATGAATTATGCATTATGAATTGTCTGAGCGTTTCCCCCGGGTTGTCGGTCTTCATGAACGTTTCTCCGATGAGGAAGCCCCTGTAGCCGGCTTCGCGAAGCAGGCGGATGGTGCCCGCAGAGGCGATGCCGCTCTCGCTGACCAGCACTTTGTCCTCGGGCAGACGGCCTGCCATGCGGAACGAATTCTGCACGTCCGTGACGAAGGTCCCCAGGTTGCGGTTGTTCACGCCAACGGCATCGACGTCCGTCTCGGCGTAGTCCAGCTCGTGCTCCGCATGCAGTTCCAGCAGGACTTCCAGTTCCAGCTCGTGTGCCGTGGCTGTGAGCGAGCGCACCTCCTGCCTTGTGAGGTCGGCGGCGATGAGCAGCACGGCGTCCGCTCCGACGTGTCGTGCCTGGAAAAGCTGGTATTCGTCTATGATGAAGTCCTTGCGGAGGATGGGAATCCCGACGTGCGGCCGCGCCCGACGGATAAAGTCGAGCGAGCCGCCAAAGAACTTCTCGTCGGTCAGGATGCTGAGGGCTGCGGCGCCTGCCTGCTCGTAGGCGAGGGGAATCTCCTCGGGCTTGCCGTCCTCCTTAATCCATCCCTTCGACGGACTCTTCCTTTTGAATTCGGCGATGATGCCGTAGTCGTTCTCCGTCAAGGCTTGGCTCAGACTGCGTTTCGTCACGCCTTCAGCCATCATCCGCTCCACCTCGGCATAGAGCTTCCGCGGCGGCAACAGCTCTTTCTGCTCGGCCACTTCGATGCGCTTGCAGGCTACGATTTCTTCAAGGATGTCTTTCATTTGTCGTTTGGGGGTTAGTGGTGAGAGATGAGGGGTTAGAGGTTAGTGGTTGGAGGTTAGAGGGATGCAGTGAAAGGTTGTATTCTCTAACCTCTAACCCCTAACCTCTAACCCCCTTTTTTCAGGAATTAATCTCAATAAACGCCTTGAGGCACTGCAGGGCCTTGCCGCTCTCTATGCTCTCGCGGGCCATCGCGACGGTGTCCGAGATGGGGAGGTTCGGGTTCATCAGGCTGATGCCGCAGGCGGCGTTGGCTACCACGACGTCCGTCTGGGCGCGTGTCGCCTTGTTCTCCAGCACGTTGTCGAAGATGCGACGGGCCTGCTCGGCAGTCGTTCCGCCGTAGATGTCGGTTGGCTGAACATAGGCGAGTCCCATCTCGAGGGGCGTGTAGACCTTCTCAAAATGCCGCGTCACGAACTTGAAGCCGCTGGTGAGCGAGATTTCGTCGTAGCCGTCGTAGCTCGACAGGACGCCGTAGTTGTCGCCGATGCGCTGGTGCATGCTGGTGTAGAGGCGCAGCTGAGTGGGCGTCGCGGTGCCGTGGAGCGAGTTCTTCGGCATGGCGGGATTGATGAAGGGGCCAAGCAGGTTGAAGCACGTCGGCACGCCGAGGGCCTTCCTGACCGGGCCGAGGAACTTCATGGCGTTGGCGAAGAGAGGCGCATGAAGGTAGCAGATGCCGGCTTCCTCGATGGAGCGACGGAGCACGCCCTCGTCGTCGGTGAACTTCACGCCGTGTGCCGCCAGCACGTTGCTTGCGCCGCTCACGCTCGTGCTTGCGCCGTTGCCGTGCTTCGATACCTTGAATCCAGCCCCGGCCACCACGAAGCAAGCGCAGGTGCTGATGTTGAAAGTGTTCTTCCCATCGCCCCCCGTGCCCACGATGTCCAGCGTGTCGTAGTCGTCGAGGTTGACGTGTTTGCCCGTTTCGAGCAGTCCGTCGCGGAAGCCAAGCATTTCATCCACCGTCGCGCCGCGTGTCTGCATTGCCATCAGCAAAGCCGCAATCTGCTCGGTGGGGTAGGCCTGTCGGGTGACACCTAATAATATATTATGTGTATCTTGCCGCGAAAGTGTCTCGCCGGCAATGAGTCGTTGTAGATATTGTTTCATCGAAATTAAGAATTAAGAGAGAAGAATTAAGAATTGTTCACCTCTCTTTTGGAGGTATGGGTGAGGCTAACCAGTTCTTTATTATCGTTCTTCCGCTTGGCGTAAGCACGCTTTCGGGGTGATACTGAATGCCGCGGATGTCGAACTCGCGGTGCCTGAGCGACATGATGTAGCCCTCGGGACTCTCGCTCGTCACTTCGAGGCAGTTGGGCAGGCCTTCCGTATCGACCACCCACGAGTGGTACCGGCCCACTTCGAACGTCTTTGGTAAGCCTTCGAAAAGGTAGTCGTCGGCCGTCACGGTGACGGGTGTCGCCACGCCATGATAGACATCGCTGAGGTTTCGGAGCGTTCCGCCGAACACCTCGCCGATGGCCTGATGGCCGAGACACACGCCGAGGATGGGCTTGCGGCCTGCGTAGGTGCGGATGACGTCGAGGAGCTGTCCTGCTTCGCTCGGGATGCCCGGCCCCGGGGAGAGTATGATTTTGTCGAACGCCTCGAGCCGGGACATCTCGAACTGGTCGTTGCGATAGACCGTCACTTCAGCTCCGAGCGCCTTCACGAGGTGGCTCAGGTTGTAGGTGAACGAGTCGTAATTGTCGATGATGACTATTTTCATGATTTTATTGACCATTGAACATTGACTATTGACCATTATTTCTCCCCCTAAAAGGGGAGTTAGAGGGGGGCTCTTGGGCTGCCTCGATGGCCCGACGCAAAGCCCCGAGCTTGTTGTTCACCTCTTGGAGTTCGTACTCGACGTTGCTCTTGGCGACGATGCCGCCGCCGGCCTGGAACCAAAGTTCCCCGTTGCGGCTGACGAAGGTGCGTATCGTGATGGCCTGGTTCAGGTTGCCCCTGAAGCCGATGAAGCCGATGCAGCCGCCGTAGGCACCGCGGTTGTGGGGCTCATATTCAGAGATGAGTTGCATGGCCCGCACTTTGGGAGCGCCCGAGAGGGTGCCTGCGGGGAACGTGTCGATGAAGGTTTTTATGGGGTCGGCCCCTTCGTCCAGCTCTCCGCTGACGCGGCTGACGAGGTGGATGACGTGGCTGTAGAACTGCATGTCCTTGTAGAAATCGACCTTGACGTTGTGGCAGTTGCGACTCAAATCGTTGCGTGCCAGGTCAACGAGCATGACGTGTTCGGCATTCTCCTTGGGGTCGTTACGCAGGTACTCAGCGTTCTGCCGGTCGGTCTCCGTGTTGCCCGTGCGCTTTGTCGTGCCCGCTATGGGGTCGATGTAAGCGTGGCGGTTCTCGATACGGCAATGTGTCTCGGGCGAAGAGCCGAAGATTCGGAAGCCTCCAAAGTCGAAGTAGAACAGATAAGGGCTGGGGTTGATGCTTCGGAGGGCGCGGTAAAGCCTGAAGTCGTCACCCTCGAAGCGCTGCTTGAAACGGCGGGAGAGGACGATCTGGAACACGTCGCCGCGCAGACAATGCCGGATGCCTCGGCGGATGTTCTCGCGATGCTGGTCGTCGGTGAGTGTGCTTTCGCATTCGCCGACAGGCCGGAAGTCGAACGTCTGGTAGTTGCGGCTGGCGAGGTCGCGTTCCAGCTGGTCGAGGTCGTCCTGCTCTCCGTCCTGAAGCAGCTCGATGAGCGTCAGCTCGTTGCGGAAGTGGTCGAACACCACCACATCTTTATATAATATATAGAGCATGTCGGGTGCGTCGTTCTCGGGCTGTGTCTCGTCCTTGACGGCGATGTTCTCGAAGTAGCGCACCGCGTTGAACGTCGTGTAGCCGTACAGTCCGCAGTAGCCGATGTCGTCGCCCTCGATGTGGAACGAGCCGAGGAAGTCGTTCAGCAGGCGGGCCGTGTCGTAGTCCTTGCCGATGGGGTGTTGTTCCTCCGTCCCGTCGGGGAAGCGGCAGAAGCCCGTGCCGTGCTCGATGCTGACACTCGCGATGGGGTGGAGGGCAATGAACGACTTGGCGTTCTCGCCGCCGTGATAGTCGCTGCTCTCCATGAGCGCGCTCTGCGGATAGGCGTCGCGCACCTTCAGATAGGCGCTTACGGGCGTGATAAGATCGCCCAACACCTTCTTGCTTGCTGTGTGAAATCTATAATTCATAGCTTTGGGGTAATTAAGAATTAAGAAAGAAGAATTAAGAATTGTTACTTTCCAAAATTCCTTCCAGCCTTAACCCTTAACTGTTAATTCTTAATTCTTATTCCTTAATTTTTAATTTTGAGATACGTCGCGAGGTCTTTGTCTCCGCGTCCGCTGACGGTGAGCACGACCACATCGTCCGCGTTGAACTTGAGGCGGGGCAGCAGGGCGAGGGCGTGACTGCTCTCGAGTGCGGGGATGATGCCCTCGAGGCGGGTCAGTTCGAAGGCAGCCCGGAGCGCTTCGTCGTCGTTGACCGCGAGGACCTGCGCCCTGCCTGTCTCGAAGAGGTTGCAGTGCATGGGACCCGTCCCCGGGTAATCCAGACCGGCGCTGATGCTGTAGGGTTCGATGATTTGGCCGTCGTCGGTCTGCATCACCTTGATGCGACTGCCGTGCAGGATGCCGACGGTGCCGATGTTGAGCGACGCCGCTGTCATCTCCGTCTCCATGCCTTTGCCCCCGGCCTCACCGAGGACTATCTTCACGCGCTCGTCGTCGAGGTAGTGGTAGACCGTGCCTGCCGCATTGCTGCCGCCGCCCACACAGGCGATGAGGTAGTCCGGCCAGTCGCGACCTTCCTTTCCCTGTAGCTGAAAACGTATCTCCTTGCTGATGACGCTCTGCAGCTTGGCGACCATCTCGGGGTAGGGATGAGGCCCGACTGTACTGCCTATTATATAAAAGGTGTCCGAGGGATGGCAGCACCAGTCGCGGATGGCTTCGTTGGTGGCATCTTTGAGTGTCTTGTTGCCGCTCTCTACGGGAAAGACTTCGGCGCCGAGCATCCGCATCCGCTCCACGTTCGTGTGCTGGCGTTCCACGTCCAAGGCGCCCATATAGACGCGGCAGGGCATGTTCATCAGCGCACAGACCGTAGCCGTAGCCACGCCGTGCTGACCTGCCCCCGTCTCGGCTATGATGCGCCGCTTGCCCATGCGTCGGGCCAAGAGGATTTGTCCGATGGCATTGTTTATCTTGTGTGCGCCCGTGTGGTTCAGGTCTTCCCGCTTCAGATAGAGCTTGCAGCCGTACCGTTCGCTCATGCGTCGGGCATAGTAGAGCGGGCTGGGGCGACCCACATAGTCGCGCAGCAGGCCGTAATACTCCTGCAGAAAGTCCTCGCTGTCAATAATCTCCTGATACTGTGTGCGCAGCGCTTCGAGTGTGCCATAGAGTATCTCCGGGACGTATGCCCCGCCGAACTGACCATAATAGCCGTCCGGTCCTACCGTGTAAGACTTCATCTTTTCACCAATAAAAACGTTATCCGCCTGCAAAGATACAACAAAATTCGAGAAATGAAAGGGTTGGAGCAAGAAAAAGATTGCGGAAGAAAACATAATTTATCTCAGGGCATCGCATTTCAGTGCGTTCTGCTTCCCGTGCTGGCGGATTTGGCCTCCCGTTCTGGCGGATTTGACCTTCCGTGCTGGCGGATTGGGCTTCCGGCTTTGCCGCCTGAGCATCCCCGTCCTGGCGGATTTGACCTCCGGCTTTGCCGCCTGAGCACCCCCGTTCTGGCGGATTTGCAATCCGCCAGCAGCGAATATAAGCATTTGTAATGCGAAACGATGGCTGTTGCGGGATTGCAAATCCCTATATTCCGCACGGCCGGATTGCAAATCCGTCCGAACAGGCGGTCAAATCCGTCCGAACAGGCGAGGCGGGAAATAAGCGCGTGCCGTGTTTGCCATAAGCGCGTGCCGTGTCTGCCATAAGCGCGTGCCGCTTCCAAAATAAGCGCGTGCCGCTTCCAAAATAAGCGCGTGCCGCTTCCAAAATAAGCGCGTGCCGTGTCAGCCAGAAGCACGTGCTGTGTCAGCCAGAAGCGCGTGCTGTGTTTTGACATTTTTTGTGCGTTTTCGGGGACCGGAAGGTGCTTTTTCTCCGCTCTCCCCGGGGGCGGGGAAAAAGCGCCTTTCACCGTGTCATCAGGCAAAACATGTTGTATAACATAAGAAAAAACGGTACAAATCCCGATATGGTCAAGAAATGATAACATTTCATTAAAAAATGATAACAGTCATTTGAAAGAAAGGCCGTAACTTTGTGCACGGAAAATCTAACGATGTAAAACAAGTTGTAATCCGTCATCATGCAAACGATGAAAACTTCATACCTTCTCCTGCCTCTGGCCTGCCTCTTCTTCCTGG
>JAFUVM010000136.1 GCA_017483665.1 Bacteroidaceae bacterium
CAAAGAAAGAACGAAACCCGCTCTTTGAGAGTGAGTGTGACAGGCATATCGTCAAGGACGAAATTCTGCCAAAATGGAACTATCTTGTCAAATACAACTGATGACATATGAATTGTACCAAGTTATTTTTTAACGATTACTTAACACTTTCACCCTTTTACTTTTTAACCTTTTCACTTTTTCACCTTTCTCTGTCCTCGGGGTAACTGATGCCGGTCAGAATCTTTCCAGCAGGCGTGATGCCCTCGGCACTTACTGTGATGCTGGTGGAGAGGCTGTTGTTCCACAGCGTGACATCGGCATGACCGTTCTCGTCGAGTTCCAGGTTCGGATTCCAGTAGAGGGTGCGACGATAGTCCTGCAGGGAAGGCAGAGGCCGCTCGCGATAGCAGGGACTGTAGAACTCCTCGCTGACATCGAAGCCATGCAGGACATAGTGGCGGTCGCGATAGGTAGGACGCTTGCCGGAGGAAAGGAGGTCGTACCCGACATCTACCGTCGGCTGGTTGCTGCCCCAATAGCGACGGCTACCCTCCATGCGCGGCGCATAGTCGGTGATGAGCTGCACCGCCCGGAGCGAACGCAGATAGTCGAGCGACTGGGTCTGGGCATCGAGACCGGTGAATGAGAAGGCTACGCCATTGGACGTGCTCCAGTTCCCCTGATGGAGAGAATACGAGTTCACCCTGGTCGGCCAGCTGTCGAACTGGTCGGCGGGGTCCGCCCAAGCATAGCGCCACGCTCTTTGGTCGTCGGCTGTTCTCGGATGATACTGCGAATTGTCGAGCACCGTGCCACCCAAGAACCCGGCTCCGTGATAGGGGTCGCCGCCTCCCCAGCTCAGACGTGGCGGAGAAAAGTAGCCCATACCCGACCTGTTCGACTCAAGATAAGTTTCATAGGTGGTGTAATGTCGGTACATGTTCATGTCGCCGACCAGCAGGCGCTGCACCCAATGGGAAAAGGAATACCTGCCGGCAAACCATCCTGGCGTGAAGCCTGCATCGATACACTCGTTGAACAGCTCGTAGGCATCGCGCACAACAGCAGGATGCGAGGCATCGTAGCCACGGAGCCCGCCATGACTGCTGCGCACCGTCACCTGAGCCAAGGTATTGTCCTGGCGAAGAGATGGCATCAGCACCGTGCCTTCGCGGGGCGGAGCCACATGGGTGTGATAATAGCTGAAGGGCTTGCAGAAGCGCGGATAATAAGGTGTCAGGCGAACGTAGAACTCGGGGTATTCCGTCTCGGTGGGCATTATCCACTGATGCTCCTGCATGGGGACGGCACGCCCTTTCTTCAGGAGCCGCTCGCGTTTGCGCTGCTTACGCGTCTTCTTCTTGCTGTCGACGGCTGGCTGATTCCACTTCGTGGTGTCGGATGCGGACAAATCCAGTATGCACTGATGGTAGAAGCCGGGCAGCTCCAGCACGAAGCGCCCGTTCTGAGTCGTGATGTCGCCATGCACGCTCTCCATGCCGATGTCCGTCACCTGGCGATACTCGGCATGGACACGCACCTCGCGCTTCAGGTTGCCCTGGTCGTAGTAGTTACGCCCGTCGAAGGCAGCCGACTCATTGTCCTTCAGGAGATAGCTGTAGGCATTGTGCTTGTCGCGTTCCTCGCCGGCATTTCCGAGCAAAGGAATCGCGCCTTGCGGCTTACGGAGTTTGCTGCGCGAGTACCACTCGCCGCCTTCGGGACGCGAGAAGTCGTAGCGTTTGATTTCCTGCTCCATCATATTTCCCCATCCTTCCATTCCTTCATGGCCTATGGCTACATAGCGATAGACGGCACCAAAGTAGACAGGGGTCTTCTCGATGGGATGATTGATGCGGAAGATGCCAGGCGTTGCCATCGTTATCCAGTTGTGTCGCCTCCAGCCCTGCACCATCAGCAGCAAATCCAGATGGCGGCGGTGGGCCTCATCGTCTTGCTCGAAGAAGTAATGGGGCTGCTCCACGAAGCCACGAATCTGGCTGCACAGCAACATTTCGGTCAGGATATTGCTGCTGTCGTAGAGGTACTCCGAGGTGGATGCATCCCTCACAGCCAGCGAGATAGTGGAACCCGCTGCCAAGGGGTTATCTACGGAGAGCTGTATGGAGTCGAAAGGCTCGTAGCTGGGACGTATGCCTCCGAAGTGCATGTCAGCATCCTTGATGTCCTGCTGGTGCCGGACGAAGCAAAGCCTGTCGCTGTACACGCGTCCGTGAGCATTGTATATGGTTATCTGTGCCACTCCAGTAGGAAGGGAGTCGGTGGGAATACTGATTTGTGTGTCTTGGGCACGGAACTTCTGGAAGTAATGCAAGGCACCGCCTACGGTAACGGTGACACCCAAGGTCTCGCTGGCAGCCTCGCCTCGGGGCTGGAGGGTGAGCAGCAATCGGTCGGGGTCCACATCGGCCCGCACAGCACACCCATCGTGCTCTGCCTTTGGCATGCGCCGGCGTATCACAGCATTACTGTCGGTCGTGAAGACGGCGGTATACGACACCCCTGGCTCGTAGTCGAACTCCAGTGTGCCCCTGCCGCGGTTCTCGGTCCGCCGTTCCTGTATCAGCCTGCCGCCGCGTCCGTAAAGACGCATGGTGCCGGACAGGTGCTCTCCGTCTGCCTCGTTCGCCTCGAATGCAACGCGTGCCCTTGTTCCCTCCACCATTACACCGCCTTCGGGATAGAGGCTGACGACGGGCGGCTCTTTCTTCACGTCGGTACGGAAGTAGCGCATGTGCGGACGCTCCGTCATGTCGTGATTGTAGACGCCGGGGGTGGAGGGCTTGTCGTAGAGCGGGAAGATGCGGGAGTACAGCTTCTCGTAGTCGCGATAAAACTCCTTTGCCATCTTTTTGTTGAAGAACCATTGCTCCGCAGGCCAGGTGTGAGGATGTTGGAATTCGCCCCAATTGAGCTGCCAGCGCGTGTAGGCCCGCAGTTCGTAGAAGCCGCCGTAGAGCGAATCGCCCAGGACGAACGAACCTGTGCCCTGCCCGTCCTTCAGTTTCACCAGATGGCGTTGCAACATGTAGCCTTCCTGATTCCACAGTTCGGCATAGAGCAGTCGGCTCAGATTCGTGAGCTTCCCCGTGTCGCTCCTGCGCACGTAGGCCTTGAAGTAGAGCGTGTCACCGGCGAAGTAGCAGGTGTTGTCCATGTGTACGAACACTTCTTCCTGCGGAATGTTCTTCCCGAAGAGGTCGAGGTGTTCCTTCCATCCTTCCAACGACGACGGGAGGGCCGGACTCTCCTTGGTCCCCTGGAAGAGGTCCGTGAAGTCCCATTGCAGGCTGTCGCCTTCAGCCTTCAGGGCAGACGGGCAGAGGAGCATCGCAAGTAACGCGAGGGATATGGCGTGACGGTATTTCATATCTGGCTTATGTCTGTTTCAGGAAATACGATTTTATCTGTTTCAGCGTAGCTTTCCCCTCTATATACATAAGTATAAGGGACTGGTCTGTGCACCGATAGAAGATGTAGTAGTGCATCCCCTTGCGTTGCTGGAGCTCGTAAAGTCTGTGTCCGGCAGTTTCTTCGCGGAGAATTGCCTGTGCCGCATCCGTCTGCACGAGCGTCTCTATGCGCTGCCGTTCGCTGACCGACGGGCTCTTCATCTCCAGGCTGTGAAAGAGGCTCAGATGGTATTCCTTCAGTCTGCCGGGGCCCATCAGGACTTCCGTGGCATTCTTCTGCACAGACAGTTCGTCGAAGGCCGCCTGCACAGCCAATCCCTTCTGTGCCAGCATACAAATGTGTATGCCCAGGAGCATGAGTATGAACAAAAGTATCCTCTTCATCTGTCGCTATGGTCGGGAGTGTTAAACATTTCAGCCATCTGTCTCTGCATCAGCAGGGATGCATCAGCCTCCACATTCTCGCCGGCAACACGTACACTGCTGATGTTGTGCTGCCTGTATTGGTACCAGCCGAGGAAGAAGGCGATGCAGAGACTTGCTGCAATAGCAAGCAGAAGCCCGGCCTTCTCCCGTCTCGCCGAAGCAGCGTCGGGGCTGAAACTTTGACGACAGACATGCAGATACGACACGGTGGCCCTCACCTCGTCGAAACGAGAGTCCTGAGCCTCCTTGCTACAGAGGAACGAGCGCAGCAGCGACTCATCCTCCTCGGTGGTCTCCGCCTGGAAGTAGCGTTCGGCCAATGCTTCCCAATATGATAAGTCACGGTTCATTTAATACATCATTCTTAATTCATAATTGACTTACATCGAACTTTGCTTCATAATGATTTGTGCAGTAGCAATGCTTTATCTATCACTTTTTTTCTTTAACCCTTAATCTTTAATCTTCCCTGATAGATTTCCCTTATTTTCTTTCGTGCTCTGCTGAGTTGCATTCTGACGGCCGCTTCCTGCATCCCCAGCCTTTTGGCAATGTCGCTGTATGTCTCGTCGTAGATGTCGTGGTGCATCAGGATGTCTTGCTGCAAGGGTGTCAGTTGTGTCTCCACGAGCCTTTGTACCTGCCTGTACATATCCTCGGCATCTGTGTCGGGCGGCGGTTCTGCTATCTGTGTGTTTGCAAGCGAAGTCTGCGGATGTCGTCTGTCCATTCGCCAGATGCTTATCTGTCTGTGCCGCAAGGTGGTGTAGAGCAGTTTCTCCCCTTCCTCCTTTGTTTCGGGGTCGTACCTGCCAGCCCAGAGTTGGCAGAAAGCATCGTTCAGCGCATCGTCTCCTGCATCCGATAGGCCATGCTGCAACCTCTGTCGCAACTTCACATAGGCATCTATCAGGAAGTTTCTGCTCATGTTTGCATGTTTTTTTTATTATATAACGCTGAGGCTGCTGTTTTGTAACAGAAAAACGGGAAAATATTTGTGTTCTTCTCTCAGAAGCGCCTCGCGCTTATTCTGGAAGCGCCCTGCGCTTATCGCCAAAGCGCCCCGTGCTTATTTCAGAAGCGCAGGGCGCTTCCAGAATAAGCGCGAGGCGCTTTGTTTTACTGCTCTGTACTGTTTGCGCCGAAATCCAGGCACAAAGTACTAATAAGATTTAAGCCCGAGCTTTCTGAATGGCAGCAAGCGACAGGCGGCATTGCCCGGTGATGTACGCCCAGTCCTGTGCCTGCACTTTCTCCTTCGGGAAGAGCTTGCTGCCCATGCCTACGCAGAAGGCTCCGGCGCGGAACCAGGCCGTGAGATTCTCTGCATCGGGCGAGACGCCGCCCGTAACCATGATCTTGCTCCAAGGGCACGGAGCCATCATTCCCTTCACGAAGGCGGGACCATAGACGTCGCCGGGGAAGACCTTCGTCACGTCGCACCCAAGCTCCTGGGCCGTACCGATTTCGCTCACCGTGCCGCATCCGGGGACATAGGGAACGAGCCGGCGGTTGCAGGCACGCGCCACGTCGGGATTGAGCAACGGCCCTACCACGAAGCAGGCTCCGAGCTGTATGTAGAGGGCTGCCGTGGGCGCATCGACCACGGAGCCGACGCCCATCGCCAACTCGGGGCACTCCACCCGCGCAAACTTCACGCACTCGGCAAAGACCTCGTGGGCGAAGTCGCCGCGGTTGGTAAACTCGAAGGCACGCACACCCCCGTCGTAGCAGGCTTTTATCACTTGCCTTGCCACCTCGGCATCGCTGTGGTAGAAGACAGGCACCATGCCCGTCTGCTGCATCTTCTGCAGAACTGCTATCTTGTCGAAATTTGCCATCTTGTCAGTTAGAGGTTAGGGGTTAGTGGTTAGTGGTTAGAGGTTAGAGGTTAGGGGTTAGAGGTTCTTCGCTTTGCTCAGGCGCAGGCGGAAAGAGGATAGTTGGGGATGCTGGTTTGATTGGTGTTTCAGCGAGTAGTGGTATTCTCTAACCCCTAACCTCTAACCACTAACCACCAAATATAATTATGAATTTATTAATTTTGAATTTTGAATTTATAAATTTTGAATTCTTCCTTTTATCTCTCCACTCTCCCGTTTCCTCCGCCTGCCATGAGGCTTTCCACTTCGCTGGCGGACACCAGGTTGACGTCGCCCGGGATGGTGTGCTTCAGGGCACTCGCTGCTACGGCGTACTCCAAAGCCCATTGCTGCGGCTTGCCGCTGACAAGGCCGTGTATGATGCCTGCGCTGAAGCTGTCGCCGCCGCCCACGCGGTCCACGATGGGATGGATTTCGTAGTGACGGCTGACGCAGAACGTCTGTCCGTCGTATATCATGGCCTTCCAACCGTTGTCCGAGGCGCTGTAGCTCTCGCGCAAGGTGCTCACGACATAGCGGAAACCGAACGCCTCTGCCATGCTGCGGAAGATGTCCTTGTAGCCGTCGGCATCGGTCTTGCCCTCTGCCACGTCGGCATCCGGACGGAAGCCCAGACACTTGTCGGCATCTTCCTCGTTGCCTATGCAGACGTCGACGTACTGCATCAGGGGGCGCATCACGCTCTGCGCCTTCTCGGGCGTCCAGAGCTTGCTGCGGAAGTTGAGGTCGCAGCTGACGGTCACGCCGGCCTTCTTAGCAGCGACGCATGCCAGTCGCACACACTCGGCCGTGCTGTCGCTCAAGGCCGGTGTGATGCCGCTCCAATGGAACCAGTCGGCTCCCTGGAAGACAGCGTCGAAGTCGAACTCCCCGGGCACGCTCTCGCTGAAGCTGCTGTGCGCCCTGTCGTAGATGACCTTGCTGGGACGCAGGCTGCTGCCCGTCTCCAGGAAGTAGATGCCCAGGCGCTCGCCGCCACGCATCATATAGTCGGTGTGTACGCCGTAGCGCCGCAGACTGTTGATAGCCGCCTGCCCTATCTCGCTTTCGGGAACGCGGCTCACGAAGTAAGCTTCGTGTCCGTAGTTCTGAAGGCTGACGGCCACGTTGGCCTCGCCTCCGCCATAGTTCACATCCATGCTGTCCGACTGAACAAGCCTGCTGTTGCCCGGTGAAGAAAGCCGCAGCATAATCTCGCCCATTGTTATTATCTTTGCCATCTTATCATTTACAATTTGACAATTTACTATTTACAATTTATTTACGATTTTATCATTTAGTAATTTAATTCCCCCTTAAGGGGGTTAGGGGGTCCTTCATTCCCCATTAAGGGGGTTAGGGGTCTGTGGTGAGGCTGTGCACTCCCTTCCGATGTTATTTCCTGCAAAGATATGCAAAAGATATGGAAAAGATAATACCATTAAGCAAATAAATTCGACAAAAGGAAGTTTTTTTGATGCAAAAGGACGATTTGCAAAGGAAAAAGCTGTAACTTCGCAGCATGAAATGCGATATTTCCACAAGAAAAGGGCTTTTGGCACTAAGCCCGCTCATCGTGTTCCTGATGCTCTACTTGCTGCTGAGCATCGTGGCCGACGACTTCTACGCCGTCCCCATCACCGTGGCTTTCCTGGCAGCCTGCCTCTACAGCCTGCTCATCGTGCGCGGCCAGACCATTGGCGAGCGCTTCGGGCACTTGTCGGAGGGTGCTGCCTCGCCCAGCGTGATGCAGATGCTCTGGATATTCATCCTGGCAGGTGCCTTTGCCTCCACTGCCAAACAGATGGGAGCCATCGACGCTACCATACGGCTGGCCCTGACTGCCGTGCCGCCCGACTTCCTGCTGAGCAGTCTCTTCGTGGCTGCCTGCTTCATTTCCCTCAGCACCGGAACGAGCGTCGGCACCATCGCCGCCCTTGTGCCCATCGCAGACAGGATGGCAGAACAGACGGAGACCAGCACAGCCATGATGGTTGCCATCGTGGTGGGCGGAGCATACTTTGGCGACAACCTGAGCTTCATCTCCGACACAACCATTGTCGCCACTCAGACGCAGGGATGCCGAATGAAGGACAAGTTCCGCGCCAACATCAGCATAGCCCTGCCCGCTGCCCTCATCTGTCTGGCTCTCTATGCCTGCCTGACGCCCGTCAGCGTGGAGCCCGACCAGATGGGTCCCGTCTCCTACCCCGCCATTATACCTTATATATATATAATAGTGGCAGCCCTGTGCGGCATGAACGTGATGCTCGTCCTGGCCTCGGCAACGCTCCTGGCCGGCACCATCGGACTCTGCAGCGGAACGCTGACGCCCTTCGGATGGCTACGCGCCATGAACGACGGCATCATGGGCATGAGCGAACTCATCATTGTCACCCTCATGGCAGCAGGGCTCATGCAAGTCATCCGTCTGGCCGGAGGCATCGACTGGCTCATGCAGGTGTTCAGCCGCCGCATCAAGGGTCGCCGTAGTGCCGAGCTCAGCATGGCAACCTTGGTTGTGCTGACAGACTTCTGTACCGCCAACAACACCATCGCCATCCTGAGCGTAGGACCGCTGGCACGACGCATAGCCGGGCAATACGGCATCGCTCCCCGGCGTGCCGCCAGCATTCTCGACACCTTCAGCTGCACGGCACAAGGCATCATCCCCTACGGCGCACAGATGCTCATCGCAAGCGGTCTGGCTGCCACCAACCCGCTCGACATCATCCCATACCTCTACTATCCCTACATCCTCGGAGCCGTAGCAATCGTCTACATCATCCTCCCCCAACCCCATCAGAAGAGGGAGGTCAACCATGAAGCAAGGCTTAACGAGGTATTTTGAATTTACCAATTTTGAATTTTGAATTTACTAATTTTGAATTAATCACTTTTGAATTTTGAATTTACTAATTTTGAATTTTTAAATAATGAACCATGAAATAATCAACAGGTATTTCCCCTCCCTGACGGACAGGCAGAAGGAACAGTTTGCAGCACTCGATGCACTCTATCACGACTGGAACAGCAAGATAAACGTCATCTCACGCAAGGACATCGACAACCTCTACGAGCATCACGTCCTGCACAGCCTTGCCATAGCCGAGCTCATTCGCTTCAAGCCCGGCACAGCCGTCATGGACCTCGGCACAGGAGGCGGTTTCCCCGGCATCCCCCTTGCCATCATGTTCCCCGAAGCCAAGTTCCACCTCGTCGACTCCATCGGTAAGAAGATACGCGTCTGCCAGGAGGTGAGCACGGCGCTCGGGCTGCAGAACGTCACAACCCAATGGTGCCGTGCCGAGGAGGTCAAACAGCAGTTTCACTTCGTTGTGTCGCGAGCCGTCATGCCACTTCCCGACCTGGTGAAGATCGTCCGCAAGAACATCAGCCGCGAGCAGTTCAACGGTCTGCCAAACGGCCTCATCTGTCTCAAAGGCGGAGAGCTGGATCAGGAGGCAAAGCCCTTTGGCAAAGCAGCCCAGATAACATCCCTCAACGAATACTTCGAGGAAGAATTCTTCGAGACAAAGAAACTGGTTTACCTACCACTATGAATAAAGCCTCTATCTCCTTCTACCTCCCATGAAATACCAAATCTTCACATTCAATCCCGTCCAGGAGAACACCTATCTGCTCTGGGACGAACAGACGCTGGAGGCTGCCATCGTGGATGCCGGCGCCTGGAACAGCTACGAGGAGCAGCAGCTCGCAGACTGCATCGCCTCGAACGGGCTGAAGCTCAAGTACGCCCTGCAGACCCACATGCACTTCGACCACATCTTCGGTCTGCCCTTCATCCACCGCACCTACGGACTCTCCCCCATCTTCCATGTGGACGACCTCGACATCTACCGACAGATGCCGGAGATGATAGAGGACTTCGGACTGACGTTCCAGGCAGAACTGCCTCCGCCAGAGAAGCTGGTGAACGACGGCGCAGAGCTGACCATCGGCACAAGCACCATCCGCTTCCTTCACACACCAGGCCACACACCCGGCTCGGCATCCCTCTACATCCCCGATGCGACACTCCTGCTCAGCGGCGACACCCTGTTCCGCGGCAGCATCGGGCGCACCGACCTGCCCGGAGGCAACCCGAGAGCAGAGCTGGACAGCATCCGCCAAAAGCTACTCTGCCTGCCCGACGAGACAACCGTCCTGCCCGGTCACGGACCGTCCACCTCCATCGGATGGGAAAAGAAACATAACTATTTTTTCGCTTAAAACCATGAACACCAAGCAACTCCTCATCCTCGCCACTCTGCTGTTTCTGCCGCTTCACATGTCAGCCGGCAAAAAAGGGACAGCCACAGGCAAACAGAAAAGCCCGATGGTGGCCTATCTCTTCACCTACTTCAACAGCAACGCCCCCGAGGACGAACAGATATGCTTCGCCCTGAGCGACGACGGCTACAACTACACGCCCCTCAACGGCGGACGCCCCGTGATAGAGAGCGACACCATCGCCCTGACACAATGCGTACGCGACCCGCACATCCTCCGTGCCGAGGACGGCAAGACGTTCTACATGGTCTGCACCGACATGCGCTCCTCGGTCGGATGGTCGAGCAACCGCGGCATCGTGATGCTCAAGTCCTCCGACCTCATCCACTGGCAGCACCATGCCGTCAACTTCCCCACCCGCTACCCCCGGACGTGGAAGAACGTCATACGCGTCTGGGCGCCCGAGACCATCTACGACCATAAGGCTCACAAGTACATGGTCTTCTACTCCCTGCGCACCAGCGACTCCGATTCGTACGACAAGATCTACTACCAGTATGCCAACAAGGACTTTACCGACCTGGAAGGCGAACCGCGCTGGCTCTTTGATGCCGGCAACGCCACCATCGACGGCGACATCGTCTACAACGAAGCCGACCGCCTCTACCACCTCTTCTACAAACAGGAATCAGGGCGCGGCATCTATCAGGCCGTTGCAGGCTCCCTGACCGACACTTGGCAGATGCTGGAAGGCAATGTGGAGCAGACAAAGGAAGCCGTCGAAGGCGTTGGCGTCTGCAAGGCCATCGACGGCAAGTCGTGGATCATCATGTACGACTGCTATGCGAACGGCCATTATCAGTTCTGCCGCTCGGACGACCTGAAGACTTTCCGTTTCGTACAGGACACCGAGACAAAAGGCAAGTTCACACCTCGTCACGGCACCATCATCCCCATCACACAAGCTGAGAAAGACCGTCTGCTACGCGAATACAAATAACGCGTCGTCAGTGCAGGATGTCTGCATCCGAGAGGGGCTCATACTTGCCATCCTCCAGGATTACCGTCCCGCTCTCCAACGACCTGACCGTATGCCATTGCCCCGCCGGGATGCTCAGCGCCATACAAGGCCCACCGGGCGAGAGCTCAACAGCCTCAACGCATCGCCGTTCCAACTCATCGTAGAACTCCTCCACCAGCCTGCCCCGCAGACAAACCACTGTCTCGCTGGTCTGCTGGTGCCGGTGTATCGGCAACGGGCTTCCCGGCTCTATCGCATTCAGCATCAGCTGACTGTTATCCTCCGATGAGTTCCGGAGGTCGAAATTCATCCGCAACCGCGGACTTGCCTTCGCTTGGGATGTCAACTCATCCAGCAACGCCTGTGTTATCTTCATAACCTTTCACTCTTTTTCGTTGAATTTTTCACCAAGTGCAAGATATGAAAACTTTATAATATACCCAAAATTATGACGGTTTATAAAGTATAATCAGACATTTGCGGGTTTCCAGCACACCAAGGCAGCCACCGCAGCGGCAACATACTGCGTCTCGATGCCAAGCGGCAGAGTCCATTCATGGCATCGGGTCCAAAATTAGCCACGCCGCACAGCACCGCAAGATGCAACGTAACTGTTCGGTGAACCCCGTCAACTTATCATA
>JAFUVM010000002.1 GCA_017483665.1 Bacteroidaceae bacterium
ACCGTCTCGTAGGCATCATAGCTCGATGAAAGTTCGCCGTTCCAATGGTGGTCAATGCGGATGCGCCCCTTGCTTTCCTGCTCTACAAGGCGGAAGAACTGCCGAGTTACCTGCGTCCGCATGTTGCACATCGGCTCGTGGTCTGTGAAAGTCAGCGTCTGCGCTCCCACGAACATCGGGACGCAAAGCATCATCAGAAATATAATTTTATTCAAATCCATTTTTATAAATTGAAATTTACTTGTATAGTCGGTTTATCTCTTCTTGCAAATTGGATAGGAACTTTCCTGCATGAGCACCATCCATCTGTGTATGGTGGAACTGGAAAGATATAGGAAGTTCGTACCGAAACCATCTCTTCCTGTATCGTCCCCATATCATAAACGGGTTATTGTAAATCCCGCTATTCATGCCAACAGCCCCGTCAATCTCAGTATCAATGATGGCCGATGTGCAAATAACCATACATTCATCCGACAAGTCTCTGTCTGTGCAACTTTCAGCAACCTTCAATGTGTATTCCAAATACTGCTGATTGAACATTTCTATATCTTCAGAGAAGAGGATATCACAAGAAGATACCTCGCCCCCTTTGTTCTTGACGATGGTATTGACGGCAAGACAGTCGTACTGCATCAGCTTGTCGCCTACAGGCAGGAGATAGAACTCTTTGACGGAAGAAGCGGCTTTGCCGATACACCAGTCCAGCAACATATTGAACTTGTAACCTTTCTTCTGGCTTATTCTTACCAATCGCGTAACATCAATCGTCTTGAAGAATGTGACCATCGGGTTGGATGCCTTCATCCATAATTCAAAGGCTTGGGCTCGGCTGGTGTCTTTTGGATTTACTTCACGCATATAATTCGATTTATCTATCTCGCTTTATAAAACAGCAGATATATTCCACAGCGGTTCGCTCTCCCAACCATGAGGGAATCCCATTTGTCTGGTTATGGTGTTGGGATAGGCTTTGAGAAGGCTTAAAAGCCAATTTTATTTTCCTTACCTCTTTGACACAGCCTATTTATATGAAGCTGGAGCGGGGGCAAACCTCCAGGCGACAGGAGCTATGCTTCAAGATTCAGGACGAAGCGGACGCCTCGGGTGAAGTCGGGGTCGATTTCCAGGCTGCCTCCCATGCGCGTTGCCATCTGTCGGCAGATGGGAAGGCCGAGACCGTCGCCTTGCGTCAAGTCCCTGACTTCCAAGAAAGGTTTGAAGATGTCTTCACGTTTCTCTTCAGGTATCGCTTCGCCTGTGTTCTGCACCAGGAATTGGAACTTGTGCGGACTGCGTTTCTTGAAGCTGAGGCTGATGTGACCGCCCTCGGGAGTGAAGACGGCAGCATTCTCAAGCAAGTGCCCGAGGATGTGACGGACGTAGGGAACATAGAGGGGCACGCTCGTCTTGGAGACATCGGCCGTGAGGTTGACTCCGGGTTTCGTTTTGCTGCGGACGCCCTCCACGAGTTCCTCGCAGAGGCTCTGTATGGGTGTCTCCTCCAGCTCGGGCTTCTCGCCTGCGGAGAGCTCGATGTCGGAGAGCATCTGTATGTGGCTGGAGAAGTCCTGGAGGGCCTTGACAGCAGGCACATGGCTGTCGAGCTGTTGCAAGGTGGGCGCGAGCTGTGCCGACAGGTTGCTGATGAACTTAGCCTTCAACGCATTGTTCTCGTCGGCCTGACGGATGGTCTTCTTCTGTTTGTGCGTCAGCCGGACGTAGCGCAGCAGCACCATCGCGCCCAGCAGGAGTACGCCGCACAGCACGGCCAGCGCCACGAGGAGGGTGACGATGAAAGCCTGGCGCGACGAGAGTTTGCCATCGCGTTCGGCTATGGCAGCCTTGCCTTCGTCTATCTGTCCCTTCAGCTGGGCCACTTCGTCGGCATGCTTCATGGCGCTGGCGGAGTCCTTCCACGCGATGTAGTTCTTGTAGGCCTGGTCCATCATGCTGGTGCTGCCGGAGTTGCGGCCCGCAGTAATGACAGCCTGATAGGCGTCCTCCATCTTGTCGTACGCCTTGCCTGCCATCATCTTCTCCGCCATTTCCTGGAAGAGAGCGTTGCCCTGCGCCGTTTTGCCCACGGCATAGCTGTAGATGGTCTTGTTGTAGAGCAGGTCGGCCGTCACCTCGTCGTCGGCTGCAGCACGGGCATAGCCTTCCATGATGCCGAGCTGTTCGCCCGCGTTGGCGCTGCGATGCATGCGCATGTACATCTTCATACGTTCGCGCGAAGTCTGGTAGCGGAGGGCTGACTTCGCGGCATCCGTCAGGTTCTTGTCGGCCATGATGGCCTGGTCGATGTTGCGCAGCCACTCGAAAGCCTCCTTGTAGCTGCCGTCGGTGTAGAGGCAGGTGGCAGCCTTCACGCCGCAGGGCACGCCCTGCTGCATCTGTCCGCGACCCGCATAGTCGCTGTAAGCCTTCATGTAGAGCGAGTGTGCGCTGGCCGTCTTGCCTGCCGCTTCCTCCGTCTCGGCTTTCTGCTGAAGGCTGCTTTTCGTACTCTCCTGTGCAAAAGTAAACGCTCCGGCAAAGAGAAGAGCCAGGAGCAGGATTATCGTCTTTCTGTTCATCATAAGTCTATCTCATTTGTTTTACGATGCAAAAGTACAACATAATTCTGAATGCGCCAAGACTTTTAAGACAACTTTTTCAGAGCATTATTTAATAATGTGAGAAATTCTCTGTATCTTTGCACGAAGAAAGAAATCAACTAACACGTATTGCACACATGAAAGCAAAGTATCTGAGCCTGCTCCTGGCTGCCGTATTGCTGGGACAGACACCCGCCAACGCGAAAGACAACAACGACAAACCCAAGACCGAACAGCAAGCCAAGCAGAAGGGCAAGAAGAGGCTCTTCGGCAAGAAGAAAAGAGCCCAGACTGCCGAGCAACCCAAGGACAGCACCAAGGCCGAGAAGCCCACGGTGGACCGCCAAGGACTTTTCCACGTGACGAAGATGAAGAACGACTGGTTCTTCGAGATTCCCGACAGCCTCATCGGGCGTGAGTTCCTGACCACCACGCGCTACACGGCCACACCATCGAACAGCGGCAAGTTCGGAGGCGAACAGCTCAACGGGAAGACCGTCTACTTCGAGGCAGCACCCGACGACCGTCTGCTCCTCCGCGCCAGCCTGCTCATCAACTATGCCGACACGACGCAGAACATCAACCGCGCCATCACCATCAGCAACGAGAACCCCATCATCGGTTCCTTCAAGGTGGAAAGCCACAAGGACGGCATGTACAAGATAAAGGTGAACGACTTCTTCAACCAGGACAATCCTGCCATCGGCCTCTCGAAGGGTATCAAGGACGGCTTCGGACTGCAAGGACAGATAGGCGACGCTTCGTACATCGAGGACATAAAGTCCTTCCCCATGAACACGGAAGTGCGCCTCGTCAAGACCTATGCCGGCAACGGTAACTCGCTCATCACGAACCGAGCCACCGGACGCGCCACCTTCGGCCTGAACATCAGCTTCGTGCTCCTGCCTGAGAAGCCCATGATGCGCCGATACTTCGACCCGCGCGTAGGCTACTTCACCGACGACTACACCAGCTACTCCGACGACCAGCAACGCGTGGAGGAAAAGCGGTTCGTCACCCGCTGGCGCCTGGAACCGCGCCCCGAGGACGTGGAGAAAATGCGACGCGGCGAACTGGTGGAGCCCGTCAAGCCCATCGTCTACTACATCGACCCGGCCACCCCGAAACAATGGCGCAAGTATCTCATCATGGGCGTGAACGACTGGCAGGCCGCCTTCGAGCAGGCTGGTTTCAAGAACGCCATCCGAGCCGAGGAATGGCCCGAAAACGACTCCACCATGAGCATGGAGGACGCACGCTTCAGCTGCATACGCTACCTCGCCAGCCCCATCGAGAATGCCTACGGACCGAACGTCCACGACCCGCGCACAGGTGAAATCCTTGAGAGTCACATCTGCTGGTATCACAACGTCATGAGCCTCGTCCACGACTGGTACATGGTGCAATGCAGCAGCATCGACGAAGCCGCACAGAAGATGAACTTCGACGAAGAGCTCATGGGACAGCTCATTCGCTTCGTCTCCAGCCACGAAGTCGGTCACACACTCGGCCTCCGTCACAACTTCGGCAGCAGCTCCACCGTACCCGTCGACAGCCTCAGGGACAAGGCCTGGGTGGAAGCTCACGGCCACACACCCAGCATCATGGACTACGCACGCTTCAACTATGTGGCCCAACCCGAGGACGGCATCTCGCGCGTCGGCGTCTTCCCGCGCATCAACGACTACGACAAGTGGGCCATCCGCTGGGGCTACACCCCTATGCTCGACGCTAAGGACGAGGACGAAGACCACAAGATGCTCGAACCCATGACCGCCAAGGCTCAGCTGAACAAACGCCTCTGGTGGGGCGACGGAGAGGGCGAGCACAGAGACCCGCGCCGACAGACAGAAGACCTGGGCGACGACCCCATCAAGGCCAGCCGCTACGGCATCATGAACCTGAAACACGAGATTGCCAACCTGCCAAGCTGGACCACAGACAACGACAAGGACCTCTACTGGGACGGCATCGAAAGGATGCACAGCCAGATCCGTACGCAATTCCTCCGCTACATGGGCCACGTCACACGCAACATCGGCGGCTACCTCATCAACTTCAAGCCGAAAGGCTCGCTGGAGGACGTCTACGTTCCGCAGCCTCTCGAAAAGCAGAAGGCGGCACTCAGCTTCATCGACGAACAGGTCCTGCACGAACCGCTTTGGCTCCGCGAACAGAGTTACGTACAACGTTTCGAAAGCGACCCGCAACGGATAACCACCGGCGTAGGAAATTACGTCGTGACGAACCTCATGAACCGGCTGGACGGCCTCAACGAACTCTACAGGCCTCAAGCTTATCTTGCCGACCTCACAAAGCTTGTCTTCACAGAGTTGGACAACAACAAGACGGTAACGCCCTACCGCCGTGCCCTGCAGAACACGATGTTCTTCCACCTGAGCCGCGCATACGGTAACGGCAACCAGGAAGTTCGTCCCGCCGTGCTCTACACACTCCAACAGCTCGAACGCAAGACGAAGGCTGCCAGCCAGAACGCTTCCGATGCCGAGACACGTGCGCATTGGGCCAGCCTCTACGACCAAATCGGACGTCTGCTCACCTGGAAATAAACCGAGGAAAGCATTCCGCGAAACATCGTCGACATGAGACTTTCCGTACTCATACCCACCTACAACTGCGACTGCCGCCGGCTGGTGCGGCAGTTGCAGCTGCAGCTTCCGCCCGACGGCGAACTGATTGTGGGCGACGACTGCTCGACGGATGCCGACCTCCGGCAGCAGAACAGCGAGATAGAGTCTCTGCCCGGCTGCCGAATCTTCTGGGCAAAGCACAACATGGGGCGGGCTGCCATACGCAACGCCCTTGCCCGAGAAGCTAAGGGCGAATGGCTTCTCTTCATCGATGCCGATGCCGAGGTGCGTTCTTCGTCGTTCATCGCCGACTATCTGTCCGCTGTCACATCTCCAGAAGGCAGCGTCGATGTCGTATGCGGCGGCACGGGCAACCTGAGCGAATGCCCCAGTCCGAGCGTCCGTCTGCGCTACGACTATGAGGTGCAGGCCGAGAAACGGCTGACACTACCCTATCGCCGTCGCTTCCCCTACGGCCAGTTCACGACGTTCAACTTCCTCATCCGCCGCACTACTTTTCTCTCCATCTGCTTCGACGAGAACTGCCGCGAATACGGCTACGAGGACGTCATCTTCGGCCAAGAACTGAAGAAAAGGGGCATCCCCATCCGCCACATCGACAACAAACTGACACACCTCGGGCTGGAAGATGCAACCGCGTACCTCTCAAAGATTGAGACATCGTTGCGAACCCTCGCAAGCACAAAACCGGAGCAGCAGGCACAAGCCCGTGTATCGGCTCTTGCATTGCGTCTCGAACGCCTTCACCTCCTTTGGCTCGTGCGTTTTCTTTTCAGGATAAGCAAACCCCTTGTTCGTGCCAACCTGACGGGAAAGCATCCCTGTCAAAAGCTCTTTGCCTTCTACAAGCTGGGAACATTCTCAACAATCAAAAAGGCATACCGACGGCAAAGTGGAACGTAAAGTCGCGCTTGAAGTTGGGATGCGCGATGGGAAAATGCTGCCTGCTGTCGGTATACGCAGGATTTACAGCCTTCATGCCGCCGTCGAATCGCAGGATGAAGAAGTTGAAGTTCAGGCGAAGGCCAAGGCCGTATGAGACAGCTATCTGACGCCAAAACTCATCGAACTTGAACTGGCCGCCGGGCTGCTCTTTGTATTCGCGGATGGTCCAAATGTTGCCCGCATCGATAAAGGCCGCTCCGTCGAGTTTCCAGAAGAAGTGCGTGCGGTACTCGGCATTCAGGTCGAGCTTGATGTCGCCCGTCTGATTGATGAAATCGATGCGTCCGTCCGACCCTTGGAAGCTGCCCGGGCCCAAGCTACGAACACTCCAGCCGCGCACACTGTTGGCACCGCCGCTGAAATAGCGCTTCTCGTAGGGCAGGATGGTAGAGTTGCCATAGGGAAAAGCCACACCCAGAGCCGCATGCAAGGCCAGCGAATTGTTCTTGTTGAAGAGGAAACTCTTGCAGAACGACACGTCGAGCTTGGCATATTGAGCATAGGCAATGTCGAAGAGCTTGAAGTGTCCGTCGTCGTGCCGTTTGGCAGACGTCGAGTTACTGATGGCATAGAGCAGATTGCCGGCAGTCTCTACATCAAGTCGCAGCGTATAGGCATTCGTTCCATAGTTCGAGGCCGAGGCGCCAAGCGGCTGGGAGTTGTAGACGAAGTGGTAGCTCCAGTTCATGATGAACAGGTTCTCGTAGTTGTACTTCAGGATGGCATTGCGGTTCTGCGGGTCGTCGAGATAGCGGGTGCGGAAGGTCTCGCTGATCCATGGCATGAAGACGTAGTCGATGTCCAGCAGGTCGAAGCGATGCTGTATCTGCCGGTCCTTGCGCGTCCAACGGTAACGGAGCACGCCTGTCAGTACGCGGCGGTGGAACTCGGGGCGGTCCTGCGAGTCATAGGCCAGGTTGATCTCCGTCGTTGCCTGCGCATTACGGCGGAAAGCAGGACGAAGGAAGGGGAACTTGAAGTCATAGAACGTGAGGCCTGTCTCGATGCTGTATTCGATGAAGTTCTGGTCGGCATACCCGCTGAGGCCCTTGATGGCTTCGAATGCTCCGCGAAGCTTGACGTTGAAGAGCTCGGAGCCGCGGAAGAGATTGCGGTTCCCGTAGGAGAGCGAGACGGCAGCACCAAAGTCGCCCGCCGAGTTGGTTCCCTCAAGTTCGGCGCTGAAGGAGTTGCGTTTGTTGGGCGAGAGCAAGATGTCAACGTCCAGCGTGTCGGTGTCGTCAGCCCGTTGAGTAGTACGAACGTTCGTAGCCATCACGGCACTGAGCCGCGACATTCGGGCATAAGTCTCGCGCATATCACCATCGCGATAGAGCTGTCCGGGGGTAAGCGCTGTGGCGTTTCGCAACACCTTGGGGCGAAGGAAGGGACGATGACCGGAGAAGTTGTAGGTGATGTTCCCGATGTGATAGCTGTGATGCGAGAGGTCGGACGTATCGGCATTCGAATGGTTCTGCCTCACGATCATTTCAACGTCTGCCTGATGATTGCCCACGGTGGTGTCTACCCGGAAATGAATGTGGTCCTTGTTGAACTTATAGTAGCCGTTCTCCACCAGTTTGCCATAGAGACGGCTCCGCTCGGCATCGAGGGCACGTATGCTGTAAGGCTTTCTGAGCACCATGCGCTGCCGACCGGACTTCGAGTCGGGATTCTCGCTGCGTTCCTTCTGCTCGTCGTTCATGACAGGCTGATAGCCAAGGCTGTCGATGGTGTGGCGAAGGGATTCGTCCTGGACGGTGAAGTCTATGTTGCGGATGTAGTAGCGCTGGTGTGGGATGATGCGGTAGGACATCTTCATGTGTTTCCCTTTGGGCTTTTCGCGCAACTGGACTTCAGCATGCAGAAATCCTTGGTTCCGGACGCTGAGCTTCATGTTGTCGCAGGCTTGGAGGGCACGTTCGCGGTCGTAGATGACAGGAGCTTCGCCCATCCGGCGCAGGAAACGGTTGAAGCGCTTTGTGCTGTCCCTGCCCGAAAGACTGTAGATTCCGAGGGGAACATTGAAGATGGAAAACCACTTGCTGTTTGGACGTTGCGGCAAGTAAGCCTGCAGCTCGTCGGTCCGGACGTTTTTCCCTTCGCTGCTGACGGACGTTGCGGTAAGCAGATAGCTGTCCTCGGGAACGAAGCGCGAGGTATGGCATCCGCTCAGGAGAAGGATGGAGCACAGCAAGAAGAGTGGTCTTATGAGCCTATATATGGATTTCACGCGGCAAAGTTACGAAAATTATGCGAAACGGAATGACATTTCAGCTAAAATGTCATAACTTTGCAGTTGGAAACTCTATTTACTACGTATAACTCTTAACCCTTAACTGAAGAATAATGATAAGCAAGGCGCGAATCAAATGGATAAAGTCGCTGGAGATGCGCAAGTATCGACTGCAATATAAAGCTTTTGTGGCGGAGGGACCGAAACTCGTGGGCGAGCTGCTCCCCTACTCTGCCCCGCTGTGTCTTGTTGCCACTCAGGACTGGCTGAAACGAAACGGGCGACAGGCTGAGTCGGCAGGGGAAGTGTATGAGGTGAGCCAAGAGGAACTGGAGAGGACAAGCCTGCTGCGCACGCCGCAGAGCGTGCTGGCCGTGATGCATATTCCCGAAAGGAGACTCGACCTGACTGCCCTGCAGGGGAAACTGTCCATCGCGCTGGACGGCGTACAGGACCCCGGCAACCTAGGCACCATACTGCGCATAGCCGACTGGTTCGGCATCCGCCACGTGATTTGTTCCGAGGGGACTGCCGATGTGTACAATCCGAAATGTGTGCAGTCGTGCATGGGTGCTCTGGCTCGCGTCGAGGTGTACTATTGTCCCCTGCCGGAAGTACTCCGCGAGGTGCGGATGCCTGTCTTCGGCACCTTCCTCGACGGGAAAGACATCTATGCAGAGGAGCTTCCCGCAGAAGGCATCATCGTGATGGGCAACGAGGGCAACGGCATCAGCACGGAAGTAGCCCGGCTGGTCAGCCGCCGCCTCTATGTCCCCAACTTTCCGAAAGGCTCGCTCACGACAGAAAGCCTCAACGTAGCTGTTGCCACGGGTATCGTCTGCGCAGAGTTCCGCAGGCGGCAACAGAGCTAATCCTCTTCGTCTTCGTTCACACTGACGTCCTCGATGGAGAGGCCTTCCTCTTCCAGGTCCTTCACGTCTGCTTCGGGCGAAATGCTGCTGAAGTAGGTGTCGTCGTTGTCGAGGTCTTCGTCTTCCATCTCGTCGGCATTGTCCACGTCTTCCTGATAGCGAATCAGGTTGCCGTCCTCGTCGTACTCCTTCTCGGGCAGTTCCATGCGGAGCTTCTCCACAGGGTCCTTCTTCTTGGCAAAGATAGCCTCTATCCAAGTGCCCTTCGGGATTTCAAGCACTTCGAAGCCCTGTGCCACTTTCTTCTCCAAGGTTCCGCCGGGAGCGTGGATGCGGCTGGCAGGCAGCTGCGTAGTGCTGATGTCGAAGCCCGACTCGATGATGTCGCGCACGGACAGGGAAATGGAGTCCCATCCGCCACCGAAGTTGCGGTTGATGAGCTCGAGCAGCATGGGCGTGGAGATGTGCTTGATGTTCTCGTAGCTGAGGTCGGTGATGCGTTCGATGGTCTTACGGCGAAAAGCCACACTGCCCTTCGCTGCATCGCAATGCGACACGGTTGCCCACGAGCCGTCTTCGAACCTGTCGGCCTCACGTTTGTTATCGGGATTGAAGTGCACGACCTCGAAGGCAAGTCGTATCGTGTTGAGGAGTTTCTGTTCGCTGATGCTGAAGTCTTCCTCTTCGCGTTCTCTTTCCCAAGCCTCGGCAATAGCCTGCGGACTCAGTTCCCACACATTGTTGGCATTCAAGTCAAGAATGCTTTCCAAAGCTTTCTCCTTGTCTTTCGCTGCGCTTTTCTTGGTTTCCTTCTTCTCTTCTTCCATATATAAAATAATGTATAATTACGTCCGTTCTCCGTGTCTGTTTGCCTCTTCGAACACAAGAGAACGCACAAAAGTACACTTTTTTTCTTGAATTGTTGCGAATATAACAAAAAAAAAAGCTACTTTTGTACTCTTTATTTATGAAAACGTTCGAACTGACATCACAGTACAAGCCCACAGGCGACCAGCCGGAGGCCATTCTTCAGCTCACGGAAGGCGTGCTGCAAGGCATGCCTGCCCAAACGCTCCTTGGCGTTACGGGCAGCGGCAAGACCTTCACCATTGCCAACGTCATTGCCAACGTCGGAAAGCCCACGCTCATCCTCTCGCACAACAAGACGCTGGCAGCACAGCTCTACGGCGAGATGAAGCAGTTCTTCCCGCACAATGCCGTAGAATACTACGTCAGCTACTACGACTACTACCAGCCGGAAGCCTACATGCCCAGCACGGACACCTACATCGAGAAGGACTTGGCCATCAACGACGAGATAGACAAGCTCCGCCTCTCGGCAACGAGCGCCTTGCTCTCCGGCCGGCAGGATGTCATCGTGGTGAGCAGCGTATCGTGCATCTACGGCATGGGCAACCCTGCTGCCTTCTACGAGAACTTGCTCGAGGTGCGTACCGGCATGACGATTGACCGCAACGAACTGCTGCGACGGCTCGGCGACATGCTCTACGTCCGCAACGACATCACGCTCGGCCGCGGCGAGGTGCGTGTGAAGGGCGACACCGTGGACATCGCTCTGGCCTACAGCGACTACCTGCTGCGCATCACCTTCTGGGGCGACGAAGTGGAGAGCATCGAGGAGCTGGACGCAGAGACACTCATCTCCATCCAGCGGCACGACAGCTACAAGATTTATCCGGCCAACCTCTTCATGACGACGAAGGACGCCCAGGAGCGGGCCATCGTGCAGATACAAGAAGACCTTCGCCAGCAGGTCGCCTTCTTCGAGCAGCAAGGCAAAGAGCTCGAGGCAAAGCGTCTGCACGAACGGGTCACCTACGACATCGAGATGATACGCGAGCTGGGACACTGTGCCGGCATCGAGAACTACAGCCGCTACTTCGACGGACGCTCGCCGGGCACACGTCCCTACTGCCTGCTCGACTTCTTCCCACGCGACTACCTCCTTGTCGTGGACGAGAGCCACGTCTCCATCCCGCAGCTGCACGCCATGTACGGAGGCGACCGCGCCCGCAAGACGACGCTCGTGGAGTACGGTTTCCGTCTGCCTGCCGCTATGGACAACCGCCCCCTGAAGTTCGAAGAATTCATCGAGCTGACCCCACAGACGATCTACGTCAGCGCCACGCCTGCCGACTACGAGATAGCACGCAGCGAAGGCATCGTTGTGGAACAGGTCATTCGTCCGACGGGACTCCTCGACCCGCCCATAGAAGTGCGCCCCACAGCAAACCAGGTGGACGACCTCATGGAAGAGATACAGCAATGCATCGAGCAGAAAGAGCGTGTCCTTGTGGTAACGCTGACGAAGCGCATGGCCGAAGAGCTGACGGAGTACCTGCTGGAAGCTGGCGTACAGACTGCCTACATCCACAGCGACGTAGACACGCTGGAACGTGTGCGCATCATTAACGAGCTGCGCCAAGGGGTCTACGACGTGCTGGTGGGCGTGAACCTGCTGCGCGAAGGACTCGACCTGCCCGAAGTCTCGCTGGTCGCCATCCTCGATGCCGACAAAGAGGGCTTCCTGCGCAACGAACGGAGCCTGACACAAACCATCGGCCGCGCTGCCCGCAACGTACACGGCCGCGCCATCATGTACGCCGACACCATCACCGGCAGCATGGCCGCCACCATAGACGAGACGAACCGTCGACGCGAGAAGCAGCTGCGATACAACGACGAGCACGGCATCACGCCCCGGCAGATACGCAAGGACACCACGATGGGCGACCTCGCAGGGCATGCCCCCGACCCGGAACCAGGAGCATACGTCGAACCTGCACACTACGAAGTCCTGGCCGTCGCAGAGGCAGAGACGCTGACCGTAGAACAGAAGAAACAACGCATCGCCAGCCTGCGCCGCAAGATGGAGGAAGCCGCCCGGAACATGGAGTTCACCGATGCCGCCATCCTTCGCGACGAAATGCTGCGGCTGCAAGCGGAACTGTAACCGTCGGGCAGCAATGGAGCGTGAGCCGCCATCCCAGCTCCGAGTACGCCCGCTACTGCTCGCAGGCGAGCAAAATTCTGCCCGGAAGGAAATATAAAGAAAGGATGAAAAATACTCGTCACTCGTCAAACTTACAGAATGACAGGACGTAACACCCTGACGGGGGATATCACCATACAACGGATTACAACGGATTGTAAAGTTAACGATTTGGGATTAAATATTCCGCCAAAGAAGCCCTACAGGAGTCTGTCGAGAGTTATGGCGGGCTGAGCGGCACGTGCAATTAATTTTTGGCTGACATTTTCTGGTAAAAAGCAACGGAATTGTGAATCTAGTTAGAAAAAAGGCATAATATATATAAGTCACTGGAAAAATGACATCAACTATTGCGAAAGTCGTTAGAAAAACGTATCTTTGCGCACAAAATTTGATATATTATGGGAGCAGTTCAGCTTGCTTGGGGATGACGGCAAGCCGTCCCAGTTTGCCCCTGTCATGCTGGTAACGCTCTCCACCTGTGCACCGTTGGAGCGAGATAACATCACCATACAGCGAGTAAAGGAAGTGTTTTGTTAAAATGTCTCCCAAACGTACCAATGTTTATGTGTTGCCAGACAGACAGTTTAGCATAAATAAGTGATAAAAGTTAGGGAAAAGAGAAGGTGGAGATGACGTTGTAATGCAAAAATGGTGCAAAAAACGTCGTCTTCACCTTAATTATTGAATAAACCTTCACGTTTTTGAGGGAAAATGAGTACCTTTGTGCCATATTCCCTTAATAGATTCTTATTGGAAGTTGAATATGGATAATATACTGGCACTGTCTGAAGAAGACATTAAACTACGGTACATAACTCCATCCATACTACAAAAGGGATGGTCGGTTGAAGACAGAAAGTGGTCTATCCGCACTCATTCCGGCATCGCTACGCCAAGAACTTCCTCGAAAAGTTCAATGACATTTCTCTGCTTGCAGACCTGATGGGACATGAGAGCATTGAAACGACACGCATCTACTTGCGTCGCACTGCCAGCGAGCAACAAGCGATAGTGGACAAGGTTATAACCTGGTGAAGACTGGCATTAGGGCCTATACCCGCTACTATTCGCTTAATGCCAAGCCGCTTGCCAGAGCCCTGGGGGTATTGGCGGAAGAAGTGGTGGCTGGGAGTGTTCCTAAGCGGTCCTTGGCCTGACACCATCACGCTCCATGCTGTCAAGGGCAAAAGCACTGTCGTCATCGCCGTTATGGAACATCGCTAAAATAATAATCAGTTTCGAAATTGATTGAAAGAAAGAATATAATTCGGGCTTAAATCAAAAAAACTCGTCACCCGTCATGTATGGGGCTGAATGCGATGATTGTCAACAATTTATACCCTGACGAGTGCCTGACGAGGTTGTCAGGTACTCGTCAGGGTCTTATTATCTGATTCGTTGACTGTTAAAAGCATATATGATGAGTGACGAGTGGTTTGCGCTTCCGAGACAAGCGCCTCGTGCTTCCGGGATAAGCGCCCCGTGCTTCCGAGACAAGCGCCTCGTGCTTCCGGGATAAGCGCCTCGTGCTTCCAAGATAAGCGCCTCGTGCTTCCGGGATAAGCGCCCTGCGCTTCCGAGTTAAATTTGTGCTCGGAAGTTTCGTGCTTTTCGCATCTTCAGATGTTTATTTCTGCTTTATTCGTTTATTTCGTGTTTTTAGATGTTAACGTCTTATGGCTGAGCTTTAATTTTGAATTTGGAATCAATGTCCGTTTTGCGGTTATTCCTCGCTGCCGTAGATGACGGTGCGGTAGCAGTTCACTTGGACTTCGTCCTCGGGGTTGAGCCAGCGCAGGGAAAGGGTGTGTTCGCCCTGGTCGAGGCTGTACTCCCAGCAGAGCTCTTGGGTGCGGTCGTGGTAGCTGACGGGTGCCTTCACGGTTTCCTTCAGTGTGCCGTCTACATAGACTTCGACTTCAGCTACATAGTCGCGATGCGGGCTCTTTACGTCGCAACGTACGGCATATCCTTTGCCCTGGAAGGTGAGGGTGCCGAAGTCCTGTATCTGACGTCCTTCGACAATCTGTGTGGGACGCAGGCCCGGGAACGATTGTTCCAGACGGACGGCCTTGGGGCGCTGCACGGCCAGCTGGACGGACTCGTCGCTCACCTTGCCGCCGCCGCGTTCTATCTGTTGCAGGGCCAGCCGGAGCGTCATGTCGTAGGCGCGATTCATGGAGATGTCGGTGTAGGCGAAGTTGCGGTCCTCCACATCGTAGAGGTTCTTCATCCACTTTTCGGGAATGTTGCTGTAGCCTATCATGCAGCCCAGTACGCCTGCTGCCGAGGCGGGATTGCAGTCGCTGTCCTGTCCGCAACGTGTGGAAATCTCCATCGTGCGCTCGAAGTCGCCGTTGCCGTAGAGGAGTCCCATGACGATGTAGGCGCTGTTGATGAGCGCGTCGATGTCGAGCGGGTCGTTGGCTCCCTCGGGGCATCCCACTTCGTCGGCATATTTCTCCTGACATTTGTCCCAGACGGCCTTCCAGTCGTCGGGGTGCTGGTCGTACCAGACGATGACGTCCTCCATGCATTGGCGGAAGCGGCTGCCCTGTGGGATGGTCTGGAGTGCTTCGGTGATGACGGTGCGGACGTCGTCGCGCACAAAGGCCAGGGAGTACATGGCTCCCACGAAGACGCCGCCGTACCAGCCGTCGCCGTAGTTCATGATGTGTCCCACGCGGTCGGAGATCTCGGAGGCGGCGTTGAGCATGCCGGGCGAGACGAGTCCTGCGAAGTCGGCTTCAATCTGGTAGTCGATGTCGTCGGCATGCGGGTTGTTCAGCCAGTGCCCCGACTGTGGTGGCATGATGCCGCGCAGCAGGTTGTAGCGTGCCGCCTGGTTGGCGTGCCAGAGGTTGTAGCCGGCGTGTGCGAAGGCCATCGCCATCGAGTCGACGGGTGCATCGAGGCCCAGTCGGTCCATCACGTTGACGAAGGTCAGGTCCATGTAGAGGTCGTCGTAGAGGCCGGGCGCGTGGTCGTAGTGCCACTTGATGCAGCCGTCCTCCCACTTGATTTCCGTCTCGTCGGGGATGCGTACGCTACGGTAGCAGAACTCGGTGGGGCCGCCGTAGGTGCAGCCGATGAGCTGTCCGGCCCATCCGCCTTTGATTTTGTCGAGCAGCTCAGCGCGGGTGAGCTCCTTCGTTTCGTGCCGGAGGCTCTGGCAGGAGGCTGTCAGCAAAAGCAGGAGGAGGACTAAATGAAGACTGAAGATTGAAGGGTGAAGGGGTGATGGGGAATGGTTTTTCATTTTTGGCGGAGGTTAGAAGTGAAAGTGAAAATGGAAGTTAAAGTAGGGCGTTAAAATAGGTGTAATATGGTATGTCTGCTGTTAGTTTTTGTCACAAAAGTATGAAGAATTATGCAAAACGATGCAATCTGAGGCAAAAACTTTTCGTAAAATCGCAAGATTGTTGTACCTTTGCAACCGTTTTAGAGAAAGAAGCATGTTATTGGAGTTTGTCTGGATAGTTGTTTGCATGGCAGTAGTGCTGTGGGGGGCCGACCGTTTCACCGACGGGTCCTGTGCCCTGGCCCGCCGCCTGAAGGTGAGTGAACTGGTCATCGGTCTGACCGTCGTGGCGCTTGGCACCAGTCTGCCCGAGTTCATCGTCAGCTTTATGAGCGTGCTGCGCGGCAGCGGCGACATGAGCGTGGGCAACATCGTGGGCAGCAACGTGTTCAACACTCTCGTCGTCATCGGCGCATCGTCCATTATGCTGGGCATGAAGGTGGAGAGCTCCCTGCTCAAGCGCGACCTTCCCCTGATGTTCACAGCCTCCGTCATGCTGATTGCCTTTGCAGGTGTCAATCGCGTCATAAGCCTGTGGGAAGGACTTGCCTTCCTGGGTTTCTTCTTCATTTATACGCTGATAGCCTACCGCATAGGCCTCCGCGACCGCAAGGCAGCCCAGGAGGTTGCCCCGACGGAACAGATGCCTTTGTGGAAGATTTTCCTGTTCATCTTCATCGGCATAGCAGCCCTTGCGGTGGGCGGACGCTTCCTGGTGGACAATGCTGCAGCTGTGGCCCGCAAGTTCGAGATTAGCGAAAGCGTGATAGGCATCACCATCCTTGCCGCCGGTACCAGTCTGCCCGAGCTGATGACGAGCATCGTGGCCGCCCGTAAGGGCAGCGAGGGCCTGGCCTTGGGCAACGCCATCGGCAGCAACATCTTCAACATCGCCTTCGTCCTGGGCATCTGCAGTACCGTCTCGCCCATTGTCGTCACCGAACTGACGCTGACCGACTGGGTGATGCTCGTCGGTAGCTGTCTGTTGGTATGGCTGCTTGCCTTGACCGGACGTAAGCTCAGCCGCAAGGAAGGCGTCGTGCTTGTCCTTTGCTATCTCGTTTATCTCGTCTTGCTCTTGAAAGGCTAAACTTGGCCTCCTTTTTGTGCCCCTTCGGGGCATGAAGCAGGAAAAATGCCTCTTAAATTTGGCATTCTCCTTGCTATTTCGTACCTTTGTACCCGAAACATCATATAAAACTAATACAGACATGAAAAAACTATTATGTAACCTCACCTCATGCCTCGCATGGGCACTGCTCGTTCTGTGTGCCAACGCTCCGCTGTATGCTCAGACGGAGGATTTCGCAGGAAAAGTCATTTCTCTCGGCGCCAATGCCACAACGCTCGAAACCGGGCAATGGTATGTCCTCTACAATTCTTCAACCTCCTCCTTCATCCTGGAAGGCGCAGGCAATACGTTAGGCGTCTCCACGACATCCCCCAACGGCTCGGAGGCTGCGTCGAATGCCGGCTATCTCATCCAGCTTGAGAACGGAGAGGCAGAAGGTCGCTACTACCTGAAGACCGGACTGGGAAACTACATTGCCAACGTGACCACGACCCGCAACAACGGCACCAGTGCCACCCTGCAGGCAAAGTACTTCTACACCATTGCGCAGCTTGGCAGCGCAGGCCACTGGTCGCTGCGAAGCAACAACCTCTACTTCCTGCAGAACAACGGCGGCAAGCTCGTCGGCTCATCAAGCGTGGGCGGAGCGGGTACCGACCGCGACTGGGTGTTCCGCAAGGTCAGCTTCACCGACATCAAGGACCTGACGGGCACGGCCTATGTGCGCTATATCCTGACGGGCACCAATCTGGTGCGTCTCACCAACCGTCGCTATTCCGGCAACCGCCTTGTCGACAACGGAACAAACACCGCCGGTGCCAGCTCCAACAACAATGCACTCTCACAAGTATGGCTTCTGGCCAAGTCGGGCGAAGGCTACACCCTGCGCAATGCCGACACAGGCCGCTTCCTCAACGACGACGACAACTTCCGCACACCATCGTCTCTCACTAACACCCTTTACATTCAGTTCAGTCCCAACAACGGTACGAACGATGCCTACATCAACATCTCGGAGAACAGCGAATTCTCCGGCAATGTCTGCCTGAACCTCAATGGGACGACCCTCTACAAGTGGACCTGCCAGAACGATGCCGGCAGCGACTGGAGCATAGCACTGGCCGAGAACTTCACGTTGCAGGAGGTGGAGGACCACCTGCTTGCCATGACCGGCCTCTCGGAACCTGCGGAAGGCAAGTACTACCGCATCAAGAACATTGCCAGGGAGAAGTTCATCAACGAGGATTTCTCGGCAAACGTACTCACTTGCGAAGGCAAGGACGCCGACAAGCTCTCGCAGTACTGGACGCTGGTCAAGACTTCAAACGGCCGCTGGAACCTGCAGAACCTCTGCACAGAGCGTAACGTTGCCCAGCAGAACGGAACACTCAGCGTGCCATATCGCACCAATCTGAGCAAGACTTCCAGCTTCGCCATAAAGAGAACCGACGATGCCACCTCGCTGACATACTACATCCTGGACAACAACACCGTGGGCCTCCATTGCGATGCGGGCGACAATGTAGTGGGCTGGAGCTACAGCGCCACCAACAGCGTCTGGGGCTTCGAGGAAGTGGAGCTCGACGATGCCTTCATAGCAGAAGGCCGTGCGAAGCTTGCCGCCTACAACGAACTGCGGCAGAACCTGCCCACCTACAAGGCTGCCCTTGCCAACCTTTTCCAGGACAATGCCTGCACCGTCCTCAAGGACGAGATACAGAGTCTCAGCGACGAAGCCCTGGCCGAGAATGCCGACTTCGCCACCCTCAACGACGACATGAAGGCAATGGCGCTCAAGGTGAAGAACAACACCTGGCAAAGCTTTACCGCCTCGAACGGCTACACTCGCGAAGGCTTCGAGAAGTTCTTCCGCGTTCGCGACGACTTCAACGTCTACAGCAACTACCAGAAGATGTCGTGGAACGAATACACCGGCATGAGCTACAGCTACGGCAAGCTCTCCGGACCGACCGGCATCGTGGGCAAGTCCGGCGACATCATCTATATCTACGTCGACCAGGAACCCAGCACCGACTGCACCCTGCAGGCTGAGGTCGTGATGGACAGCGACAGCCCCGGCGACCATCAGACAGGTTCCACAACCTCGCTCCATGCCGGACTGAACACCTTGATTCTCGGCAACCCCAGCACCATCTACATCTTCTATCAGCTCAACGACCCCGAGAAGTATCTTGCCGACTATCCCGCAGCCAAGATTCACATCGAGGGCGGACAGCTGCAAGGCTACTTCGACTATACCCGCGGCATGACCAACGATGACTGGAGGCTCCTCAGCGAGAAGATGCTCGACAAGAGCAACATCCTCAACCTCAAGACGCATCGCCTCGTCTTTGCTATGGTCAAGAACCTGGTGACGGCAGCTACAGGTCCCACCGACGAGATGGAAGGCCTGATGCGTGTTTGGAACAACTTCGTGGAGTGTGAGGAAGACCTGATGGGCTTCAAGGAGGACGTCGAGGGCCGCTTCCGCAATGTATGGAACGCCTTCTCCGTCACCCACGGCTATATGTACGCCTCCACCTACGGCACCTACTATAGCGACGGCACCATCAGCACCATCATGAACTACAACACCATCACCTCCAGCGGCGGCGCCATCTGGGGTCCCTCGCACGAGATTGGTCACAACCACCAGGCTTGCTTCAACATCGTCGGAGCCACCGAGGTCAGCAACAACCTCTTCTCCAACGTCAACGTCTTCCTGCACGGCGTCTCCACAACCCGAGGCACATCTGTCACCAAGACTCTCGACGATTTCGCCCGCGGCGCAGGATGGTTCGGTATGGACATCTGGGAACAGACACGTTTCTACTTCCAGCTCTACCTCTACTTCCATGCACAGGGACACAAGCCCGACTTCTATCCCACGCTCTTCAAGCTGCTCCGCAAGGATCCTATCCGCAAGCGTTCGGGCGACTACGACGCCACGCTTGTCAAGGAAGGCCAAACCGTAGGCGGCAATCTGAGCTATGGCCGTCAGGACTACCTGCACATGGCTAAGAAGATGTGCGACGCTGCCCAGCTCGACCTGAGCGAGTTCTTCGAGGTGAACGGCATGTTCGTTCCCTACGACAAGTTCTATGTGGGCGACTACGGCGACTACTGGGTGACGACCACCGAAAAGGACATCGAGGAAGCCAAGGCCTACATGGCCCGTTACCCGAAGGCTCCCAGCATCTGCTTCATCGACGACCGCATCAAGCCCTCGCCCTCCATCTACAACGGTCCGCTCGAGGGACGGCCTCGCGGAGCTAACCGCATTGCCTACGACGACGGCGAAGTGCCCATCGGCTATGCCGACGTCGGCCAGTGGAGCGACTTCGTGGACGAATATCAGACCGATGGCTACTACTACACCTCCACCACAAGCCAGGGCCTGACCACCTACAATGTGAACGGCACAGGCGCCATCGGCTTCAAGGTCTACGACAAGGACGGCAAGCTCGTCTACCTCTCCAACAAGAGGAAGTTCACCATCCCTTCGAACGTGGCAGCAAAGATAAAGGACGGCTTCACCATGGTGGCTTGTGAGGCCAACGGCTACGAGGTGCTCGTGCCTTACGGCCCTGCCTTGTATCGCGGCGAGATGACTGCCTACTACGAAGGTGACCAGACTCCGCATACATTATATTATTATGGCACGGGCACTGCAGGCAAGAGCGTCATGAACCCGCTCCCCGCAAACTCCATTGCCTACGTCAAGCCCGGACAGGCTGCCAAGAAACTGCCTACCGAGGAACTTCTGGCAAACGTCAATGTGGTTGGTCCCGACAGCACAGCTCAGTCCGTTGTCATCGATGGCGACAAGCCCTTCTATATTCCCGAGGACTTCACAGCTGAGGTGCTTTCCTTCACCAAGAGCGGCGAAGGCTATCAGGCCCTGCGCCTGCCCTTCGAGTCGTATGCGATGGGCTACATCTCGGAAGAGGGCACGATGGTTGATGGTACAGACTCCAAGGCTGCCATTGCCGCAGGTCTGCCAGTCATCTTCAACCTAAATGGCAAACTCGACTACACCCTGCCCGCTTACGGCGGAACAGTCCACGCCGGCACATATACCACGACGGAGAGTGGCTACATCCTCAGCCCCGACTGCAACCCGGCAGAGACCTCACCCATCCAGCTCACCTATGTCGAGAACATTTCGCCCTTCACTTATGTGTGGGAAGAGGGCAGCGGCATCAGCGACCTGAAGGAAAAGGCAGATGGCCAGGGCTCCGCGAAGGACGGTATCTACAATCTGGCCGGCCAGCGTGTCAGCAAGCCTGCAAATGGCCTCTACATCGTTGGCGGAAAGAAAGTGCTGGTGAAGTAGAAGCCACACAATGAGAGATAACACGAACAGATATTCCAGCATCAACATGCGCAAGAAAACAACAACACAGCCGGGCAAGGCGAAAACCGGACAGCAGACAGCCCCTCCCTCACCAAAGAGGAAGTGGCTGCTGCCCGTCTTGCCCATCTTCTTTGTCCTGACCTGGCTTTGGGCGGCCTGGTATTACGGCTCAGTCTTCCACATCAGCCGCGAGTACAGCTTCTGGACAGCAGACACCCGCATCATGGAGTTCATCCTGAGCCAGTCTTACGGCAGCCTTCGCTACTTGGGGCGTGCCATGCTGCAGCTCTATCAGTACCCTTGGCTTGGCGGTCTGCTCATGGCGCTGATGCTTTCTCTTGGCAGCTGGCTCACGGGCTATTGCATGCGGCTCCGTCCGGCCTGGCGCCCCATCCAGTACCTCCCGGCATTGTGCTACATGGCAGTCGTCACCTTCCTGGGTCTCGACATCTTCTTCGAGGCACGGACGGGCCTGATATTCGGCATTCCGTTCGTCGTCCTGCTTGTCCTCTGCATCTGGGCCGTTATGATACGCAGCTTCAGCCGTAAGCCAGTGCCTACACTTGTCGGCATTCCTACGGACGAGACACCGCGGCAGAACCGCCTGCAGCTGGCTGTCGTCGTTCTTTGCCTTGCTGCCATCATCGGTTTCGACCAGTGGCAACGGCCTTATGTCCGTGTCATCTGTCAACTGCTCGACATGGAATACCGGCAGGACTGGGCTGGCATACAGAAGCTGGCTCGTGCCCATGCGACGATGAGCAACCGCCCGATGGCTTGTTCCTATGCTATCTCCCTGGTGCAGACGGGTCAGGTGGGCGAGCGTCTCTTTGACATCCGCCTCGACTACGACTCGCTCTACATTCATGGCATGGACGGAGAACACAACAATGCCAGTTGTCTCTATGTGCCCGAGGGCGACTACTACGGCGGCTTCATCCAGTCGTCCATGCATTCAGCAATGGAACAGATGGTGATGACCGGCCCGACCATCCGTCTGCTGAAGCTGCTGACGAAATGTGCCCTGATGCGCAACGAATGGGAGTTGGCTGAGAAGTACCTGACCATGCTTCGCCGCGTTCCCTTCGAAGGAGCGTTCTGCCGCAAGTACGACGCTTTGCTCCGACGGCCCGATCTGGTCGATGCAGACAAGGAGATGGCTTTGATACGGCTGACGGAACCCATTCACGACAGCTTCGAGAACCAGTACCAGCAGCCGCTCTTCATGGGCTACAACCTCTTGCTCGTCGAGGGACGAAGCAACAACGCCCTCATCAACAGCCTTGTCGTCTGCCTCTACACGAAGCTGATGCCGCAGTTCGTCGAGCGCCTTGAACCGCTTGTCGGCACCATGCCGCCCAGCATCATCCAGGACGGCATCCTGCTGGCAGAGAACAAGAACCCCGGCATCTCGAGACACTTCACCGGGCTCAACGTCCGTCAGGCACAGGTGCAGAGCTTCCTCCAGAAGATGCAACCCTACATGAACGACCGTCCCGGACATGCCTACGAGCTGTTCCCGCGATACAAAGGTTACTACCCCTACTACTACTTCTTCGGCAACCTCAAGGCGACAAAGAAGGGTTACACCAGTTTGCATTCAAGCAGTTCGGGAGTGAACTAAGCGTAATAGTTCAGAGTCCATAGTGCATAGTCCATAGTGCATAGTCCATAGTGCATAGTCCATAGTCCATAGTGCATAGTTATAGTTCTACATTCATATTTCCAATGATGAGACGACATACATTATATATATATATACTTGCAGCGATGCTCTTGTTGGCTGGCTGCAAGCGCGAGGCGAAGTTGCCCGAAACGTTTGCCGAGGCCGGTGCTCCGGCAAGCATCTATCCCGACTACATGGATGTCGTAGTGCCGCCTAACATTGCGCCGCTCAACTTCATTGTGCGCGATTCGCTTGCAGAGAGCTACGTCGCACAGCTGCAGGGGGGCGGAGAAGAGCTTCTCGCGGCAGCCGGAGCGGACGGCAAGGTGCAGATGGATTCCGCGGCATGGCGCCGGCTCCTCGTTGGCAGCAAAGGCAGCGACATTACCGTCAGCATCTATGGCGAGCGTCCCGACGGCTGGGTGCGCTTCAAGCCCTTCACGTTCAGCGTGGCCCAGGAGCCCATCGATGCCTTCCTCAGCTATCGTCTCATCGAGCCCGGCTACGAGCTCTACCGTCAGCTCGGCATCTATCAGCGCAACCTGACGACCTTCGACGAAGTGCCTGTCTACGAGAACAATCGTGAGTACAACGACGGAGAGAACCATTGCGTCAACTGTCACAACTTCCGCATGGGCAGCACCGACCGCATGCTCTTCCACGTCCGTTCCAACCACGGAGGCACAATCGTCGTGCAGGACGGCAAGGCGCAGAAGATACAGTTCAAGGACAGCACCATCATCACCAGCGCCGTCTACCCCTCGTGGCACCCGACGGAAAACCTTGTCGCCTTCTCTACCAACAAGACCGGACAGGCCTTCCACCTCTATTACCCCGAGAAGATCGAGGTGATGGACGAGGCCAGCGACCTGCTTCTCTACGATGCCGAGAAGAACGAGGTGAGCCACATCATCCGCACCCGAATTGACATGGAGACCTTCCCCTGCTGGGCTCCCGACGGACGTACCCTTTACTATTGCTCCGCCAACCCCGGCCCTTACCTCGACCCTTCCTTGCCCGACAGCATGCTCAGCCGGCAGATTCTTGCCTGCTACGACAGTTTGCGCTACAACCTCATGTCCATCTCCTTCGACCCCGCGACACGCAGCTTCGGCAAGCCCCAGATGGTTGTCAACGCTGAGGCTGAGGGGAAAAGCATCTCCGTGCCGCGCGTCTCGCCCGACGGACGCTATATTCTCTTTACGAAAGGCGACTACGGACAGTTCCACATCTGGCACAAGTCGAGCGACCTCTGGGTGCTGGACCTCCAGACGGACAACTGCTACTCCCTCGCCGCAGCCAACTCGCCCGACGTGGACAGCTTCCACTCCTGGAGCTCCAACGGCCGTTGGTTCGTCTTCAGCAGCCGTCGCATGGACGGGAACTACACGCGTCCCTTCATTGCCTACTTCGACGCTCAGGGCAAGGCGCACAAACCCTTCGTCATGCCGCAGGAGGACCCCGAGTGGAACATCCTCCTCATGAAGAGCTACAACGTGCCCGAGCTGACGCGCGATGCCGTCCGTATCTCCGAGAAGGACCTCCGCCAATGCATCTACGAGACCGAGGGCGAGCTGGCAACCTACAAGCAGAACCCCACCGCCATCGTCAACCTCGACGGCCTGACCGGAGCCTCGCCCCAGAAACCCGTCGACGGACAGACCGGAGCATCCACTCCCGCCCAATAACATCCGCGCAGACGAAGGTCATACCAGAATAAGCAAGAAAACAGACAGTCATGGAGAAAGTTGTATCTAAAAAAGCCTCCCTCTTTGGGAAGCGTTTGGGAGCAGCGATGCTCCTTTCCCTCCTCACCCTTCCTCTTTCCAGCCAGCACGTACGCGTCTACACCACGACAGCGGACGGCAAGCATCAGCTGGAGCTTGCCACCTCGGCAGTCGCACAGGTCAAGTCCCCCAATCATCTCACCCTCCTGCCCGACACGAAGTATCAGGAGATGGACGGCTTCGGTTATGCCATCACCTACAGCGCCTGCTACAACCTGCTGAAGATGACGCCCGCCGACCGTCGCGCCTTCCTCCTGCGCACCTATTCGCCCACCGAAGGCTACGGCGTCAGCTACGCCCGCATCAGCATAGGCTGCTCCGACTTCTCCAGCACCGAGTATTCCCTCTGCGACACCAAGGGCCTCCAGCACTTCCGCCTCCACACAGACGAGACGCAGTACGTCATCCCCATCCTCAAGGAGATACTTGCCATTAACCCCGACCTCAAGATAATGGCAGCCCCCTGGACCTGTCCCAAGTGGATGAAGATAAAGAGCCTCACCGACCCCGCCCCGTACGACTCCTGGACGGCCGGCACGCTCAATCCCGCCTGCTACGAGGACTATGCCGAGTATTTCGTCCGTTTCGTGAAAGCCTTCGAAGCCGAGGGCATCCCTATCTATGCCGTCACGCCCCAGAACGAACCCCTCAACCGCGGCAACTGCGCCAGCCTCTACATGCCTTGGCAGGAAGAGGCAGCCTTCGTCGGCAAGCTTGCACCCGCCTTTGCCCGCGCAGGCATCAAGACAAAGATATACTGCTTCGACCACAACTACAACTACGACAACATACCCGACCAGCAGGACTATCCCATCCACTTCTTCTCAGCCCTGCCTGCCGACATGGAGGGGCGCGAGCTTGTGGTCGGTTCTGCCTGGCACGACTACGGAGGCCGTGTCACCGAGCTTGACGACATCAACCAAAAGGCACCCGAGAGCGGAGTCATCTTCACCGAGTCCAGCATCGGCACGTGGAACGACGGCCGCAACCTCTCCGCCCGTCTGCTTGCCGACATGCGTAACCTCGTCTATGGCACCGTGACGCGCCGCAGCAAAGCCGTCATGGTCTGGAACCTCATGCTCGACCTCAACCGCGGCCCCAACCTCGACGGCGGCTGCCAGACCTGCTTCGGTGCAGTCGACATCGACCAGCGCGACTACCGCACCCTCACCCTCAACTCCCACTACTTCGCCATCGCGCATGCCAGCCTCGCCGCCCAGCCCGGTGCCCGCCGCATCGCCGCCAGCATGTCCGGGGACAATCCGGACGTCAGCTATGCAGCCTTCCAGGGTCCCGACGGCAGCTACGGCGCCTTCTTCATCAACAGCGGCACTTCCTCCGTTCAGATGTCCATGTCAGCTGGTACAGCATCCTCCGCCCGCTTCACCCTGCCCCCGCAGAGCATCGTCACCGTCGTGGTCAGTCCATAGTCCATAATTCATAGTTCATAGTTCATAGTTCATAGTTCATAGTCCATAGTTCATAGTCCATAGTTCATAATTCATAGTCTATAGTTATTTTTAGCGCGGTAGCAAATTATTCACTATTCACTAATCACTAATCATTTTTCATTTTTAATTGTTCATTTTTAATTTTCAATCATGAAGTATCCCTGCGAGAACTGTAAGCTTCGTGCTCAGTACGACAAGAATCCTCAGTCGCTCATCGGTCGTTTCTGGCGTTGGCAAATCAATTTCTGTCCCAGCTGGCGCGGCTATTTCAAGTCGCTTCCACCAGAGAAACAGGAAGAACTGCGCAAGAAGTATAATTTCCATAAGTACTGAGAATCGAAGCTAACCACGCGTCGTTACCGAACTAACCACGCGTCGTTACCGAACTAACCACGTGTCTCTTTTGGAAGCGCTTTGCTCTTCCGAAATAAACGCCTTGCTCTTCTGAAATAAGCGCCTTGCTCTTCCGGGATAAGCGCCCAGCGCTTCCACATTGATACCTGTTTGCAACATGAAATCCTTGCGCCTTGCCCCATGCTCCTTGCTCCTTCTCTTGCTTCTTGTCTCCTGTCACAGGCAGGCAGACCGCATCATTCTTCAGGCAGGCGGACTCATGCAGTCGCGGCCCGACAGCGCAATGCGTCTGTTGCAGACCATCGACCGCCATTCCCTCTCGGGCGAGCGTCTTGCCCGCTATGCCATCATCTATTCCATTGCGCAGAACAAGAGCGGCACCGACACCCGCAACGATTCCCTGCTCCGCATCGCCTTCGACTACTACAACCGTCACACCGACGACACCCTCTACGCACGCAGCCAGTATTACATGGGGCTGTACTACACCCTTGTGGACAGCACGAAGCAAGGCGAGGACTGTCTGCGCACCGCCGCCCGTCTTGCCGGGGAGCGCGGAGAATACTACACGCAGTACCTGGCGCTCAACCGCCTGTCAGCCAGCGTCCGCTACTCCGAAGCTCCTCTTGCCGTTGGGTACGCCAAGCAGGCCCTGCAGGTCTATTCCGAGCATTGCCATCCCAACATTATAAACAAGATTCTCCTGTTGCTGGATGTTGGCACTGCATACCTCTTGGATGACAAGGAAGACTCGGCATTCATTTACATGGACATGGCTCTCGAAGAAGCGCTGGCAGCCGGAGACTCCAATACGATTGGGGCTGTATGGCAACAGAAGTCGTTGATATACTCCAAGCTTAAGGACTATCCGCAGGCATTGGCCTGTGCCAAGGCCGCATGGGAGGCCATTCCAGAGAAAAACCTGAATCTTGTTTCGTGCCTTGCAAACTGTTATGCCGAAGCAGACTCTTTCCATCAGGCAAGGGAACTGTTCTTGACAATAACAGACGTGGGAAGTAACGGACAAAAGTACTTGGCATATCAAAGTCTTTCCCGCATGTCGGCGAAGGAGCATGATGCTGCCTCGTCCCTCGCATACTTGGATTCCGCCTACGAGTGTATGGAAAGAATGTACATCGACTTGCAGGAAACGAAGGGAGCTTATTATCAGGACCTCATTCAGCAGGAGCGAGAGAACCGCCTGCAGCAGGAGAAAGTATTCCGCGGGAAGCTGATGCTTATGTTCATCCTCATGCTTCTTATCATATTGGTCATGAGCGGCGTGTATGTCTATATTAATATAAAGAATAGGGCCAAGCGCAGGCTGGCGGTCGAGCAGGAGCGTCACCGCCTGGATGAACTGCATGCCCGCGAGCGGTACGAGCGCGACATGGAGAACAAGAACACCCAGCTTGCCCTGATGAGGAAGATGGTGATGGAGAAATACGACTTCCACAAGCGTCTCGAAGAGCAGAGGAAGAGCGGCAGACACATCACCCTTGCCCCCAAGGATTGGGAGGAAATCTCATCATTCCTCGAAGTGGTGGCGGACGGCTTCCCCGAACGGCTGAGGAAAGCCTTCCCCGATCTTCGCGAGAAGGACTATCAGTTTTGTATGTTGGTACGTCTCGGCTTCTCGGGCAGGGACCTGGCCGACATCTATGGCATCGCAGAGACATCCCTGAAGCAAAAGCTTGTCGACTATAAGCAGCGTCTGGATATTCCCGACAAAAGCGTTTCCTTCAAGCAATTTATAGCCGGTTTCTAAGCTTTTCCCACCCTTAAAGTAAAAATACTAACCTGGCCTTCCCCGCAGGAAGGCCTTAATTATTTGTACCCCAGCCAAATGTGCGAAATGCGAAAACTAACCTAAATAACTTGTGAAGAACCAGAAACCGCCGTACCTTTGCAGCGACAAAAACTATTATTAACCTTAAAACTCAAAACACATGAGAAAGTTTTTCCTATTTGTCGCCGCAACTTTGGTTGCCATGTCATTCACGTTCGTGTACGCGAACAATATTGTAATCCGCGTTAAGGAAACAATATGGGTATCGGATGACAGGAATTAATTTACATCCTATAAAAGGAAGGTAACTAAGGAAAAGTAATGATTTCAAATCCATCTACTCATAATGATTTTTTAATAACCACTAAATTATTAAGAAGATAATGAAACATAAAAAAAAAGAGAGACTATTTTTTTTGTCTTTCGTAGCAGTCGTATTAAGCTTTGGCTTTAGTTCATGTGATTACTATCGGTTTATATCGCTCGATTGCATTAATCAGACATCTTTGCCCGTCAATGTTAGATATTCAATAATAACAGCACACATACATGCGCGCGCGATTCGAGAAGTGCCCCCTTTGCTAATCAAAAAGTAACCCCCTTTGGGTTACGGGTGC
>JAFUVM010000137.1 GCA_017483665.1 Bacteroidaceae bacterium
AAGCCGTGCTGACGGCAGAACATATTCACGCCACCGCCCCCACGGGTAAAGTTGATCATCTGCTGCCACGTGACCTCACGGGGCGACACGCTGACGCCCTCACGCTCTATACCGTGGTCGCCGCCCAGGAGCAGGTGGCAGGGGTGAGCCAAGGATGGGGTAAGCGTCTGCTGGATGAGGCAGACCTGCAGAGCCAGCTCTTCGAGACGCCCTAAGGAGCCCTTGGGCTTATTGAGGTTGTCGATCTTCTGCTGGATGGCTGGTTCGAGACTTCGGTCTATCGGATGGATGTCGAATGCTTTCATATTCTTGGCACGGATTACGCGGATTAACGCGGCTCTTAATCTTTTACTTTTACGGGAATGCCACTGACCATCAGAATCACCTCGTCGGCCTTGGCGGCAATGTACTGGTTCAGCCAGCCTTGCAGGTCGGTGAAGCGCCGCTGGACGGCATTGTCGCTGACACCACCGCTGCCAATCTCGTTGGTTACGAAGATGTAGGTGGCATCGGGCTTGGTGAAGCGCTCGAACTCGGCATTGACGGTTTGAAGCGTCTGGTCTACGTCGTTGTTCTCGAAGAAGAAGTTGGTGAGCCAGAGCGTCACGCAGTCGACTACGGCGACGCGCCCTGTCATGTCGTGACGGCTCAGGTGCATCTCCTCCTCGATGTTTGTCCATTGGGGACCTCTGCGCTCCTGATGCCTACGGACCCGCTCGCGGAACTCTTCGTCCCAGACATGGGCGGTTGCCACATATACAGGTGTCGGCGAAAGGCTCAGGGCCAGCTCCTCGGCTCGCTTGCTCTTGCCGGAACGTTGTCCGCCGGTGATTAGGATTATCTTTCTCATAGGGCACTCATTGCTAAAAAGACCGAGAGTTCGACCAGCAGGCAGACGGCTCCGCAGCAGTCGCCCGTGTAGCCTTGCAGCCGACGACGGATGAACATATATAATAATGTATAGACGACAATAGAAACGAAGAAGGGAAAGCCCCTCTCTAACTCTCCCTTTAAGGGGAGGAACATATACTTCCCTCCCTCGACAATGCAGTCTGCAATTGCCCCTCTCCATACAAGGGAGAGGTTGGGAGAGAATCCGAGAATTATCATCGGCAACAGGCCTTGCAGGGCGAGGCTGACGGCAGACCGAAGGCTTATCCTGCGATACACGACCTTCGCCTTGGCTTCTTCTTCCTTTCGGGCGTACGGCAAGGTTATCAGGCCTGCCGTCAGCATCTTGGCGAAGGGGTCGGCTGCAAGAATGGTGAGAGCAGCCGTCTCTGCCGGCATGGAGAAGAGCGCCGAGGCAAGCAGCAGTATGTACAGCACAAGTCCCAGCACGCCAAAGGTGCCGATGTGGGAATCCTTCATGATAGTCAGGATGCGCCCGCGGTCGGAGCCTCCGCCGCCGAAGCCGTCGAAGAAATCGGCCAGTCCGTCCTCGTGCAAGGCGCCTGTCAGGAACATCCGAACGCTGATAGCCAGCAGCACAGCTACCATGTATGGCAGGAACAGGCTACCCACGTAGAGCGTGGCTGCCATCAGTCCGCCCGTGAGCCATCCCGTCAGCGGCCAGTGCTCCACGACAGTCTTGTAGCTTTCCTTTGGCGGTTCGTGCAGTCGCCACAGGGGAAGCCGTGTAAAGAAGATGAACGAAGCCCAAATTCGGTCGTAGCATGTACATTGTTCCGTATTCGTGTGCATATTCTTTTTTATTTGCTGCAAAGTTACGGAAAAAATTCGTACTTTTGCAGAGGCAAACAGAATAATAACGCAAGAAAATGAAGAAAACATACTTCTGCATCATCGTAGCGGCTATGCTTTGTGCCTGTACGGGAAGAAATGCCAGGCGACAGGCGGCAGGCGATTCCGTCCGCGAGGATTCGCTCGTTGCTGTCCGGGTGGACTATGCAACGGAGTTTACGGTGCGCGACTCGGCGAACGTGCGGCTTGTCTGCATCGGAGAGAACGACCGCTTCGCATTGGTCAAGAGCGAAGACGTGCAGGTGCCCGATGGCTACACAAAGGTGCAGGTGCCCATTGCCCGCACCATCTGCATGACGGCTCTGCAACTCTCGAACTTCACGGTACTTGAGGCGCACGACATCGTGAAGGGCATCACGGGAACCAAGAACCTCTTCAACGAGGACATCAGGCAAAGGGCAAAGGACGGCCGCATCGTCAAGATAGGCATGGAGGGAGAGTTCGATACCGAGCTGATTCTTGCTGCCAATCCCGATGTCATCTTTATTTCCCCGTCGAAACGCGGCGGCTACGATGCCATCCGCGAAACCGGCATCACGCTTGTGCCGCATCTGGGATATCAGGAGCTCGACCCGCTGGGACAGGCGGAATGGGTGAAGCTGGTGGGCATGTTCATCGGCAAGGAACGCGAGGCAAACGAAGTCTTCGCTGGCATAGAGCATCGCTACAACGACCTCAAAGAAAAGGTTAAAAGGTTAAAAGGTGAAAAGCTGCAATATCCCACCGTCTTCAGCGGCGAGATGCATTACGGAACGTGGCATGCCGTAGGAGGCAAGAACTACTTGGCACAGATATTCCAGGATGCCGGGGCAAAGTATGTCATCGATGACGATGAGACAGCCGGCGAAAACCTGGAGTTCGAGAAGATGTATGCGCTTGCTGCAGAGGCCGACTATTGGCGCATCCTGAACAGCTTCCCCGGCGAGTTCAGCTACGATGCGCTGAAAGCCTCCGAGCCACGCAACACGCTCTTCAAAGCTTTCAAGGAAAAGAAAGTCATCTACTGCAACATGAAGCAGACACCCTATTACGAGAGTTCGCCCGTCATGCCCGATGTCTTGCTGAAGGACCTTGTGGCTGTCTTCCATCCGGAACTCGTCGAGGACGACTATCAACCTACATTCTACAGACCGCTTTGAAAACATGAAAAACGTGTCAGTCTTCATCGCTTTGCTCGCAGGCATCATCCTCTTGTTCGCCTGCAACCTGCTCATCGGAACGGTAGAGATTCCGCTTGCAGACGTGTGTCGCATCCTGCTCGGAAACGACAGCAACGAGATTTGGACGAACATTATCTTCAACAGCCGCCTGCCGCAAGCTCTGACTGCTATCGTGGCGGGAGCAGGCTTGGCTGTCAGCGGCCTGCAGATGCAGACGGTCTTCCGCAATCCCTTGGCAGGCCCGTCGGTGCTTGGCATCAGCAACGGCTCGGCTCTTGGCGTGGCATTTGTCGTGTTGCTGTCAGGTCGCATAGGCGGCGTGGCACTCAGCCGGCTCGGTTATCTCGGCGATGCAGCCATGAGCGTGGCCGCCATCATGGGAGCTATGGCTGTGCTGATGCTCATTCTGTGGGTTTCGCAAAAGGTGAGGGGAAGTGTCACGTTGCTTGTCATCGGTGTGATGATAGGTTATCTTGCCAACGCCATCATCGGCGTGCTGAAGTTCCTGTCGCCCGAAGAGGACGTGAAGGCTTTCGTGGTTTGGGGGCTGGGCTCCTTCTCGCGTGTCAGTGGCGACGAGATGGTGCTCTTCGTCATGTTGATGTGCATATTGCTCCCCCTGACTTGCTTGTTGGTGAAGCCCATGAACCTGCTTCTGCTGGGCGACCGTAGCGCAGCCAATCTTGGTCTCAACATCCGAAGGGCCCGTATGCTGGTTATCGTTTCCAGCGGCGTGCTTGTAGCCATCGTCACAGCTTATTGCGGTCCCATCATGTTCCTGGGCTTGGCTGTACCGCATTTGGCCCGTGCTTTCTTCCGCACGAGCGACCATCGCATCTTGTTGCCCGCCACGGCTCTTTGCGGCTCGGTGCTGGCTTTGCTTTGCAACCTTATTGCCCGTATGCCTAGCTTCGAGGGGGCTTTGCCTGTCAACAGCGTCACAGCTCTCGTCGGTGCCCCCGTTATCGCGATGGTGCTCTTCAGTCGCCGTAAAAGCGAGGCGCTATAGAATCGATTTTATTTCAGGTAGTGCCGAAACGGTATAGGACGGGACAGAAGACGGCTCGATGTTCCATCGGTTGAAAAATATCGTGTCGAGACCCGCATCGTGGGCTCCGATGATGTCTGTCTGCAGGTTGTCGCCTATCATCAATGTGGTGGCGGGATTGGCTTTTGTCTCCTTGAAGGCATAGTCGAAGAATGCTTTCGAAGGCTTGTTGGCTCCGGCATCCTCGCTGAGGATAACAGAGTCGAAGAAGTCGCGCAACCCGCAGGCAGCCAGCTTCTTGTATTGCACTTCGTGGAACCCGTTGCTGCACATGTGCATCCGATAACCTTTGTCGCGAAGGTAGTTCATCAGCTCGCGAGCGCCATCCACCAAGCCCGGTTTGTTGGAGCAAAAATCAAGGAACCGGTCACTTACTTCCAGGCAGAATGCTTCGGTCACTTCCAAGCCTTTTCCTTCGGAGAGTGGTCGTCGGAATCGTTCCACGATAAGGAATGGGCGGTCGATTTCTCCCTTTGCATAGCGGCTCCAAAGGTCAATGTTGGCGTTCCAATAGGCATCGTAGAACACTTGCGACTCGGGGAAATAACGTTCCAGGCGGAACGCTTCGAAGGTTTCGCGCAAAGCGATGACAGCATTGCCATAAGTGTCGTAGAGGGTATCGTCGAAGTCGATGAAAAGGTCTTTGTACATAATGAAAAAATGAGGGAATGAATAATACTTAAATCTTTAAGTCATTAAATCGTAAAATCTTCCGTTGTCGTCAATTAGCAGAATGGTAAGTTTCCCGTCGGGCAGGAGGGGTTTGCAATGTCCTAAGCACTTCCGGATAACGGTTTGGGCGAAGTCGTTCAACTTGTCGGAAGGAATCTTCTCCCAAAGTTCCCGTGCCAAAGTGATGTTGTCGGTGTCTGCGGAACAGCCTGCTTCTAAAAGAAGCTGAGCGATGAAGTCCTTATCCATCACGGTCTTGCGGCTATGCGTATCAAGATGTCCTTGAGCCAGCTTGACCGCTTTCCCGAGCATCACGCCAAGTGTCACGTTGGGCATGGAAAGCTCGTGTGCCATTCGTAGCGTCGCGCCTATGTAGTTGCCGTATTGCACGAAAGCCTGTGCCGGCAGGGTGGGGTAGAAGGCTCTCAGATATTGCTCGCTCTTGAAGCCGCTGTTGATGACAACCCGTTCTGCACCGCTTGCCTTTGCCACCTCCATGCATTTGCGGATGGACTCGATGAAAGCCTCTTCGCTGAAGGGTTTCACGATGCCCGATACGCCGATGATGCTGATGCCGCCTTCGATGCCGAGGCGCGGATTGAAGGTTCGCTTTGCTATCTCCTCTCCTGCAGGTACGCTGATAGTGATTGACCATTGACCATTGACCATTGAAAATCGTTCGAGATTCTTTCGAATCATCTCGCGAGGTGCTTTGTTGATGGCTGGTTCTCCGGGAGGAAAATCAAAACCAGGCAGGGTAAAAGTGCCGACACCTTCGCCGCCAAGTATCTGGAATGTGTCCGACGACTCAACCGAAGCACGCACCTCGATGCCGTTTGTCACGTCCGGGTCGTCGCCAGCTTCTTTTATGCAGTAGGCATATCCGCTTTTCATTGAGCATTGGGCATCGGGCATTGAACATTGAGCATCGGAATAACCGACTGGCACCATGATGGTCTCGCCGTTCGGCAACAATACGGACACCTCGGCGGGCATTTCTCCACGAAGCAGACGTGATGTCTGAGCTATTGCCGCAGCTGTGGCGCAGGTTCCGGTGGTCAGTCCGCTGTGCAAGGGGAAGAACTCGGGCAAGAGCTTTTCTACAGCACGGCGCAATCCGTGCGGCCCGTTGACTGTCGAAAGGGTGAAAGGTTGAAAAGTTGAAAAGTTGAAAAGTTGGGGTCGCTTCAGGGCGATGATGCGCATGCCCTTCGCTTTTGCCGCTGCCACTTTCTCAACGAAGCCTCCGGAGATGCCGCTTTCCTTCAGAAGTATAGCGTCGGCATCGACGTCGATGGCTTTGCTGTCCTCATAATAGCAGAGCTGTTCTTCTCTTGCCCCCTGAGTTTTTGCCAAACGGACAGACGACTCGCGCGGCAGGATGCGATAGCTGACCTTGATGCCCATTGCTTCAAGCGGTCTCAGTCTGCTGATGCTTTGCACACCGGTTGTGGCGAGCAGCGAACAGCTTCCTTCCGTTCCTTTTAGGGTGGGAGAGAGAAGAGCTGGCAGCTCGTCGTAGCTGTCAATCCAGGTGATGCCGGGGTCGCGTGGCGGATAGATGCGTTCGTAGCGGACAACAGGAATGTGAAGGCCAGAACAGACAGAAGCAATCGTCTCGTGCAGTTGGTTGGCAAAAGGATGAGCTGCGTCAATGATGAGGCGAATGTCGTGTTCGTGGCAAAACGACTTCATGTTGGCGGCATCCATAGCTCCGCTGATGACCGTGCCATGATGCAGAACCAAGTCTTGCTCGCCGGTCTTCGTACTATAGAAATACGGCGAACCGGCCTCTTCAAGCACCTCTGCTGCCTTGCGCCCTTCTGTCGTGCCTCCGAATACGAGAACCATCTTGATTTAATGATTTACTATTTATTTACGATTTCCCTTTTCTGAACAGATGTGTGAAGTGCTTGTTGTAGAGTTCCGACAGGCCCTGCCGATTGTCGATGGCTTCGCCGACAACGAGCATGGTGGTGAGCGTCAGATTGTTGTCGTGAACCATCTTAGCGAGGTCTTTCAGCACTCCGCGGTAAATCTTCTGGTCGGGCCATGTGAGATGATAGCAGGCAGCCACAGGTGTGTCCTCGGGGTACTCCTGCAGGAGTTCGCTCTGTACGTCGTCGACGATGGCAGCGCTCAGGAAGATGCACATCGTGCTTTGGCTCCTTGCCAGCAGATGCAGCTGTTCCCGTTCGGGCATGGGTGTCCTGCCTTCGCCGCGGGTCAGGATGATGGTTTGTGTCCGTTCGGGGATGGTGAACTGGCTTTGCAATTCTGCAGCTGCGGCGAGGAACGACGAGATGCCCGGCGTGATGTGATAGGACATCCGGTGCTTGTCGAAGAAAGCCATTTGCTCCTGTATGGCCCCGAAGATGCAGGGGTCGCCCGTGTGCAGACGAACGATGAAATGCCCTTTGTCGTAGTGTTCTTTCATCAGTTCGCATTGCTCTTCCAGGTTCATGTCGGCCGACGAACGAACCACAGCTCCGGGCTTGTGGCATTCCGTCAATGCCTTTGGCACGAGCGAGCCGGCATAGAGGATGAGGTCGGCCTTCTCGAGCATTTTCCGTCCGCGAACAGAGACCAAATCCGGGTCGCCCGGTCCGGCTCCGACTATCTCGATGTGGCCTTCCCGGAGAGGTGTATCGCGCAGGTATTTGCGGTCGATGGTAAGTGCTGCCGTCCAGTTCCTGCCTTTCACTTTTGGGACAATCAGCTCGCCGTGGTTGGAGCCAAGGATGGCAGCCGCCTCGCAGACACTTGGAGTGCCGACATGTTTCTGGACGGTTGTGCTGGGATTGGGCACCTCGACTTCTGCCAACTCCCCGGCTGTATAGTAGACAACCTCCTTGCCATATTCGTCTTCCAGCAAGGAGCAGAATTCCTCGTCCCTTTTCACGTCGATGGTGCAGTAGCGATGGGCGCAGGGCAGAATGCCTCTCAGGGCAAAGGCCTCGTCCATTTCGTCGTAGATAGACTCGTAGTCATCGGGATGGTGAGCCAGTCCGAATCCAATCGTCCCCACCATTGGCACGTAGTGCAGTTCGGGCATGCCCGCGGGAGCGTGCCGGTTGTAGGGAGACACGGTTATCAGAAGTTCGTATCTCTGCGGGTCGGCTTCGCGGATGTTGTTGATGATGGTGACGTGTTCGGGTCTTGTAGCCTCGAGATAGTCCGTACCTTCATCGCGGACCTCAAGAAGCAAAGCGGTAGGCTTCCGGCCCACGAAAGCAAAGATGCAGTCGTTCATCTCTTCTTTACCGTTGGCGACGGACCAGCCGAAACGCTCTCCGATGGTATCCAGCGCCCAAAGCCCCGCCATGTCGCTCTGAGTGGTGATGATCTCGCGGGCTCCGATGACGGCAGCCACCTGCCTGGTCAGGTCGTTGGCTCCGCCGATGTGTCCGCTCAGGACGGAGATGACGTTCTGTCCCAAGCTGTCGACGCACAGGACAGCCGGGTCTTCGTGCTTGTCGTTGATGTGCGGCGCAATGGTCCTGATGCAGATGCCCATTGCTCCGATGAAGACGAAGGCATCGAACTCCTTCCACTTGCTGCTGACTTCCGCGCGCTGAATGACAGAGGCGTCGAGTTGTCTCCTGAGAACGCTTGCCAGCTGACAGCCGGCTTCGCTGATCTGAATAATCGCTATCTTCTGCATTTGAGTATTTCTATGGGATGATGGTCGTTGAGGTTGATTCGGGTGGGCGGTTCTTGTATAAGGCCGAGTTCGCGGCAGGCCTCGTCCCAAAGCTGATGGCTGTCGGTCGTTACCTTTGGGGCTTTCACGCTGTTCATCACGATGCAGCCGTCGGGAGCGAGGTACAGCAGGACCTTCTCCATGATGTCCCTCAGCCGTCCGCCGTGGCCTCCGATGAAGACGGCATCTGGACGGGCGCAAGGGGCTTCCGCCTGCGCCTGAGCGGAGCGAAGAAGGGGCAAGGGGCAAGTCAGGAAGTCGCCCATGTGGACGTTGATGCCCGGCGCTCCGTGTCTCCTTGCGTTCTCCCGGATGACGGCCTCGCATTCCGGACGAATCTCGAAAGCCTCAATCTGGAGGTGCGGGAACAGAAGCCTTGCCTCCACTGAGACGCTGCCAGTGCAGAAGCCTACATCCCAAAGGACGCGTCGCCGGGGCAGTTCGAGGGCTTGGAGCGCGAGCAGACGGATGGGCATCTTCGTTATCATCTTTTCTCTGCCGTCGAGCAGGGCAAAGTCGCGGTCGGCAATGCCGAAGGGGCGTGCCGGAACATTGTCGGCATGGAGGATGACGCAATTGGGCATAGAGAAATCGCGTCCCGAAGCTTCTGCGGGCGAGAGCGCCGTTACTCGTTCCAGCTCCGGATTGCCCAAATGCTCGCCGACGTACATATTATAATACGTGTAGCCGTAGTCCGCCAGACGTTGCGCGATGGCGGCAGGGGAGTGCTCTCTGTCGGTCAGGATGCCCAGCTTCCCCGTCCTCTCGATGAGCGCCCTGTCGAATTCCTGCCACGGACGGCCCGTGAGCGAGACGATGCGCATGTCGTGATAGGGCATCACCAGCCGGTGAGCCAGCATCTGCAGGGAGTTGAAGGCAGGGCAGACGGTAATCTCGGCATCGGGCATCCTGCGCTTGACAGTATTGGCAAAGCCGAAGAACAGAGGGTCGCCGCTGGCAAAGACGATAATCTTACCTTCATCCTCCGCAGAGAGGGGGAGTTGTGAATACTGTCCGAAGACCTCGTCCAGCGGCGCCTTGATGTCAATCCATCGGGCATCTTTCGGCAGCAGCGGAGCAACAATCTCATGATGTCGCTTTCCGCCCGAGAACACCCTGCCCGCGCTGATGACCCTCAGCACCTCCGGCGGGAACCAAGGTTCAGGATTGTCCGAAATGCCTATAATAACGAAATTCTTCATTCTTCACTCTTCATTTATAATTTTTAACTGAAGTTAAAGTGGAAGTAAACTCGCTACGCTCATGGAAGTTCTTCGCTTCGCCCAGGCGCAGGCGGTTCTAAAGGGGACTTCTATTAATTCATAAATTAGAGAGGAAGCCATTCCGTTAGACTATCTTCTTTCGGAATTTCACCCTCCACAGAAGGCTACGGCTTGCGATATAGTTTGTTTATCCACTCATTGACATGTTATTTTTGACTAT
>JAFUVM010000138.1 GCA_017483665.1 Bacteroidaceae bacterium
TGGAGCGGGGCTGCTTCAAGTACATGGTGCACAACGACGAGGAGGGCAAGGACTACTGCACGGGCTTCGCCTTCGAGGGGGAGTTTGTTTCCGACTTCCCCTATTGCCTCGACGGCGACTTGTCGGAGGTGAGCATCGAGGCGGACATGCCGTGCGAGGTGCGCGTCATCAGCGGACAGGAGCTGCAGGCGCTGTTCGACACCGACCCGTCGATGGCGAAGATGGACGTGAAGATACTGAAGAACCTGTTCAAGATGGTCTATGGGCGCGACCTCGACCACTACCGCTACACCGCCCGCAGCCGCTACCGTCGGCTCATCGACCACTGTCCGCAGGTGGTGCAGCAGCTCTCGCTGAAGGACATCGCCTCGTTCCTCAACATCACGCCCATCTACCTGAGCAAACTACGCAAGGAGATTACATTCGGAAAGACATAAAGCCAAACAGTCTTCCCATCATACTTTTGGCTCAAAAGACGCTCAACTGAGCCAAACATTTCTTGAATTTCTAAAACTAGTTTTAGAGTTGCGCCCTCGGCACCCGATTTCCGGGCCTCGCCGGTTTTTTTCGTGCCTTTTTGTATAACTTCGCAGCAAAAAACGCGAACAAGATGAATTGTAATTCACCTACTCCCCAGTGCCCACTCCATTTTCTTCGCCCATCGCCATACGGTGACGTGGGGAATGTCGGTCAGGTTTTCTATCTGCGTGTTCGTCAGGCCAATGCTCAGAAGGTAGCAGACTTGTTGCTGTTGTTCGGTGAATTTGCCGACATGGTGTACCAGACGCTCCATGAGGTCGGGCTGCAATTCGTCCACGGCAGCAAATATTCGTTGCCAATCTGCCGATGTCATCTTGTGGCGCCCTACCGATGCCTTGCGTATGGCTGCTACCACGTCTTCGGCACTCTCCTCCAGGTCGGCTTTGTGCAGCAGTCGGACGAAACGCTTGTTCTCATCCAGTTTCTCTTCCAACAATTGCTCCTTGTCCCTCAGTTCCTGCTTGTAGCGGTCTATTTCGCCGTTCACCCTCGCCAGTTCGTCTTTTGTCGTTTGCAGCGACATTTCGCTGTCTGCAAGTTGCGCCTTGTGGGTAGCCAGCTTTGCTTTCATTTCTTCGGCGTTGCTGCGGCTGACCTTCAACTCGTCGGAGAGCTGAATCAGCTCTTTCAAATGTCTGTTTCGTCGCCAAATCAGATACAGCGCCATACCCAGAATGACAACCACGGCCATGGTGCCTACGCCCCAGAGCTGCTGATGGTAGCGCGTATTCTCTTCTTTTATCCTTGCTTCCTCCTCCACGTTCCTGTAATACTGGTATTGGTTATTAACCGTCGCCGCCATTTCCTGCCGATGGCCCAAGTCGATGGAGTCGCTTACCTCTATATATCGTGCCGCCCATCTGTTGGCCATGACCGCATCGCCCCGCTCATGGAAGATTTGGAACAGGGCTTTGGCTGCATCGTACATGAGAAACAGGTCTGTCTGGTTCTTCAGAATCTGCTGATAGCATACGATGGCCGAGTCGGTCTTGCCCGTCATGCGGTAGTATTCTGCAAAGGCGAAGCATTTCATGTCGATGTCGTCGCCGAGGTTCCGGCACTCCACAATCGAGAAACATTTCCGGGCATTCACCTCGTCTTTCAAATAGACGAAGTTAAACAGCATCGAATACAGCAGTTCCGCCTCATATTGTTGCGTGGTGTCCGCCTCCACAAGAGCCAGCGCCTTTTGGTACACGCGGTGCGAGAGTTCCAGACTGTCAAGTGCCGCAAGCGTTGCCCCCAGATGCGTCAGGCTGCGCAGCGCGTCGAGTCCCAGCCGCTCGGTCATGTCATATTCGCGCTCGGCATAGAGACGGGCGTTCTGGTAGTCTTGCACATTGTAGAAAAGATAGTGCAGGTTGGAGTAAGTGTTTCTCAGCATCAGCGAGTCACACCCGTCATTCTTGCTGGCAATGTCCTCTGCTTTCATAAAATGCCTCAGCGCGTTGGGTGTGTCCTGCAAGTCTCTGTAGGTACTGCCAGCATAGTAGTAAGCCTCCTGACGTTCACAGGCTGTGCCGTGGCTGTCGAAGTAGGAGGCTACCAGTCTGGCCGAATCGTCCGATGTCGGCATCATGTCCGCTTTATCGCGCAGCCGCATGTCGAGCATCAAGCACTTCATCTTCGTATGTTCCAACGTGCTGACCACCTGCGGCCTGATGGCATCGAGCATCTTCATAGCCTGCTTCGGCTCCTTGTCACCCACAGCCTTGATATCATTGAGCCGCTCTTGCACATCGTCCGAGTGACATGAAACCATGACCAAGGCCAGCAGCAACATCTTTATGATACAAATTCTGTTCATTGTTTATGGAATTACTAATTTCGGTGCAAAGGTACGCAAAATCCTCAGATTGCGCCTATAAAAATGCGACATTTTGCCGAAAGTGAAACGAAGTGGAACGACTTTTGCTTCCCCCATCCTTTATTTATAGCTACCTTTGCAATCGAATTTCCTTCAATGCGTCCCGTGGGCGTTATGCAAGAAAGCAATTACCTCAAAATATAGAATGTGTAACGAATATGGACATAGAACATAGAAGAAACACGCCAGTTTCTATGATTGGTGCCTCCCCGTTTGCTTAGTAGCTACGGGCGGCGGGGAGGTCTTTTCTTGGGAACGGCGATAACCCTCGGGGCGACTTAAATGCGCTGGGGCTGCACACGAGGGAGAATATAAAGTCAGCGCAACAATTTCTAACGCCAAAACAATCATAGAACTATGGCACAGAAAACTTTAACGACGAGCTATCTGGCTCGACTGTCGAACGCCAACCA
>JAFUVM010000020.1 GCA_017483665.1 Bacteroidaceae bacterium
AATATTGTAGAAAACAAAAAGGAGTCAGATTTTCTCTAACTCCTTGTTTTTCAATGCTATGCAGCGATTTTGATTTTTGCGCTTCAGGATGGGCTTGAACCAACGACCCCATGATTAACAGTCATGTGCTCTAACCAACTGAGCTACTGAAGCAATTTGCAATCGGAGAACGCTCTGCGCTTCAGGATGGGCTTGAACCAACGACCCCATGATTAACAGTCATGTGCTCTAACCAACTGAGCTACTGAAGCAGGCTTTTGGAGTTTTTCTCTCAATTGCGCTGCAAAGGTACAATAAAAACTGAAAAGAGGGAAACGAAAAGCGAAAAATTTTTATTTATATGCTATTTTTTTCTTTTTTGACGCTTCTTTAATCCTTAATCTTTATTCTTTGAGCTTTATTTAGTACCTTTGCGGAAAATTTGCATCACATGGGGAAAATAATAGGCATAGGCAACGCACTTGTCGACATCCTGGCTCGTCTGACACACGATGAACTCCTTGACGAGATGGGACTGACCAAAGGAGGAATGACGCTAATCGACGCGGCTCAGCAGTCACGGCTGCAAGCCTGCATGGAGGGTCTGCCCGTGGAACAGGCCACCGGAGGCAGCGCCGGCAACACCATACTTGCGCTGGCACACCTGGGCGACGAGGTGGGATTCGTGGGCAAGATAGGCGACGACGCGCTGGGACGCTTCTATGCCGAATGCTTCAGGGAAGCCGGTATCGACGCCCGGCTGACGCGATGCAGCCTGCCGACGGGCGTGGCGAACACCTTCATCTCGCCCGACGGGGAGCGTACCTTCGGCACCTGTCTCGGCGCAGCCGCCTCGTTGCAGCCTGCCGACATCACGCCGCAGCTCTTCCAGGACGTGGAGCTGGCGCACATCGAGGGCTATCTGGTGCAGAACCACGAACTGATGGAAGCCATCTGCCGGACGGCGCTGGAGACTGACACGATGCTCAGTCTCGACCTGGCAAGCTATAATGTTGTGGCCGCAGACCTCGCCTATTTCCGCCACTTGGTGCAGGACTACATCGACATCGTCTTTGCCAACGAGGAGGAAGCCTGCGCCTTCACCGGGAAGGACGACCCGCTGGAAGCCCTGCGGCAAATGGCGTCCATGAAGTGTCTGGCCGTAGTGAAGCTGGGCAGCAAGGGTGCAAGCGTACGGCTCGGCGAAGAAGAAGCGGTGGTGGAGGCGCGGAAGATGCCGGTTGTCGACACGACGGCTGCGGGCGATTTCTTCGCCGGAGGCTTCCTTCACGCACTGCTCAAAGGCGCATCCCTGCAGGATTGTCTCAGCGCCGGCACGCTCCTGGCAGGCCACATCATAGGCGTGGTCGGCACAAGACTGCCCGACGAGACGTGGAAAAAGATAACGACCCCCTAACCCCCTTTAGGGGGAATAAATATACTTATGGAAGGAAGAGATATTATGAAAGAAGGAATACATCGACAAGTTACTGATACGTTTCTCCCCGGAAAGGGGGACGAGGGGTCTGCTTTTCTTCCCCTAAAGGGGATGGAGAGCCTTATATTATATATAATAATGTGTATGCTGCCCCTCGCCGCGGCAGCACAGAAGAAGGAGAACGCCAATTCTGCCATCAGCCGCAACCTGGAGCTCTTCAACGACATCTACAAGCAACTCGACCTCTTCTACGTCGATTCGCTCAATGCCGACACGGTGATTGGATGGGGCATACGCTCCATGCTGCAACAGGTGGACCCCTTCACCGACTACTACCCCGACGACGATGAGGACCTGCGACAGATGGCGACGGGCAAATATGCAGGCATCGGCAGCGTGATCCGCTATCACAGGAAGGAGCAGAGGTGCGTCATCAGCGAGCCCTACGAAGGCACGCCCAGCCAACAGGCAGGCGTCCAGGCGGGCGACGTCATCCTTTCCATCGATGGCAAGGACGTGAAGGGCATGCTCACGCCCAAGGTGAGCAGCATGCTCAGAGGCGAGGCCGGCACGACGTTCGAACTGAAGGTACGGCGCGGACAGGAGGAGAAGTCGTTCCTCATCACACGCCAGACGATACAACTGCCCGAGGTCCCCTACTTCGGGATGCTCGGCGACGGACAGACAGGCTACATCTACCTGACCGGTTTCACCGAAGGGGCTTGCCGGGAGGTGCGCGACGCTCTGGACGACTTGCGACGGCAGGGAGCCCGGCAACTCGTGTTCGACCTGCGGGGAAACCCGGGCGGAGCAGTCAACGAGGCCGTCGACATAGCCAACCTCTTCCTGCCGAAGGGCAAGAAAGTGGTTTACACGCGGGGCAAGATGACACGCACCAACCGCGAATACTACACGGCCACCGAGCCTGTGGACAGCATGATGCCGCTCGTCGTCCTCGTGGACGGAGCCTCAGCCTCGGCCTCCGAGATTGTCTCGGGCGCTTTGCAGGACTTCGACCGGGCCGTCATCATGGGGACACGCACCTACGGAAAGGGCCTGGTGCAAATGATTCGCGAAGTGCCCTACCACGGCAGTCTGAAGATGACGACCAGCCGCTACTACATTCCCAGCGGGCGCTGCATACAGGCCTACGACTATCGTCACCTGAACGCCGACGGCTCGGCGGGCACGGTACCCGACAGCCTGACGCACGTCTTCCACACGGCAGGCGGACGCGAGGTGCGCGACGGGGGCGGCATCAAGCCTGACGTCGAGGTGAAGCCCGACAGCCTGCCCACGATGATCTACGAGCTGGTGGGCAGCGACGAGTTCTTCGACTACGTCACCAGCTACTGCCACGCCCATCCCACCATCCCGCCCATCGGCGAGTTCCGCCTCAGCGACGAGGACTATGCGGCCTTTGCCGACAGCATCCAGGCCAGCGGCTTCGAGGCAGGCAAGCCTTGCCGCGAGGTGCTCAAGGTGATGCGCGACGTGGTCCGGCGCGAGGGTTACCAGGATGCGGTACAGGCAGAGCTCGACGCCCTGGAAGTGAAGCTCAAGAGCGACGTCCGTGCCGACCTGATGCGCTTCCGCAAGGAAGTGGAGCCATACATCCTGGACGAAATCGTGCATCGCTACTACTACCAGCGGGGCGGCGTACAGCAGCAGCTCATCGACGACCCGTGCATCGAGCGCGCGCTGCAGGTGCTTTCCGACAAAGACGACTACAATAAGATACTTGGCAAATGAAGAACTTTCGGTACATAACAGCCCTCTTTGCGTTTGCCCTCTGCCTCGTCGCAAAGGCGCAAACGGAGCTTCCCCCGACGGGAACCGAGCCTGGGAAGGAAGTTGCAGGCGGGGACAGCATCGTCCGCGTGCTTGCCATCGGCAACAGCTTCTCGCAGGATGCCGTAGAGCAGTACCTTTGGGAACTGGCCCGCGAGGCCGGCGTGAAGATGGTCATCGGCAATGCCTACCGCGGCGGACAGGGTTTCCACTCACATTGGATTGACGTGACGGAGGCGAACAACACGTTCGAGTACCGCAAGGTTGTGGACGGACGGCGCTCCAACACGCCGCACATGGCGCTCGCCGACATCATTACCGACGAGCCCTGGCAGTTCATCACCTTCCAGCAAGTGAGCCAGGAGTCGGGACTGACCTCCACCTTCGAGCCCGACCTGACCAATCTGATACAGTACGCGCAGGGCCTGCAGACCAACCCCGACGCCGTCTACGGCTACCACCAGACGTGGGCCTACTCGCACGACAGCACGCATGGCGGCTTTGCCAACTACGGGAACCGCCAGGAGGTGATGTACGACAGCATCTGCCAGGCGGTTCAATACGCCACAGCCACGCATCCGGAGCTGCGGTTCGTAGTGCCCAGCGGCACAGCCATACAGAACGCACGCACCACATACCTGGGCGACAACATGAACCGCGACGGCTATCACCTGGACCTGAAAATGGGGCGCTACACGGCGGCCTGTGCCTGGCTGGAGGTCATCACGGGCATCTCGCCCGTAGGCTTCAGCTACCGTCCCGAGGGCGTCGATTTCGTGGCAGCCCACACCTGCCAGGTTGCAGCCCACGAGGCCGTGGCACGTCCCTACGAACGTACGGTGCTCGACCGCGAAGGCTTCCGCGCCGTCAACGACATCGTGCCGACGGGACTGGTGAAGCTCAACTTCGGACAGGACCACACGGCCGACCCCGCCTGGAACGACATCAAGCCGGGCTTGCGCACGTACACCGACATCACGGACAGCAACATGAACCCGACGGGCATCCTCGTCACGTTCACCGGCGACTTCGGGGGTGCGAACCGGAACGGCGCTCCCTACACGACGACAAAGATGCTCATGCCCTCCGACGTGTCGCAATCCGCCCTGTGGGGCTACGCGGCAGGCAAGTTCGGCTCGCAGGGTCCGCGTGCCAGCGCGACGCTCCGCCTGAGTCACCTCAATCCGGAGCTGACCTACGAGCTGACCATCTTCTCCTCGCGCATGGGCAGCCAGGAGTTCCGGCAGACAAGCTTCGTGGTACAAGGCGAAGACACCTTGGCCGATGCCCTTCAGTCCGCCAACAATTCCAGCGAGACGGCCACGATAAAGGACGTCCGCCCCACGGCCGACGGACAGCTCACCCTGACTGTGATGCCCGGCGCACGCAACAGCAGCCCCAACAACTTCTACTACCTCAACGCAATGACAATCAAAGCAAAGAAATAAGAGCGGTTAGAAGTTAGTGGTTAGGGGTTAGAGAATACCTTTGGCTCCCAAACTGCACTTCCCAAAACATTCCTCTAACCTCTAACCACTAACCTCTAACCACTAACCTCAAACCCAACAGATATATGCAACAGCAAAAACAGATTCAGATTCAGTTCCGCTTGATGGACGTCAAGCAACTTCAGTTCGTCAACCTCGCCAACGAATGGCCGGAGGGCGAGATGCAAATCAACAACCAGCTCCAGTTCAATGCCGAGACGGACAAGCGCATCGTGCGCTGCAACGCCAACTTCGAGTACAAGAAGAACGACATCACGCAGCTCATCCTGGGCGTGCAGACGGTCTTCGAGTTCACACGCGACAGCTGGAGCGCCCTCTACCAGCTCGACGGCGACCAATGGGTACTGCCCGCAGGCCTGGTGCAGCACATGGCGGACATCACCATCGGCAGCGCCCGCGGCATCATGGCCGTGCGCAGCGAGGAGGCAGGCATCCCGAAACAGATCCTGCCGCTGGTCAATCCCGGGCAGATGCTCCGCAACAACATCGCCTTCAAGCGTGTGCCGCAACAGCAGCCCGCAGGCAATGCGATACCCCTGGACGGCACGCTCGGCAATGCATAAAGCATACAGATGAAAGAGGGTGTGTCAAAATAGGCACATTCTCTTTTTTTTATTGCAAAGCCCCGACTTTCACAAGCCAGGGCTTTGTTATGTCGTAAAATTGTTGTACCTTTACGACATCAAAATCAAAGTTATGCAAAGGTACCACTTTC
>JAFUVM010000139.1 GCA_017483665.1 Bacteroidaceae bacterium
ATATGCAAGGTGTTCGGCTTTGAAGTACCCAAGGGCTGCGAGCCTGGCTATAAATCAAGAAAGGCTGGTAGAAAGCGTGGCAGACCACGCAAAAATCCGGAAGCAAGCATTATCGTTACAAAATAAATTAAAATTCAGAAGGTATATCGGACAGCCTTTTATGCCGTCCGTCGCCGCCTTTACTTCTATACTCTATTAAAGAGGTATTTGAACTTCACGCCTGTGCTTGCCGTTCCTTCCCAAGTCATGCGGTTATCCTTAATGGTAACCTTAACGACGAAGGTATCGCCGCGTTTGTTCCTTGCCGTAATGGTGTTCTCGTTCACCACATAGCTGCCGGTAGTGCCAAAGCTTGAAGCCGTCGACGTGTATGTACCATTACTATTGATTGTTATCTGAGCGCCGACAAGTAAACCGTCATACGTTTCCCCGTATGATGTATCAGAACTTTCCACACACATCCATGTGCCAACGGCATCAGCAACGTTAAACGGCTGTTCGTTTTCATCGTCTTTGCTACACGAAGAAAAGCCCAAACTCAATGTGGAGACCAACATGACGGCCATCATACACAAAAAATTTTTTCTGTTCATAATCATTTTATTTTAAATGTCTGTACTTTTTTCTCCCATTACCTGCGTCTACCCTACGAGCAAGAGGAAAGCGCAAGTCTTCACCATACGCCACACAGGTCTGCAATAACCTCTAACACTTATGGGAAGCCTGCGCTTAGGCACAAGCTCCTCAGTGTTAGATTTGCCCGTTCACTTCAGGAGGTTGCAGTTCGTGTGGCGACTGAGCAAATAAAATGATGCATTCCGAAGAACACAGCGCAAAGATACAATTATTTTCTTGAAACGCGAAGCATCTTGCACAGAAAAGTTTGATGAATTGACGAAAAAGTTGTATCTTTGCACGCAAATAACTATAACGAAAGCACTATGACAAGAAGAATCCTCTCCACATTGCTTGCCATGCTTGCAGCAAGTACGTTGTGCCTCATGGCCCAGAACTATGACCCCAACCAAGGTTACCGACTCGAGATAGGCGACGGACTGGCCCTCGACAACCAGAACGGCACCATCACCTTCTCGCCCGTCAACAAGAAGTCGCAGACACAGGTGTGGCGCATCGTCAAGAGCGACCGCCAGGGCTACTGGTGCTTCTACAGCCCCAGCGCCGAGGTTGCACTCGACAACGGCAACCACGGCACACAGGAAGGCGAAGTGCTGACCTGGGACCTCAACCCCTCGAACCCCAATCAGCAGTGGCTCATCAAGGAGACCGGAGCCGAGACCATCACCCTGACCTGCGCAGCAGGCGGTCTCATGCTCGGCTACAACGACAACTGTCAGCCCGGCGGACACGTCTGGCAGATGAAGGGCACGAACGCGAGCGAATACGTGCAATGGCGGCTCGTGAAGACCAACCTCAAGGTGGAGGCACAGAGTTCCGTGACAAAGTCCGGCAACGACTGGGAGAACGAGGCCGTCTTCGGCATCAACAAAGAGCCCGGACGCGCCACGATGCTGCTCTACAAGGGCGAAAAGGAGATGAAGAGCGACGAGGCTTACCAGAAGCCCTGGCTCCATCCGAACTCCTCCCTGCGCCTCCTGCTGAGCGGCCAATGGCAGTTCAACTGGGTGCCGAAGCCCGAGGACCGTCCCATGGACTTCTACAAGACCAGCTTCGACGCTTCCTCCTGGAAGACCATCCCCGTGCCTTCCTGCTGGGAGATGCAGGGCTACGGCATTCCCATCTACACCAACGTCACCTATCCCTTCAAGAACCAGCCGCCCCTCATTCGCGGTCAGGAGGGCTACACCGTGCTCCAGGAGCCTAATGCCGTGGGCAGCTATCGCCGTACCGTCAAGGTTCCCGCTGAATGGGACGGCAGGGAAATCTACCTCCACTTCAACGGCATCTACAGCGCAGCCTACGTCTGGGTGAACGGACAGAAAGTCGGTTACACACAAGGTCCGAACAACGACAGCGAGTTCGACGTGACAAAGTACATCAAGCCAGGCCAGGAGAACCTCGTCTGCGTGGAAGTCTATCGCTGGAGCGACGGCTCGTACCTCGAGGACCAGGACATGTTCCGCATGAGCGGCATCCATCGCGACGTCTACCTCGAAGCGCGTCAGAAACTGCATGTGCAGGACGTCCGGCTCCGCTCGATGATGGACGGACGCGGTCGTCGCAATGGTCAGTCTTCAATGGTCAACGGTCAATGGAAACCCGGCCGCGCCTACCTCGGCATCGACATCGCCCTGCAGAACCTGGGCAAGAAAGCAACCGATGCCCGCATCGACGTGGAGCTTGTCAACCCCGCAGGCAAGACTGTGCAGACTGCCATCCTGCAAGTCTCAAACATAGAGAAGGGCATTAGGCACGGCGAATTCATGCTCGAAGTGCAGAACCCCGAGCTTTGGACAGCTGAGACGCCCAATCTCTACACCGTCAACATCAGCGTCGGAGGCGATGTCTACACGCAGAAGTACGGCTTCCGCAAGATAGAGAACCGCGACGGACAAGTCTTCATCAACGGCAAGCGCGTCATGTTCAAGGGCGCCGACCGCCACGACACACACCCCGTCTACGGTAAGGCCATACCCGTGGAAAGCATGATAGAGGACATCCTCCTCATGAAGCGCTACAACCTCAACACGGTCCGCACGAGCCACTACCCCAACGACCCGCGCATGTACGCCCTGTACGACTACTACGGACTCTACATCATGGACGAGGCAGACCTGGAGTGTCACGGCAATCACAGCCTGTCGAAGAACCCGAAGTGGGAGGCTCAGTACGTCGACCGGCAGCAGCGCATGGTGCTTCGCGACCGCAACCATCCCTGCGTCATCTTCTGGAGTATGGGCAACGAATGCGGCGGCGGCAGCAACTTCGTGGCAGCCAAGAAAGCCATTCAGGAGCTCGACGACCGTCTCATCCACTACGAAGGCATGAACGAAGTGGCCGACATGGACAGCCGCATGTACCCCAACCTGCCCAACATGATCAATCTCGACAAGGAAGAGAAGCTGCAGGGCCGTCCCTTCTACCTCTGCGAATACGCTCATGCTATGGGCAACGCCATCGGCAACCTGCAGGAGTACTGGGACTACATCGAGTTCGAGAGCAAGCGCATGATAGGCGGCTGCATCTGGGACTGGGTGGACCAGAGCCTCTGCAAGTGGGGCGAACCCAAGACCAACATGTACTACGGCGGCGGCTTTGGCGACTATCCCAACGACCAGGACTTCTGCTGCAACGGCATCATCACGGCCGACCGCCACGTCACACCCAAGCTGCTCGAGGTGAAGAAGGTCTATCAGTATGTCGACTTCAAGCTGACCGACGAAGGGAAGCTCCGCATCCGCAACCGCTACTGCTTCACGCCGCTCAGCCAGTTTACCTTCCGTTGGAGCCTGCTGCGCGACGGCCGCATGATAAAGAGCGGCACGGCATCGTTGCCCGAAGTGCAGCCCGGCGACAGCTGTTTCGTCGACCTTCCCTGTGAACTCCCCGAAGGCGAGGGTCTCTACCACCTCAACGTCTCCCTCCAGCTCAAGGAGGCAACCCGCTGGGCAGAGGCAGGACACGAGGTTGCCTGCGAGCAACTCGTGCTCCGCGACGGCAAGCCCGCGCTCATGGACGCTGCCAAAGTTGGCGGCACCCTCAAGGTCGAAGAGAAGAACGGGCAGATACGCGTCACGGCAGAGGGTTTTGCCTTTGCAGTCAGCACGCAGAACGGAGCCGTGACCGAACTTGCCTATAACGGCAAGCCTGTCATCGCAGACCCCTCTAAATCTCCCCTTAAAGGGGAGACTTCCTCCCTCCCTTCAAGGGAGAGCTGGGGTGGGTCTTTCACCTTCAATGGCTTCCGCAGCATCAGCAACGACCGCCGCAACAATTTCCGCAGCAACTTCTCGGCTCCCAGGACGACACTCGAGCAGAAGGACGGCAACGTAATCATCAACGTCAAGTATGACGTCAAGTCCGGCCGCGAGAACCGAACCACCGTTCCTGTCGAGACGACTTACACTATCTGCAATGACGGAAGCATCAGCGTCAAGAGCAACTTCGGCAACGAAAGCAATCAGGACTTCAGCCGCCTGGGCCTCATCGCAGCCCTCGACCCGCGTCTGGGCAACGTCGAGTGGCTTGGCCGCGGTCCTCACGAGAACTATCCCGACCGCAAGACATCAGCATTCATGGGCGTATGGAACAGCACCGTGAACGGCATGGCCGAGGAATACGAGAAGCCTCAGAGCATGGGTGAGCGTTGCGACGTGAAGTGGGTGACGTTCACCGACGATAAGGGAGAAGGCGTTCGCTTCCGCACAGACGGCACCTTCGACTTCAGCGCCCTGCACTACACGGACGAAGACCTCTGGCAGACAAAGTATCTGCACGAACTCAGCAAGATTCATCGTCCGGAGATTATCCTGCACCTCGATGCAGCCATGCGCGGCCTTGGCAACGCCAGCTGCGGCCCAGGCCCGCTGCCTAAATACGAGCTCAAGGAGAAGAGCTACAGCTATGGCTTCGTCATCGAGCCGATAAAAAGGTAAAAAAGTGAAAAGGTGAAAAAGTGAAAAGGTGAAAAGGTGAAAAGGTAAAAAAGTGAAAAAGATGAAGGAAGAAGAAACGACGCTCGAAGGAACCGGCAAGAAGTCTCCCGCTAAGGGAGATTCAGAGGGTCTTTCCCTCGAGGAGCAAGTGGAACGCATCCGCCGCAAGCGGGCACGAAGCCACGACTACTCCCGGGCCCGCATGGTGCTCAACGCATTGTTCCTTGCCTTGGCTGCCGTCGGACTGGGCATGTACTTCTTCGGCTCTGCAGACCATGTGCCGGCTCTCTGCGTCATCGCTGCCGGCATGGTGCTCAAGGTGGTGGAATTCATACTGCGCATTCTCTGACGTCATGAAAAGAATCTGCTGCATAATGTCGCTCCTCCTGTGCCTCGTGCTCTCTGCCAAGGCACAGGTTGAAGCCCTCGACCGCAATGGGAATCCGATAAGGAACAACGGGCAGACGCTCGACGGCAACCCGTTGAACCCGGAGTTCGGCACTTACGAGGACGGCGCGGGCAACCGCACTACCTGGGGGCGCGACACGACGCGGACCGGATCGCAGAAGAAGATACCCATCGGACAGTTCCAATGGATACTGGAGCCGAGGCTCGGCACCGTGGTCGATGCCGAGAACAACGACACCGTGGTACACGACTTCCAGAAGTGGAACGACACCGGCGGCTTCGCAGGCGAGTTCAACTACCTCGGCAATATGGGCGCTCCCCGACTGAACCGCATCTATTTCAACCGGCCGACGTCCGACGAGTTCATCTTCCTGCAGCCCTTCGACTTCTTCCGCGGCTCGCTGCAGGACTTCCGCTACACCAATACGAAGAGTCCCATCACCAACCTTGCCTACCACTCCTGCGGCAACAAGCAGATAGGCGAGGACCGTGTGCGAGGCTACTTTGCCACGAACATCAACAAAGAGGCCGGACTGGGCTTCAAGATTGACTACAGCTACGGCACTGGCTACTACTATGCCCAGCCCAACAGCATGTTCGGCACCACCTTCTATGGCTACTACCGCGGCGAGCGCTACAACGTGCATGCCTATGCCGGCGTCAACCACTTGAAGATGGGCGAGAACGGCGGCATCGAGGACGACCGCTACATCGAGGACCCGCTCAGCTTCAGGCAGGAGTATAGCGCCGAGAACATCCCCACCATGCTCAGCCAGACGTGGAACCGCAACCACGAACAGCACTTCTACCTGACGCACCGCTACAACATCGGCTTCACGCGCCTGCTCGAAGTGCCCGACTCGCTGAAACCCACGCCGCCATCAGAGGGTATGCTCCTGGCCGAACTGCCCGACAGCGTGAAGAACGCACTCAACGCAGACTCCGTCCAACGCAAGGTAATGGTCGACTCGCTCATGCAGAAGTGGAACAAGGACAATCCGCCGCCACACGAGTTTGTCCCCGTCACAAGCATCATCCACACCTTCGACCTCAGCAACCTCAAGCACGAGTACCTGGCGCACAACACGACAAGCAACTACTACACCAATCACTACTACGGCGATTGGGGTGCAGTGGAGGACGTCACGCGGGCACTCTCCGTGCGCAACACCTTTGGCGTCGCGCTTCGCGAAGGCTTCAACAAGTGGGCAAAGATGGGCATCACCCTGTTCGGCACGCACAAGCTGCGCTCCTACAAGCTGATGGACATGCAAGGCAGCAACAGCGTAGCCTTTACGGAAAACGATGTGTCGGTGGGCGGCGAGGTGGCCCGCACGCAAGGCAACGTCTTCCACTACAACGCCTCGGGCGAAGTGTGGCTCATTGGTCCGCATGCAGGCGACCTCGACATAAAGGGCAGCACCAACCTGGACCTGCGCCTCGGACGGCTGGACAGCCTGGTGGCCGACGTGAACGTCAACTTCGCGCACAGCAAACCCTCCTTCTTCTTCCGCCACTACCACTCGCAGAGCACCTGGTGGGACAACGACGACCTGAGCCGCGAGGTACGCTTCAAGGTGGGCGGCACGCTGCGCCTGGGGAAGCTCGGGACCCGGCTGAACATCGGCTTCGAGAACGTTTCGAACTACACCTACTTCAGCATGGAGAACACGCTCCACGAGAAGGCCTCTGCAAACAGCCTGACGCCCACCGACTTCAGCCATGCCGTAAGCGTCAGACAAGCGGGCAGCGTACAGGTCTTCGGTGCCACACTCTCGCAGGACCTCAAATGGAAGTTCATCCACCTGGACAGCCAGGTCAGCTATCAGAAAAGCACCGACCAGGACGCCCTGCCCCTGCCCACCTTCAACGCCTACACAAACTTCTACCTGCTCTTCCGCATGGGCATCAGGAAAATCCTGCGCGTGCAGATAGGCGGCGACCTGCGCTACTTCACGTCGTACTATGGTCCCGACTACAGTCCGTCCATCCAGCAGTTTGCCGTGCAGGACGCCAACCACGAAAGGATGAAGGTAGGCGGCTACCCCATCATCGGAGCCTATGCCAACCTGCACCTGAAGCACTGCAGAATCTACGTCAACGTCCGGCACGTCAACGCAGGCTCCGGCCACGCCTTCCTCGTACCGCACTACCCCATCAACCCCATGACCATCAACATGGGACTGAGCTGGAACTTCTTCAACTAAAACCTGTGGTTAGAGGTTAGAGGTTAGGGGTTAGGGGTTAGAGGATTGTTGGGGAAGTTGATTAGGAGCCAAAGCTATTCTCTAACCTCTAACCTCTAACCACCAACCTCTATGAATTATGAACTATACTAAAGAGATTCGTTGGGGCTTCATCGGTTGCGGTGAAGTGACCGAAAAGAAGAGCGGCCCGGCATTCAACCTGGTGCCCGGGTCGCGCATACAGGCCGTGATGAGCCGCAGCAAGGACAAGGCACGTTCCTATGCCGAGCGGCACGACATCCCGCGCTGGTACACCGATGCACAGCAGCTCATCAGCGACCCCGACGTGAATGCCGTCTACATCGCCACGCCGCCCTCCTCGCATGCCACCTATGCCATCATGGCGATGAAGGCAGGCAAGCCAGTCTATGTGGAGAAGCCCCTGGCAAGCAGCTACATCGACTGCCAGCGCATCAACCGCGTCAGCGAGCAGACACACGTGCCCTGCTTCGTGGCCTACTACAGGCGTCGGCTGCCTTATTTCCTGAAAGTAAAGGAGCTGGTGGAGAGCGGAGCCATCGGCAAGGTGACGTCCGTGCAGATACGCTTCGCCTGTCCGCCGCGCCTGCTCGACTACGACAGCACGGCCCTTCCCTGGCGCGTGCAGCGCGACATAGCCGGCGGCGGCTATTTCTACGACCTGGCGCCCCATCAGATTGACCTTCTGCAAGAGATTTTCGGTCCGGTTGTCAGGGCGAACGGCTTCAGCACCAACCGCGCCGGACTCTACGAGACGGAGGACACCGTCAGCGCCGCCTTCCAGTTTGCCGACGGGCTGACGGGCAGCGGCTCCTGGTGCTTTGTCGGCCACGAGAGCGCCCGCACCGACCGCATCGAACTGATTGGCGAGGGCGGCAGGCTGCACTTCTCGGTCTTCACCTACGAACCCATCGTCCTGTACGGCGAAGGAGGGCGGCAGGAGTTCCTGCCCGAGAATCCCGAGCACGTACAGCTCCCCCTCATCCGCGACGTCGTGGAGCACCTGCAGCAGAGCGGCACCTGCACCGTGGACAGCATCAGCGCCACGAGCGTCAACTGGGTGATGGACCGCATCCTGGGAAAGATATAAACGAAAAGGTGAAAAGGTAAAAAGGTGAAAAAGTGAAAAGGTAGAAGTTAGAGGACGATACAACTTGGATAAAAGAAAAAAAGCCTCGCGGGTTATCTGCGGGGCTCTTTTTTCTTGTGTCTTTGCGACGCTTGTTGCACTTGTTGCGCTTGTTGCGCTACTCGATGAGCTTCTTGAAATGTCGGGAAATACCACGACAATCATCTTCCTGCTAAATTTTCTTCGAGCAAAATTTGTGAAAAATACCTACATACCTACACAAACGATGTTTACGCATTAACATTCTGTTGGTTACACGATGTAGGTTGCCTACATTTTTGAAAACATTCCGCCATTTCACCGATTTTTACCTAAATCTCCTCTATTTTCAGGCTGCTTAGAACCCATCGACAGGTACTTCAACATCGCACTACACGACGAAACGTGTTGTTTCCTTAATGAAAATATTTTTTCCCCAAGGGAAAAAAATATTTTCGCTTTGGATATGTTAAACGAAACAAGCAGAGCCTCAATAAGATAACATGCAAAGAGCGTCAAAAAGCCACTAAAACACCCCTTTTTGTGTAGGTATGCTTCAATTTATGTAGGCTACCTACATGGTGTAATAAGCTGTAATAACGTATGTTGAGAGGCATTATGTAGGTATGTAGGTTGTTTCGAAAATTTTGCGCGATGAAAAATGTTTTGTTCCGAAAAAGGTTAGTGCTAAGCTAAAAAAACGCGTGAAAAAGCGATGCCTCATGTGCAAGTGCCCCAAAAATGATGTGTTGGCGATTGTTTGGAAATTCAGAAATATACAGACAAAAAGACGGCTGTTTTCAGCAGGATGTCCCGAAAGGCAATTTACAAGTTTTAGCGGACACAATTATTTATGAATATGGTCAAGCCATTCTGTTTCTGTTCTTTCGAATGCTTCTATGGAGGGTAGCAAAGGTTCTGTTACGTTCCAATCAGTCCGCCTTGTACCAAACTCTGTTATGCAGAGCACGAGATGAAGAATAGAGCCATGCAGCAACCAGTTCTTTCCCCAAAACGATGAATATGGTCGGGGAGTATTACCTTTGCAACCTTTTTCAATACCCGCAAACATTTCGAAGAATGTTTCACCCACTCGACTTTTAAGAGCGTGCCGTGTCGGCCATAAAACAGATGACTTATGAATTGTACTTTCCTTGTAGTTCTGCAATCGTATAGGGAGGTTCTTTCCGATGCAACATGTTGTGGCAATTGGGACAGACGGGAACAAGGTCTGTTTGGGGATTAAGCCGGTATTCTTTGCCAATACTGGAAACAGGTGTAAGGTGATGAACATGAATGAACCCTTTGCCTATTTCTCCGTATGTCTGTTCGAAGTCGAAGCCACAGACAATGCAGCGGCTGCCTTTGACTGCAATACAGGCATCACGGGCTTCCCGACTGCGCTCATAGCGGTTCAGCACCACTTCGTGCACCTCGCCTTCCGTGTATTCTGACACAAAGGACTTCTCCGTATCGCTATTGCCTATAGAAGGAGTTTCTGACAAGTCCCCCTTTAGGAAGTTTAGCAGTTCCTCATCCTTACACTCCATCACTCCCTGAATGTTGCCTCGTAGCCCATGCTCGCGAAGTGCCTTGATTGTCAAGAACCCTTCGGGATAAATCATTAGCAAGCGGAAACGCACATACCGATGTGAGCCAAGTCCGTCGTAGAAGAGCGACTTGTCTTTCCAAAACAGCTCCTTGTCTGTACTCTCCTCGTAGGACATGCTCGTCGCCATGACTTCCATTCGGAAAGCCACTTGGGACTTTGGGGAAGACTTATAGAGAAACACAACGTCACCCACAGCGAAATTGTTGCTTTGCCGCCAATCGACAAAAGTATTGTCATTCTCTTCTTTGTTTGCTTCGAGGGCAGCATCAATGAGGAAGACACTTTCCCTGCAAGGAACAATCCAGTACGTCATGACATTTCCAGCACTTTAGTTGATTCTTCGCCGAACTGCGAGACTACGCGGACGGCTATCTTCTTGCCCTTCTCATAGGGGATTGGTTCGCTCTTGAAGTCGTAGAGGGTATCCCAAATGTCTTCGTTGAACTCCAGGCGGAGAGTACGTTCTGCCTTCTTCTTTGCCAAGTCTTTGGCAACAGTGTCAAGACCCTTTCGCCATGCAGAAAAGTCTTTCTTGTCACCTCCGCAGAAGTGGATGCTGCGCACCTTGAAGAGTCCACCCGTATAGTTGTCGTCCATCTCCCAATAGGCGATGTCGTTCACGTTGCGGGCTTTCACCTCATCCTGTATGGGGTCATACATATCCATGCCGTTAATCTCTACGTGGCAGTTGCCGTAACCATCATTCACGAGGCTTACGTCAGGCTCACCGATGATGATAAACGAACCAGCTTTCTTGTCCTTCTTCAGCAGACCGTCTTGCAGCAGGTCGTCACTCATGCGAACCTTCGACACTTGGAACGTACCGAAGTTATAGTCTTTGTTTTCGCCACTCTCTATGCTGTCCTCGAAAGAGAAACCAAGAATCACGAGCCAGTTCGATTCGTTCAGATGCTGGCGGAAGGCACGTACGGCTTCGTTCACAGCGTGCTTGCTGACAGTGCCGAACTTAGGACCAATCATAAAGAATACACAATGCTCCGTGCCGTCCTCCGTCTTGTAGTAGCCTTTGGCGTTCAGATAAGGCTCATCCAGATGCTCCATCGCGTGCATCACTGCCTGTTGCTGTTTCACGCCATTACGGATACCATTAGCCTTCAGGTTATTGAAGATGCGTTCCGTAAAGGCAGCATATTCGTCGTAGTCATTCTGCTTGTCATTCAAACTCTCTGGCGAACTGACATCCAAGCTCTGCAAGGTTTCAACCGTGAATGGGCCACTTACACGAATACGCTTCTTATCTTCTTCAGGCTGGTCGTAGAGGGTTTCATAATCAGACTCATCACCAGTTGCCAAAGATTTGATAGTAACGTGGGGAACTTTTTTATATTTGAAGCCTTGTCTTATATTTGTATTAGAACTATCATCGTACAACTTGTAATATGGAAAGATTGCACTAATCAATCTCATTTTTGCCAAATTTAGAGCGATCCTACTTGTATCAATTGTTATCCAGCGTCTTCCCCATTGTTCAGCTACATAAGCTGTTGTACCTCCACCACATGTGGGATCAAGTACCAAATCGCCAGGATCAGTTGTCATTAGTAAGCAACGTTGAATTACTTTCTCTGAAGTTTGAACAACATATTTAATGCCCATTGCAGCTCTTGTATCATCCCATAAGTTATTTATAACTTGAACAGGGAAATCATCAAAGTAACGAACAAAATATGGAGAATTATTTGGAACTATTATTCTTTTTAGTTCAATAAGTTTTTGCATGCCTTCTTTATTGGTAGCCCAACTATTCTTTCCACATTTATAAGTATTACCTTCGAATTCAAAATCATACATACATGATGGTGTGAACCCTGCAGAAGTTAAATCTCCTGCATAGAATATTTTCGCCCCTTCAGGAATCTTGGATAAATCTTGCCGTTCTTCTTTAGTCATCTTTCTCCTTTCACCATTTGGCAAGTCCACCCAAGTATAATTTGAACCAGCTCCTATTGACTTAGGTTCATATAGCTGTCTGAATTTTATTTTTTCTTTATCTTTAGCATACCATATAATATAATCGGATACTCCGGCAAGTCCAACACTACCCAAAGGAGAAGTTTTTCTAAATGTAATCAAAGCAAAGAAATTCTCACTTCCAAAGACTTCGTCTAAGACAGAACGAACAAGATGTAGATTCTCATCCGAAATCTGCACAAAAACAGAACCACTTTCCGTCAGCAATTCTCTTGCCATGACCAATCTATCACGCAAATACGATAGATAGCTATGAATTCCCAGCTCCCATGTATCACGGAATGCCTTTATCATTTCTGGCTCTCCTGATATATTGCTATCGTTGTCTTTCACATCGCGGCTGTTCAACTTCATCTGCCAATTAGATGCATACTTAATTCCATACGGCGGATCAAAGTAGATGCATTGCACCTGCCCTTTCATACCCTCGCGATTTAGCAAGGAGTTCATCACCAACAGACTGTCACCTTGGATGAGTCGGTTCTGCCAGTTGTCGCTATGCTTGTAGTAACCTGCCAGACGTTCTAACTCATCTTCCTCTTCGTCTGCAAAGTCGCCAAAGAGGTCGAGCTGCAACTTGGCACTTTCGCTCTTGTGCTCGTGCAGTTCGTAGAGACTGTCGATGATGGCCTCAGGACGAATGTCCTCGTGTTTATACAGGCTGCGTATGTCTGTGCGCAGCTGCGGCATACGCAATGGATTGTCTTCATCGTCGTTCTTATACTTGTTCAGCCAATAGAGTTCCGGATCGCGGCCTCGCTGGAACTCATGGCGGAACACCTGATACTCGCTCACTTCCGGCTGTCCGCTAATTGCCATCTGTTCTTCGCCCTGATGGGCACTGTCGGGAATGGCTGCACGCTTGTCCTCGTGCTTGAAGCTCGAAACGGGACGATTATTGTCTGTTTTCATGTTTTTTATGATGTTTTAGTTTGTCAATTCAAAGGGAATGTGTACTTTTGCAGAGGAAAACATAAAGAAAAGGATTATGACAGCACTACAGTTAAATGCAGAACTTTTTCGTGAGCTGAGCATCATTGCCGAAGATGAAAGCCTGATGCAGAAAGCCGTGAAGTATCTCAAGAAACTGACTGCGAAGAAGCAGGCAATGGATGAAACCGAGTATATTATGTCTTCTCCTGCAATGGTTGAGATTCTGAAGCAAGGCGAAGAAGACATCAAGAACGGTAATTTTAAAGTTGTTACGTTGGACGAGATATGGAAATAGCATTCCTTCCCCAAGCAACAGAAGACTTGGAATACTGGAAACAGACGGGTAACAAACGTGTCCTGAAGCGTATCAGAGCCTTGCTTGAAGACATTTTGGAACATCCATTTACGGGCATTGGCAAGCCAGAACCACTGAGGGGCGAGAATGGCAAATGGAGTCGGCGAATTACCGATGAACATCGTTTGATTTACTCCATAAGTAGTGGAAAGGTTTATGTCTATGTTATTTCTGCTCGCTTCCATTACTCTAAATAGCCTTTAGTATCTCTTCCTCCAATCTATCTATATCCTTTACTTCCAATAGTTGCCACTGCCCGTAGGTCTTGAGGTTGTTGGCGGCGGGCAGCCAGTAGTCTTTCAGATAGTGGCGCTTGGCTTCTTTGCTGCCTGACTTGTCGCCGTCGAAGTCTTCACACTCCACAATGAGATTTATTCCCTTCACACGGACAACGAATGTAGGCTGATACTCCTTGTTCTCATCGCCAATGGTGTAGGGAATACGCAAGCCGAGGTACTGGTTGCGCACCCAAGACTCTACACATTCCATCCTGTCGAGTGTCTGCGCCACTATCTGCTGCCAGCTATTGTCCTCTGCGATGATGTAGTTGACGTGGCTTTTCTGTGTGGGCCAAACTGCCTTGTTCGTGGGGCGGAACACATGCTGGGTGCTGCCCTCGGGGTTGTAGTAGTTGAGAACCGCATTTATCTCTTCGTGGTCGGCATTGGCTTTGTGTACGCCCTCCATGATGTTTGCCAAAACAGCTTTGTAGTCCCAGAGCATCACCAGGCGCTTCTGCTCCCCGCTGCCGTCACCGCCATGAATTTCCAACTGTGTGCCGTACCACGTCTCAACAATCCTTTTGATGTCCGGGAATCTCTGGAACTGCTGCCCGTGCTCGCGGCTGGTATAGTATTCGCGTATCATCAGATGGGCGAAATAATAAATGACTGTGCGTCGCGCAACTCCATGTAGTCTGTCTTCAACAGATATTCCTTGTCGTTCACGACACTTTGCAAGGCAGTTTTAGTTGGTATCTTATTGAAGTCGAGCACGAATTTGGGCAAGCCTTCGAACTTGGCGGAAAGTGTCCCTTCGACGTTGTCCGAGCGGTAGCCCGTAATCACAGGGAAACGAATCTCCATGGTGGCTTGACGTTCCGGCAAGGCACGGACGATAGCCTTTGGTTTCTGTGGCTTCGTCACAACCGTCTGTCCGCCCTTGAAGGTGTTGAACGGCACACCGATGATGCGGGCATATTCAGGCGGGAACTTATAGGTGACGTTCTCCTTATTATATTTATATAAGTCTTTGGCATCAATCTCATGCCCAAGTTTGTCGTAGGCTATCAGGTCATAGCTTTGGCGACGCAAGGCACGGCCAACGACCTGCTCGCACAAAAGCTGGGAGCCGAAGGCGCGAATGCCGCAGACATGGGTGACGGTGTTTGCATCCCAGCCTTCCGTCAGCATCGACACGCTGACAACACACTTTACGTCGCCGCCCAACTTGCCGGGCTTGCCCACCGTGTTCACCACTTCGCGCAGGATGTCGGCATCTGTCAGGTTGTCGGCAGAGCCTGCTCCGTGCTGGTTGGCATATTCATGTTTGAACTCCTCTATCTCTTCTGCATAGGCTTTCTTGAAAGCTTCGTCAATACGGGCTGAAGCCTCGTCGAGGGCAGAGGAGTCGATGAGCAAGGTCGGGAACTTGTCTTTGGGCAGGCCCATCGCATCGTAGTTGGAGAAGAGGTCGAACCGCCCTTGCCGGTAGCGAGGCTCGCCATCATCGTTCACCCCATCCTGATAGCCTGCAATCTCGCGATAGACTTCATACGAGACGGTAGTGTTGTTGCATACGACAATCATCACGGGGGGAGCCGTGTAGAGCGTGCCCATTGCTTCGAAGGCTTCGCGAAGACCTCGGTCGTAGTTCCTGTAGTCCTCCACAAACTGGTCGAGGGCTGTGTTCAGAAGAGTTGGGAGGTTGGGAGGTTGTTGCGACAACATTACTGCAGACGGGGCAGCAGCGGCTTGGTCTTCCTTGTCCTTCTTCTTTTGTGCCTTCATGCCGCGCTTTGGCAACTTGTCTTTGACACACTCGTAGATGTTGCGAAGCTTTGGCTCGTCAAGGCCAGGGGTGTTGTCGTAGGCGGGCAGATAGGGAATCTTCACAAGGCCGCTCTCGATGGCATCCACCAATCCGAAGTCGCTCACCACCCACGGAAAGAGAGAATATTCGGTATAACCGGAGCCCTTCAGGTAATAAGGTGTTGCCGAGAGGTCATAGACATGCTGGAGCTTATAACCCAGGAGCTTCATCTGCCGCAAGCCTTCGTACCACACCATTGCCGTCTCGTTCTCCTGCTTTAGGTCGTTCTTCTCGTCCTCGCTCAATGCCTTATTCTTGTCTTGGCGCGGCAGGTAGCAGTGGTGAGCCTCGTCGTTGATGACGACGATACGCTTACCCTTCACACCCTTCTCCAAGATGCGGTTCAGCATGATGCTGTAGTCCTCTTTGTCCTTCTGCGTCTCTAATTTGCCATCCTTCCATTTCTGCTTGCCGTCAAGTGGCGAAGCATGTTTGCCGGAGAATGTTCTGGGCAGGAACTGCTGATAGTTGACGATGGTGATGCTGGAGTTCAAACCGCCCAGTTCTTTCTCAAACTGTTGGGGAATAAGGCCACGCTGATGGTAATAGTCTGTTCGCTCGAAGTTGTTGCTGCGTTTGCTGAAGTCGAGTTGGAGTACACCCAATCGGTCGCGGATGGTGATGCCTGGCGCACAAAGCAGGAAGTGGTCGGCATAGTGCGTATCCATCGGATTGGCTCGTTTGTTCAAGTAGTTATAGAGGATGAGCATGGCCATCACAACCGTCTTGCCCGTACCTGTTGCCATCTTGAAGGCGGTACGGGGCAGGACAAAGGCATCGTCCTGAGAAACGGAATGTCGCCGCTCTGCTAACAGGTTCAAGATGTAGTTGCCTGTATTGGGGTCGCGCTCTGCAATCTCATTTAGCCAGACTGCCGTCTCTACCGCCTCGCGCTGACAGAAGAACAGACTGAGGTTTGCCTTACGATCCTTGTTGTTGAACCAGAAGTCGAGCAGTTCTTTTGTGATGCGCGAAGCCTTGGGGTAGCCTGCTTTGCGCCAAGCCTTCACTTCACTGCGGATGGTGTTGATGAACTCCGCATTGGGGTCGACAGACACGAAGTCGCCTTGCGAGAAAAGGGTGCGGTCTCCTCGCTTCCCTGGCACGATGTTCACGTCATAGCCAAACGGACGTCGTCCGTTAATAATTGTTTGATAGTCTATGTTACCGTTCATGTCGGTATCATAGTAGTACTTTGGCTCCTCGTATGGATTGTTCAATACGGGATTGTCGTTGTTAGCTTGCATAAGCGTTATTCGTTTATGCGTTGCTTTTTTATACGAAATTCCCGCCAAGTACCAACAAAAACGTGGACGAAGTCTCACATCCTATGTTCGAAGGTACTTGGCGGAACCTAAATTGCGAGGACGGAGCTGAACGTCCACGCCTATACGTGAACGCCCGCTTTCTATCCATCCGCAATTTGTTCTGTCAACCGCCAAGTTTCTCGAACATTCGAATAAACAGCAAACGCTATATTTTACGATAAGATTTGAACTGGGCACCTCCGCTGAGGTATTCTTGCCCATTCGGTGACAAAGATACGAAGGTTAATCCAAATAACAAAATTATTTCGTGCAAAAATGAAAGAGGACTCAAGATTTTGGTATTGCATCATTATCAAAAAGAAATCATAATCGCTCAAAACCAAAGGCTCTCCCCGATGACAGCTGACTGCAACACTTGCAACACCTGTTTCGCGACACACAAAAGGAAACTTCTATTAATTCATAAATTAGAGAGGAAGCCATTCCGTTAGACTATCTTCTTTCGGAATTTCATCCTCCACAGAAGGTGTATTAGGGAGTATATTACCACAGCGGTTCATTCTCCCACCCACGGGGGAAGCCCATTGCACTTGTATCAATGGATGGATAAGCGGAGAGCAAAGCATCAATCTTTGCCTTCATATCGTTGTTCGGCGAAATGATATTCAAGAAATACTTGATGATGCAAAGGTCAAAGTATATTCGAAGCGTATCGGTGGGCAAAGTTATCCAGTTGCCAGCCAGACGGTTGGGAATCATTGGACG
>JAFUVM010000140.1 GCA_017483665.1 Bacteroidaceae bacterium
ATGCCGTCCTTTACCTTACTCTTGTTCGCGTAGAACAAAACAGAAAACGTTGCTCTTCTCATTCTTTCTAACTCAGTTTTAAAATTCGGGCTGCAAAAGTAATACCTTTCTGGGAATAAATTGCTACGCAAATCACGTCAAATTTCGGAAGTTGGAACGGGAAGTGTTAAAGTGGTTTGAACTGCCGTGATATGTCACGAATTGCGTAGGTCGTTAAGAAAGTTTAACTTTCAGAATCAGTCCTATCTGGGTTACGAATAAGAAACCTAACTCGTTCCGCAATTCGCCTCGATTTGCTTAATGCCACTTTGCGAATTTTACCTATTTTGCGCTCAAATGCCTTTATTTATGGGGCGAACTGCGTTAATCATCCAAAAATGCTTTTCAAATTCAACATTATTTTGTATTTTTGCACCGACAATGAATACAACACGACATATAACGTTCATCGTAAACCCCATATCGGGCACCCAAAGCAAGGAGGAGCTGCCTGCCATCGTAGCGGAAACACTGGACAAAGAGCGTTTCGACTATGAAGTGGTCTACACGGCCTATCGCGGTCATGCCGCCGAACTGGCGCAAGCCTGTGTCGCCAAGGGCACGGACGTTGTCGTAGCCGTAGGCGGAGACGGCACAGTGAACGAGGTGGCCCGCTCGCTGGTGCACACCCAAACGGCGCTGGGCATCGTGCCCTGCGGTTCGGGCAACGGCCTGGCCCGCCACCTATGTATCCCCATCGACATAAGAAAGGCCGTCGGCATCATCAATCAGTGCCAGGTGGAGGCTTTCGACTATGGCGTCATCAACGGCCAGCCTTTCTTCTGCACCTGCGGCATGGGGTTCGACGCCTTTATCTCGCTGAAGTTTGCCGAAGCCGGCAAGCGCGGTCCCATCACCTACGTCGAGAACGTGCTGAAGGAGGGACTGAAGTACAAGCCCGAGACCTACGAGATAGTTGACGAGAGCGGCACCATGCGCTACAAGGCCTTCCTCATTGCCTGCGCCAACGCCTCGCAATACGGCAACAACGCCTACATAGCCCCCGGCGCGACGATGAAGGACGGCGAGATGGACGTCATCATCATGGAGCCCTTTGACGTGCTGGACGCGCCCCAGATTGCCGCCGACCTGTTTATGAAGACGCTGGGCAACAACTCGAAGATCAAGACGTTCCGCACACGGCACCTCACCATACACCGTCAGGAGCCCGGGGCCATCCACTACGACGGCGACCCCATCATGACGAACAACGACATTGACGTACACATGGAGCACATGGGCATACGCATTGTCACCAACCCCGAGGCAACAGAGGACAAGGCCCAGCCTAACCAGGTGCTTAACGCCTTCAGCGACTTCTTTAATAATATAAATAATGTACGCGAGGACATTGGCAAGGACCTGGAGAAGGGCGGACGCCGTATCCAGGCCATCAACAAAGTGCTCCTCCGCAAGCTACGCTCGTAAGATGCAGTTGTTGGTTGTCATAGTGATTCTGATAGCGGCCACAGGGTATACCTCGTGGCGTATATACAATGCTTTACAACCCGATACGGACCCGTGTAAGGACTGTGCCCTGAAAAAAAACTGCAAAAAGTTTGGCAATTCGAAAGAAAAGTGTTAACTTTGCACCCGCTTACAGCAAAAAAGAATAATTTTGTTTACGGTTGGTGCCTTGGATGAGTGGCTTAGTCAACGGTCTGCAAAACCGTCTACGGCGGTTCGAATCCGCCAGGCACCTCAAAGCAAAAGCCTCCCGAACTGGGAGGCTTTTTTCTTGCATGATATTCTCTGACAACTTAGTCGAGTCCGAAGAGGACGCGCAGACCGCCGTCGACACCCGAGAAGCCCATGAAGGCCAGCGAGAGCAGACCGGCAGAGAGCATGACGATGGCCATGCCACGCATACCCTTGGGGACGGTGACCAGCTCCAGCTGCTCACGCATACCGGCAAAAACGGTGAGTGCCAGGCCGAAGCCCAAAGCCGTCGAGAAGGCATAGACGACCGACTGCAACAGGTTGAAGTCCTTCTGAATGACCAGAATGGCTACGCCGAGCACGGCGCAGTTGGTGGTAATCAGGGGCAGGAAGATGCCTAGGGCCTGATAGAGTGCGGGCGACACCTTCTTCAGTACAATCTCGACCATCTGCACGAGGGCAGCAATGACGAGGATGAAGGCTATGGTCTGCAAATACTGCAAGCCAAAGGCGTCGAGTACGAACTTCTGGACACACCAGGTCACGATGGTAGCCAGCGTGAGCACGAAGGCTACGGCTGCGGACATGCCCAGTGAGGTGTCTATCTTCTTCGATACGCCGAGGAACGGACAGATACCGAGGAACTGCGACAGAATGATATTGTTGACGAATATCGCGCTAATGAAAATCAATATATACTCCATAACTCTTAACCTCTAATTTTGTTAACAATAGCAATGAGGAATCCCAGCATGATGAATGCACCCGGAGGCAGCACGAAGAGCAGGATGTTGTAGGTCTCGGGCAGCAGGGTGAGTCCGAAGACAGAACCCGAACCGAGGATCTCGCGGCAGATGCCAAGCAGCGTCAAGCCTATGGTGAAGCCGAGGCCGATACCAATGCCGTCGAACAGCGAAGCCACGGGAGAGTTCTTGGCGGCAAAAGCCTCCGCACGACCGAGGATGATACAGTTGACGACAATCAGCGGGATGAACAGGCCGAGAGCCGCGTCGATGTCGGGCAGGAAGGCCTTGATGACGAGCTGCAGCATGGTGACAAAGGCGGCAATGACCACGATGAACACGGGGATGCGTACCTTGTCAGGCGTAATGCTCTTGAGGCAGCTAATGACAAAGTTGGTGCAGATGAGCACGGCCATCGTTGCCAGACCCATCGACATACCGTTCATGGCAGAGGTGGTAGTGGCCAGCGTAGGACACATACCCAGCATCAGGACGAACGTGGGGTTCTCCTTGACGATGCCGTTTTTGATGATTTGTATTGCGTTCATATCTTATTCCTCCTTTTCTTTAGTTGTTGCACCAGTCTCACCGTCAGTCGGCGTAACTTTGTATGCGTTGTAAGCATTGTTGACAGCCTTCAAGAAGGCACGCGAGGTGATGGTAGAAGCGGTAATAGCATCCACCTGTCCACCATCTTTCGAAACGGTTAGCGGTTCAGCAGGCGACTTACCGATGATGTCACCCTTCTGACCCCTCTGGAACCACTGGTCTGCCTTGGCACCCAAGCCTGGTGTCTCAGCATGCTCCAACAGAGTATATCCGAGGATGCTTCCCTCAGAATCAAAACCAACGAGCACTTTCAAGTCGCCGCCAAAGCCCATAGTAACAGACTGAACGGCAGCACCAAGATCCTTACCCTGAGCGTCCTTCACATTATATATAATAAAGGTGTGCTCCTTGCCATCAACAGTCTGCTTGACCTCTACAGGCTCAGCAACGACTAAATCGTTGCAAACCATGACAGCCTTGATGCCATCTGCCAGCGCTTTGTCTTTCTGTTCCTGAATAGGACCTTCCGTAAGATGGTTCACAAAGGCGAGGATGCCACCCATGACGACTGCTACCAACGTGAGCACCAGTGTCAGATTCAGTAATGATGATTCAAGCTTCTTCATTTTGCGACCTCCCCGAAACGTTTTGGTTTAATATAAGTGTTGATGAGCGGTGTGAACGCATTCATAATCAGAATGGCAAACGACATACCCTCAGGATAGGCACCCCAGTTACGGATAACCACCGTCAGAAAACCGATGCATACACCATAGATAAGCTGACCCTTGGCTGTCATCGGCGAGGTGACGTAGTCGGTAGCCATAAAGATGGCGCCCAGCATCAGACCACCCGAGAAGATGACGCTGATAGGATCCGCATAGGCAGGACTTGCCAGACGACACAGTCCGCTGAACACAAATACCGTAGCAATGATGCTGACGGGAATATGCCACGTAATAATCTTCTTCCAAAGCATGTAGGCCAGACCCAACAGCAGAGCCAGTGCACAGATCTCACCCATCGCACCAGCACCATCAGGATGGTTACCGAGGAACAGGTCGAGCGACGAGGGCAGTTGGTCAAGAATAGAAGCGTCGCCATGTTTGATGGCATCCTGCATGATAGTCAGCGGCGTAGCACCCGTCTCTGCGTCCAGATAAGACCAGTGTTGTCCTATTTTCGGCCAAGTTGTCATCTGAGCAGGGAAGGCCACGAGCAAGGCACAACGACCTACCAGTGCAGGATTGAAGAGGTTGTTACCCAGTCCACCAAATGTCATCTTGGCCACACCGATGGCGAACAACGCACCAATGATGATAATCCAGATAGGCAGGTTGGAGGGCAGGTTCATGCCGAGCAGCAGACCCGTCAGGGCTGCCGAACCGTCCATGATGGTGTTACGCTCGTTCTTAAGGATGTATTTATTGATGGCCCACTCGAAGAAGACACAGGCCACGACGCTCGTTGCACAGACAATGGCTGAGCCAATGCCGAAGAACCAGAACGATACGAGCAATGCAGGCAGCAGGGCGATGATG
>JAFUVM010000141.1 GCA_017483665.1 Bacteroidaceae bacterium
CCGGCACGGAGCACATTCGCCTGCGCCCCGGCATGTACATCGGCCGCTTAGGCGACGGCTCACTGCCCGAAGACGGCATCTACGTGCTGCTGAAGGAAGTGATAGACAACAGCATTGACGAATTCAAGATGCACGCCGGCGACCGCATAGAGATTACGGTCGAGGACAACCTGCGTGTCAGCGTTCGCGACTATGGCCGCGGCATCCCACAGGGAAAGATGATTGAGGCCGTATCGGTGCTGAACACTGGCGGCAAATACGACTCGAAAGCATTCAAGAAGTCCATCGGACTGAATGGCGTCGGCGTGAAAGCCGTCAACGCCCTGAGTTCGCATTTCGAGGTACGCTCCTACCGCGACGGCAAGGTCAGGAAGGCGACCTTCGAGCTGGGCAAGCTCGTAAGCGACACCACAGAGGACACGCAGGACGAGAATGGCACGTACATCTACTTTGAGCCTGACGCCGACCCCAAGCTGTTCAAGGACTACCAGTTCCACGACGAGATTGTGGAGAACATGCTGCGCAACTATACGTACCTGAACACGGGACTGACCATCATGTACAACGGTCGGCGCATCCTGTCGCGCCACGGTCTGGAAGACTTGCTGAAGGATCGCATGACCACCGAGGCACTCTACCCCATCATCCACTTGCAGGGCGAGGATATTGAGATTGCCTTCACACACGCCAACCAGTACGGCGAGGAGTACTACTCTTTCGTCAACGGCCAGCACACCACGCAGGGCGGCACCCATCAGAGTGCTTTCAAAGAGCACATTGCCCGCACCATCAAGGAGTTCTTTGGCAAGTACGAGTATGGCGACATCCGCACGGGCATCGTGGCTGCCATAGCCATCAATGTGGAGGAGCCCGTCTTCGAGAGTCAGACGAAAATCAAGTTAGGCTCCACGCAGATGGCTCCCGACGGTGAGACCATCAACAAGTACGTGGGCGACTTCATCAAGCAGCAGGTGGACAACTATCTGCACATACACGGCGAGGTGGTCGAGGTGCTGGAAAGCAAGATCAAGGAGAGCGAACGCGACCGCAAGGCGATGGCCGGTGTGACGAAGCTGGCCCGTGAACGTGCCAAGAAAGCCAACCTGCACAACCGCAAGCTGCGCGACTGCCGCATACACCTGAGCGACGTCAAGGACATCCGCAAGGAGGAGTCGTGCATCTTCATTACCGAGGGTGACTCCGCCAGCGGCAGCATCACCAAGAGCCGCGACGTGAACACACAGGCGGTGTTCTCGCTCAGGGGAAAGCCGCTGAACACGTTCGGACTGACGAAGAAGGTGGTCTATGAGAACGAGGAGTTCAACTTGCTACAGGCCGCCCTCGACATTGAGGAGGGACTTGACACGCTGCGTTATAATAAGGTAATAGTAGCCACCGATGCCGATGTTGACGGCATGCACATACGCCTGCTCATCATCACCTTCTTCTTGCAGTTCTTCCCTGAGCTCATCAAGAAGGGTCATGTCTACGTCTTGCAGACTCCGCTTTTCCGCGTCCGTAACCGCCGCACGAAAATCAAGAACAAGCAGGTCCTGGCCGATGAGGATGCGAAAGCTCAGGCTGCTAACGCCCAGAAGAAGAGCGACTTCATCACCCGCTACTGCTACAGCGAAGAAGAGCGTGTAAAGGCTATCAGCGACTTGGGTCCCGACCCGGAAATCACCCGCTTCAAAGGTCTCGGCGAGATTTCGCCCGAAGAGTTCGCGGGCTTCATCGGCCCCGACATCCGTCTGGAGCAGGTGACACTGCACAAGACCGACCAGGTGCAGAAACTTTTGGAATACTATATGGGCAAAAACACGATGGAGCGCCAGAACTTCATCATTGACAACCTCGTCATCGAGGAAGACCGCCCCGAAGAAGACCAATATGAATAAAATGACAGTGAAAACCATCCTGTGTGCAGCTGCACTACAGCTGCTTCCCCTCGCCGTCTCGGCACAGATTAGCGACGCCCTGCGCAAGTTGCAGATTGCCGAATATGCCACCACCCAACTATACGTCGACTCCGTCGATGAGAACAAGCTGGTAGAGGATGCCATCCGCGGCATGCTGGAGAAGCTGGACCCTCATTCCACCTACTCCGATGCCAAGGAGGTAAAGCAGATGAACGAGCCGCTGAACGGCAACTTTGAGGGCATCGGCGTGCAGTTCAACATGATTGACGACACACTGATGGTCATTCAGCCCGTCACCAACGGCCCCTCCGAGAAGGTAGGCATCATTGCCGGCGACCGTATCGTCTCTGTCAACGACACCGCCATTGCCGGTGTCAAGATGTCAAAGGAGGAACTCATGCGCCGCCTGCGTGGCCCCAAGGACACGAAAGTCGTTTTAGGCGTTGTCCGCTCCGGCATCAAGGACCGGCTGACGTTTACTGTCGTCCGCGACAAGATTCCCGTCAAGACGGTAGATGCGGCTTACATGATTCGACCGGGCATCGGCTATATCCGCATCGGCAATTTCGGCGCTACCACCCACCAGGAGTTTTGCGAGGCTCTACAGGCGCTCTCCCGGCAAGGCATGAATGACCTGATCCTCGACTTGCAGGAGAATGGCGGGGGCTACTTGCAGGCAGCCGTCAACATCTCCAACGAGCTGCTGAACAAGGATGAGCTGATTGTCTATACTGAAGGACGCCGTATCCCCCGCCAGGAGTACCGCGCTCTTGGTGAGGGACAATTCAGGAAAGGCAAGATTGTGGTGCTCGTCGATGAATATACCGCCTCGGCGGCAGAGATTGTAACCGGAGCCGTGCAAGACCAGGACCGTGGCTACGTCGTCGGGCGGCGCACCTTCGGCAAGGGGCTCGTCCAGCGTCCCATCGACCTGCCTGACGGCTCGATGATACGCCTGACCATTGCCCATTACTACACGCCCTCGGGACGCTGCATACAGAAGCCCTACGAGAAAGGCAACCAGAAGGACTATGCCATGGACGTCGTGAATCGCCTCAGGAAAGGTGAGCTGACCAATCAGGACAGCATCCACTTTGCCGACTCGCTGAAGTTCAAGACCCTGCACCGCCAGCGCACCGTCTACGGCGGAGGAGGCATCATGCCCGACTATTTCGTACCGCTCGACACCACGCGCTATACCTCTTTGCACCGTCAGCTGGCCGCCAAGGGTATCGTCATCCAGCAAAACCTGCGCTTCGTTGACAACCATCGCCAGCAGCTGAAGAAGGACTACCCCGACTTTGCCCGCTTCAAAGAGCAGTTCGAGGTGCCCCAGTCGCTGACAGACGACATCCTGGCAGA